>DASTXL010000002.1 GCA_035758565.1 Candidatus Saccharimonadales bacterium
CATCGAATTAAACAACACGCTCCACCGCTTGTGCGGGTCCCCGTCAATTCCTTTATGTTTTAGTCTTGCGACCGTACTCCACAGGCGGGATGCTTAACGCGTTAGCTTCGCTACTAGAAGGGTCGATACTCCTAACAGCTAGCATCCATCGTTTACGGCGTGGACTACCGGGGTATCTAATCCCGTTCGCTCCCCACGCTTTCGTGCCTTAGTGTCAGCAACGAGCCAGTACCCTGCCTACGCCATCGGTGTTCCTCCTAATATCTACGGATTTCACTCCTACACTAGGAATTCCAGGTACCTCTCTCGTGCTCAAGCTTAGCAGTTCAGGCAATGTATCCACGGTTGAGCCGTGACCTTTCACTGTCTGCTTACTATGCCACCTACGCAACTCTTTACGCCCAGTAATTCCGGATAACGCTTGGATCCTCCGTATGACCGCGGCTGCTGGCACGGAGTTAGCCGATCCTTATTCATCTGCTACCGTCATAATCGTCACAGATAAAAGCAGTTTACAACCCGAAGGCCTTCCTCCTGCACGCGGCGTTGCTCCATCAGACTTTCGTCCATTGTGGAAAATTCCCTACTGCTGCCTCCCGTAGGAGTCTGGGCCGTTCTCAGTCCCAGTCAGGCTGATCATCCTCTCAGACCAGCTAATGATCGTCGTCTTGGTGAGCCATTACCTCACCAACTAACTAATCATACGCAGGCCGCTCCCAAAGCGCTTAAAGCTTTAATCCGAAGATCACATGCGGTATTAGACACCGTTTCCGGTGCTTATCCCTCACTTTGGGGTACGTTCCTACGCGTTACTCTGCCGTCCGCCGCTCGTGTACTCTCACACTTTGCTTGATTTTTATGAAGAAGGCCGAAGTTTTGTCGCTTCGTTTTAGATGCGGTTTATCCTTGCGGAACCGCGACCTGTCTCAATCCAGCAAACTGTGAGAGCCTTACCGCTCGACTTGCATGTATTAGGCACGCCGCCAGCGTTCATCCTGAGCCAGGATCAAACTCTCCATAAAAGAGAACTTGTCCAAACTTCAGTCAGAATCTGACTTACTGTTGAGAACCTTGGAAGGTTCTCGTGTTTAAAACATAGTTCTTTGTGGCTCGTAAGCCACATGAACTGACGTTGATTTGCACTATTCAGTTTTCAATGAGCGTTTTTTGAGAGCACATTAAATAAGGCCCCAGAAAAACTTAACTAGATAATAACCCGTTTATCGTGTAGCTGTCAACAGATAAAAATCCTCTAGGTTGTTGTCTTTTCGATAACTTCTTCAGGGATGACGCCATCCGGTGTGTCGTCTTCTACTTCGGCCTGCCTATCTACGAGGGCTAGTGATACTACATGGTCGCCATCATTCAAGCGCATAATCCTAACACCTTGAGTTGCTCGCCCCAGACTTGGAATGTTCTTAAGTCCGAGACGAATAGTCTGTCCATGGGCCGAGATGATTATGACTTCTTGATCGTCACCCTTGAGTGTCTTGACCCCTACTAGCGGGCCGGTTTTTTTATTAACCACAGCGGAACGAATACCGACTCCGCCACGTTTATGAGCCGTAAACTGATTAACCTTGGTTCTCTTACCGTAGCCAAACTCGCTGATAACAAACACGTAGGAATCATCGTCAACAATGTCCATACCTATTACTTGATCACCTGCTCGCAGACGGATGCCACGAACACCTCTACTGGCTCGCCCCATCGGCCTGACATCCTTTTCATGGAAGCGAATAGCCTGGCCTTGGCTAGTCGAAATAACAACCTCGTCCTCTCCTGTCGTCATGCGTATCCATCTAAGCTCGTCCCCTTCATCTAGACGAATAGCAATCAAACCTGAGCTACGAACATTCCTGTATTGCTCAAAGGGCGTCTTTTTTACCACTCCCTTCACGGTACACATGAGTAAATGACCCTCGGCCCCTTGCTTACTGACGTTTATGACTGAACTAACAATTTCCTCAGGCTGAAGCTGGAGTAAATTAACTAAAGCTACTCCCTTGGCGTTAAGTCCAACCGCCGGAACCTCATAGGTCTTAATCCTGAACACCCTTCCTTTGTTAGTGAAGAATAGAAGGAAGTCGTGCGTTGAGGCATTTACAACATGCTCAATGACATCTTCCTCTCTGGTAGCCATTCCACGTCTGCCTTTGCCACCACGACCCTGTCTCTTGTAGTCAGCGATCGGGGTGCGCTTTATGTAATTAGCTGATGTAAGAGTGACAACTACTTGCTCGTCCGGCACAAGATCTTCATCACTAAGCTTGCCTAGCTCTTGAGCAACTATTTTGGTCTTGCGATCATCGCCAAACTGCTTCTTCATTTCCAGCATTTCATCCTTGATGATCTTTAGAATCTTCTTCTCATCAGCCAATATGCTATTGAGTTTATCGATTAAAGCCAGCAGACTAGCTAACTCATCCTCAATTTTTTTCCTTTCCAAGCCGGCCAGAGTACGGAGTTGCATAGCTAGGATTGCTCTGGCCTGGATTTCGGTGAGCTTAAACTTTTTAATTAAGTTCTCTTGAGCTTCTTCTGTAGTTTGGCTGGCGCGTATAGTCGCAATGACTTCATCTATATGATCGAGGGCTGTTTTAAGGCCCTCTAGGACGTGTGCGCGCTCTTGCGCCTTACGGAGTTCGTATTCGGTTCTGCGACGCACTACAGACTGCCTGTGTTTGATGTACTCGACTATAATGTCCTGGAGGCCCAGGACTCGTGGCTGTATCCCGTCTACGAGCGCCAGCATGTTGTAGTGAAAAGTAGTCTGCAGCGGTGTTAGTTTATAGAGTTGATTTAATAGCTTCTTAGGATAGGCGTCTTTCTTGAGGTCTATGACCACCCTGACCGACCCTCTGGAACTTTCATCGCGAAGATCGCTAATACCGCTAATCTTTTTATCGCGTACGAGGTCAGCAATCTTCTCGACCAAGCCAGCTTTGTTAACCGCATAAGGGATCTCGGTAATTATGATTCGATGGCGACCCTTGGCACCCTCTTCTATGTCGGCAACGCCTCTTACGACCACTCCGCCACGACCGGTGGCAAAGGCTGTGCGGATTGATTCGTGGCCGTAAACAATAGCGCCCGTCGGAAAGTCGGGCCCCTTAACGTGCTCCATCAAATCGTCAAGAGTCGCGTCGGGATTATCTATCTGGACTAAAGTGGCGTCTACCAGCTCATTGAGGTTGTGTGGCGGAATATTAGTCGCCATTCCAACCGCAATACCGACCTGTCCGTTGAGAAGCAAGTTCGGTAGTTTTGCCGGCAGAACCTCTGGTTGCTGGAGGGAGCCATCGAAGTTGTCAACAAAATTAACCGTTTCTTTATCCAGGTCTTCTACCATGGCTTCCGCCGCTCGGGTCATGCGCGCTTCGGTATAGCGGTAAGCCGCCGGTGGATCACCATCCATAGAGCCAAAGTTGCCTTGGCCATCCACTAACGGATAGCGGGTCGAAAAGGGTTGAGCCAGGCGCACCATGGCATCGTAAATAGCGGTATCGCCATGGGGGTGGTACTTACCCATTACTTCACCTACTATCTGAGCGCTCTTAGTATGCTTTGAGCCCGCTCTCAAGTTGCCCTTATCCATAACGTACAATATGCGTCGATGAACCGGTTTTAAGCCGTCCCTTACGTCGGGCAAGGCTCTGGATATAATGACGCTCATAGAATAGTTAAGATAGTCATCCTCCATCCTGTCTTCAACTGATTGATTTAAGACTATTTTAGAATGTTGTTCAGCTGAAGGAAGTGCCTGTTTTGCTCTTTCGTCCATCTTAAATATCCAGATCCTTTGCAAATTTAGCACGACTTTGAATAAAGTTCTTGCGCATTTCTACCTCTGTGCCCATCAGCTTGCTAAAAATAGCATCGGCTTTTTCGGCGTCTTCAATCTTGACCTGTATAAGTATGCGATTCTCGGGATCCATAGTAGTCTCCCACAGCTGATCGGCATCCATTTCACCTAGGCCCTTATAGCGAGAAACGCTGACGCCGGCCTGCTTGATCCGGTCTTCTTTGGGGTCAACCTTCACGCCTTTGACTTTGCGCTCCTCAATAATTTTATCTATAACTTCATCTAGCTCTTCAGGGCTATAGGCGTATTGTTTCTTTTTGCCGGCGGTAATGGCATATAGAGGCGGCTTAGCCGCATACAAGTGGCCACCCTCGATAATAGGCCGCATATGACGGAAGAATAGAGTCATTAGCAGTGTTCCGATATGCGAACCGTCAACATCTGCATCGGTCATCATTATGATTCTTTCATAGCGCAAGCCATTAATGTCAAACTGATCTTCGATTCCGACACCCATTGCCTTGATTAGATTAAGAATCTCTTGATTGGCCAACATCTTATCCAATCGAGCACGTTCCACATTTAGAACTTTGCCACGCAGAGGCAAAATAGCCTGATAGTAGCTGTTGCGACCGTCTTTAGCAGAACCTCCGGCAGAGTTACCCTCAACGATAAACAACTCGGCCTGCGAGCGGTCTTTGGTTGCGCAGTCGGCCAACTTACCCGGCAATGTGGCGCCTTCTAGCGCACCTTTTCGAATGATATTGTCACGAGCAGCACGAGCGGCTTTACGGGCACGAGCGGCCAAGAGAGATTTATTCACCATCTTGCGAGCAACGTTAGGATGCTCTTCTAGATAGTAGGCGAACCACTCATTCATAACTTGCTCAACGTAGCCTCGCACTTCTGGATTGCCCAGCTTATTTTTAGTCTGGCCTTCGAATTGCGGATCTGGAATTTTAACCAAGATAACAGCTGTTAGCCCTTCCCTGACATCATCGCCTGTTAGGTTCTCTTCTTTTTCCTTAAGCAGTCCATTCTTTCGGGCATAATCGTTCAATACTCTGGTTAGTGAGGTGCGAAAACCTGTAAGATGAGTACCCCCATCCGGATTGAAAACGTTATTAGCAAAGGCCATAACCGTCTCGCTAAAGGTATCGTTATACTGCAAAGCCACCTCTACCATGGCTTCTTTAACTTCTTTTTCTATATAGAAAATATCGTCATCAATTGGCTCTTTGCCGTAGTTGAGGTGGCGGACATAAGACTCGATGCCGCCCTCGAAATAGAAACCATAGGATTCGCCACTACGATTATCTCTGATCGTAGCCTTAACACCTTTAGTTAAGTACGATTGATGCCTTAGGTAGTTTACTACCCACTTGTAGTCAAAGTTAGTCTCGTTGAATATAGAACCATCTGGATAGAAAGTTATGGTGGTGCCTGTTTCCGTGGTAGCTTCACCTTTCTTGATCGGGGTTTTTGGTACGCCTATTTCATACTCTTGGCGCCAAACAAAACCGTCAGTCTTTACCTCGGCAATTAGCTTAGTAGATAAGGCATTAACTACGCTAGAACCAACACCATGCAGACCGCTACTAACTTTATAGCCGCCGCCGCCGAACTTGCCACCGGCGTGCAGAACCGTTAAGACTGTTTCTAGCGTACTTACCCCAGTTTTAGGATGTTTAGCGACTGGAATACCACGGCCATCATCGCTAACCGTTACACTACCATCTTCGTTAATGACAACGTCTAGTCTGGTAGCAAAGCCAGCAATAACTTCGTCAATAGAGTTATCAGCGATCTCTTTAATCATGTGATGCAGGCCTTCGTAGCCTGTGCTTCCGATATACATGCCTGGACGCTTGCGAACTGGCTCAAGACCTTCTAGCACCTGAATTTGATCGGCGCCATAAGAATCTGCTTTTTGTTTACTCACTTATACCCTCTGTTAATACTCTTAGATTTTTAAAATGGGCAACTACCTTTTAGAGGCCTATTGCCCACTCCTATCAACTAATAATTATAGAAGAAATCGTCGCCAAAAACAATACGCACCACTATCCACCAAAAGATAAGTTTCCATCTTTATCGATATGCACCATGTGGTCGTCCTGGGGCTGGCCGTCACGGCTTATTTTGAATTCTCCGGTATTTGTGACCGGTGCTGGAGTAGCATCTAGAGGGGAATTCGGGTTCTCTGTTGGTGTTTGTGGGGGTGCTGCCTCGCCTGTAGCCTTGCTGATTGCGGGAGTTGTAGTCGTGCCCGGCGCTGTCTTGGTAGCGATCGTTGGCGCCGCGACTTTTCTTTTTGCGAGCCACTCGTCTAGGAAAGACGAGGAGCTCGACTTCGGCAACGAGCTCGCAGAAGGCATAGCGGCAGAAGTCGGCGGACCAAGCGGTCTGGCCGCAGCACCAGAGACCCACTGCGGCAAACTAGCGGACGACGGGGCGCCACCAGCAAAGGGACTAGAACCAAATGCCGATGGCAGCGCGGGTTTAGCTGGGGCTGCTGTAGCCAAGCGCTTAAAAATTCCGGCTTCAACTTCGGCTTTTGGACGCCCATACTTAGCCGCTGATAGCTGTTTTAGGGCATCGGCAAGTTGTGGATTGGGGTTACCTAGCGGCGGCAAGGTGGCCATCGAGAATGGCTGAACCGGCACCCCACCAATCATCATACGTACGGCCGTATTCGCGTTGGGCAAGAATTGCAGATCATCAATATCAAAGACAGGCGCGAATTGCTTTGCCAGGAATTCTGCATCATTCGTACCTACACGGAAACAAACAACTGAGCCAACGTTACCAAATACTGCATCTCTAATTTCTTCGCTTAGCTGGGTTGTAAACTGGTTAGCAACTATCAGATTTAGGTGATATTTGCGCGCCTGACTCAGGATATCGGCAAAGGAATCAGTAGAGAAATTCTGAAACTCATCCACATATAAACAAAAATCTCGTCGATATTCTTCTGGTATATCGGCTCGGCTCATAGCTGCCGCTTCAAACTTCATCACAAATATCATGCCTAGTAATTTGGAGTTCAAATCACCGGTTCGACCGCGACTGAGGTTAACAAGCAGAATCTTACCCTCGTCCATTATCTGTCTCAGGTCAAAAGAGCTCTTCGTCTGGCCAATGATATTACGCATCATCTCGTTACTCATGAAAGCGCCGAACTTACTGACAAACCAACTGGTGACTTCACCGAACTCATTACTCCGCTGGCTCTGAGGCATCTCCTTGCGCCAAAACTCCAAAACATTCTGATCAGTCACGTATTTTAGTTTCTGTTCCACATATTGCGGATCGCGGAAAAGTTTAGGAATATCAATAAAGGTTCCGCCTTCTGGATCAGCCATGATGGCTAGAGCTGCATTACGGAAAAGATGCTCATAACGAGGGCCTATGATTCCTTGGTGCTGTGGATCATACAGTTTATAAAGCATGTTTATAGCCTCTTGAATCAAGAAGTCTTTTTGGTCTGGAGAATGGTACTCAAACATATTCAGACCAAGTGGATAATCCATATCCGCCGGACAGAAATAAATAACGTCTTCCGTGCGTTCCTTGGGTACCATAGCCAAAAGCTTTTCAGCTGTGTCACCGTGTGGGTCGACAAAAGCAAATCCACGACCCTCCAGCATATCTTGCAAAGCAAGGTTTTCCAGATAAGTAGATTTACCGGTACCCGTCTGACCAACGGCATACATGTGGCGTGCCCGATCTTGCTCGGATAGCCTAATGGCCTTCTTGGCGCCACGGAACATGTTGTAGCCAAGCAGCAAACCCTTTTCCGGCACATTGCGGGGTCCATCAACTTGCTTCGAAGCCTGTCTCTCCAGCTGACTGGTTGGAATATTTTCTTGATCTGGGAAGTGAAATAGCGTAGCGATTTCTGTAGTGTTTAGAACGTTATGGTCTTTTTCGGCCGGAAAGAAACGTAATATATATGACGTTACAAAAGACTCTATGTCTCTAGACGGAACAAATTTAAAGCCGTTCTTGCCTGGCGAGTCAAATAAAGAAAAGGTGGCTACCAAATTATTAAGAATAGTCTGAGCCCTGTGTGAAATATTAGAAGAGGCCACTACTCTTATAAGTACCTCGAAACCAGGTTGTTTTGTTTTTTCCTCTATGGCCTGAATAATAGATTGATCCAGCGAGGATATCTCGGCTGGCTTGTCTTTATCTTCTTTAGTCTCGGGCGGCTTAATTGGAGCCTTCATTAGGTCGCTGGCACCAGACATCAAAAGGCTAAAGCCTTTGTTCTTTGATTTACCCTTGCGTTTTTTATCCGCCTCAGCGGTTGCCATCTTGCGCCATGTTGTCTGGGCCGGCCGCAATAGAATCTGTATGCCGGCTCCGTCCTCTTTGGTTAAGGTAGACATGGCGTTCAACAGAGCTTGCATGCTATCACGCTTGAGGTCCTGATAAGTGGCTATTGGGTAGGCGAATGTTTCTTTAAGGGTCATTTCACCTCCTACCGTACCCGATATTCTACCTACGGGATTAAAGATGTTATGCTCAGGAGCTTCTTCTAGTCTGGCTGCAGGGTAAGCACTTACTATTGCCTGCTCGACTACACTTAGTAATGGCACAGGCACGGCAGCGTAAAAATTTACTGTGCCCTTGTTGGCTACAATTTCAAAGGCCACATGCCTTTGGCCATAGAACTTAGCTTTAAAGCCTTTTTGGAAAGTGCTCGCTAGAATACTGTATAAAACTTGAGCTCGCGATATATTCTCATCAACAACGTCTCGCACGTCCCTTCCTTTGGCCTCAGTATCTTCGCTCAAGGGCGGCAAGTGAATCAGCACCGGGACCATTTTTAGTCCGCGCTCATAGTTCTTTTGTTCGCGGTATATCTTTCGCAGATAGTAAAAACTGACCAAACTGCCCCCGCCAACCAGAATCAGCAACAATAACAAAAGTATAATTACGCCCATTATGCTACCGCGTCATCTGTTTTAAGCTTTTTATTAAAGCGCTTTTGTATATACTGAGCCTTAACCTTATTCATCTCATTCTTCTGTATAAAGGGGTCATCTCTGGTTTGCGAGATTACGGCCTTTGCCCTGTCTACCCAAATTTTTTCTATAGTATCGCTATCTTTAGTTGGCGCAGAGATTGGGGCCTGAGAAGTAGAGTCGTCCGTAGTAGAATCATCTGGTATGACTACCGTGGGGGTTACAGGAACAACTATAACTGGAGCTGTTGGCTGGCTTGTCGATTCCTGAGCAGCTGGGATCGCTTCCTGTTTTTCGCCACTACTAACATACTGCTCCGAGTTGAAAGCCGGAGCTTCCTGATTCGACTGCGGTTTTTCTCCCCCGGTATTGGGACTCATAACAACTATTATACTTTAGCCGGCGACCGTAAAACTAGTAAAATCGTCGGTCGGTGTAAAAACTAATTCCACCTATTGTCAGTAGTAGAATTACACCGTCGACCCAGTTGAGCGATTGACTGCTTCTGAACATAAATAGCAGCACTACGAGCAGGCTTACTAGGATCGTTCTGTGGCGCCACCTTGGCGTTACCCTGCCAGATCTGAGAGCTCCCAACCCAAACCCCAGGCTCATTAAAAAGACTAAAAGAAGAAAGAAGAATACAACTACCATCGCTATGTTGCTTGATGGTGTAGTGTAGGCAGCTATCATTAATAAACCCATGAGACTACCAGCAAGAAAGATTACTGGCAATTTCATGGGTTGAGTAATTATTTTCACCTCCTCATTGTAAAACGTGGAGCCGGGGCGGTAAATGCGCCCATGATTAAATTACTAAATAGCGCTTACCGTCCACCGGCTTAGTGACTGACCGCTCTCTTTTAGAGAGCGCTATCCATACGCAAACTCCTGGCGCTGTGTTTGTAAGTTTTTGTTTTTTTACTTACTCTCTCAAATTAGCACAAAGTCTAAAGATAGTCAAGACAGTTACGTTGTCGTAAAAACTTTTAACAGATTGCGAGTTGATTTACTTACTGTAGTAAATTATGCATCTAATGGCTGTTGTTAAAAAGTTATTTAGGCACAAAGTGATCATTTCTCAGCCTTGCTTGGCAGCTTTGGTTTGGCCAAAAAATTTAATATGAATCTAATTAGTAGCCAGCCGTTTTACTAAAATCTTTGGCGGTTTGTCCGACTTTGACACAAGACTTTGCGCACAACCCTAAAATGAGACCCTGATTCTCAAAAGCGGAACAACATACTTACAAATTCCTGAAAGTCATCCCGGACCTATGAAAGTGTCAGTCGAAACCACAAAATATGGAAGCCGCACTATATTTGCTTGTTATTAGACTGCTAGAAAGATTGCTAGAAAAAACATGGTTCAACTAGATCTCTGCCATGAAGCTACGGATTCTGGAATCTCGCCAACCATGCCACTTAGTTGAAGGTGCTGTTTATAATTATTGGCTAAAAAATTGCTGCGGCATTTATATATTCTTGAACCCACGAAGCCTGCTAAAAAGTAGTTTTTTAAGCGCACCAGTGTCGGCTTTTTGTGAGTAAGGCCGACAAAATGATAGCAAACCAACTAAAAGTTATACACATGTTTAGGCACTTTTTATGCATAAACGTATTGACAGTAGATTTTGCTATTTATAAGATGAACGTAGCACTTGAATAAAAAAAGTGCTCAAAAACAAAAACGACTTGTAACAACGGCTTCTCGCAAGCCGTTGTTCCACCAAGTTGAAACAAACAGGCTAACAAATCTCCCCAAACATTTCACCCGGCTTCTGGCCGGGTGAACTAGTTTTAAAGCTTTTATTTATAAATTAACGTGCCATAATGAAAAAATTATGGACGCTGGTGTTAAGAGCATTGTAGATTATTCAGGCACCAGTGCCGCGCTGATAAACGCGGAGTGTCATATAACCAACGGCTTGCCTGCAGTAGTTATAATTGGTCACGCCTCAAAAAGCGTTGATGAGGCTAAAGAGCGTCTTAGAGCGAGCTTTGCTAACAGCTCGCTTCAGCTGCCACGAAAACGAATCACTATTAATCTTTCGCCTGCTGACCTGCCTAAAGACTCCACTAGTCTAGATTTGGCAATGGCTGTAGCGATTCTTGCGGAGTCAGGACAAATAAAGATTCAGGGGCGAGAGCAGACAATATTTTTAGGTGAACTTAGCTTAAATGGCTCTCTTAACCCCGTGAGGGGCTTAATTGGTCGCCTTCTTGAAGCTAAAAAGCAAGGTTTTAACAATTTCTTCATTCCGACCCCCAATCTAGAACAGGCGTTGCTCGTTCCTGGGCTAACTCTAAAGGTGGTAGATAGCTTAAGAGACGTTTTCCTTGATCTTAGCGGCTCCCTCCCAGCCAAGACAGTTCAAACAAAGGCAGGACAGCTTCCCCGCTCGAGCGCCACTACCGATAGCATCGACTTTTCAGAAATAACAGGCCAACCCATAGCCAAGCGGGCTCTGGAAATAGCTGCAGCCGGCCACCATAACATTCTTTTACACGGGCCGCCTGGGACAGGTAAGACTATGCTCGCTAGAGCTATGCGCAGTATCCTGCCTAGGCTCAGTTACGAAGAAGTGTTAGAAGTTACGCAACTTTATAGCTTGGGCGCTGGTGATTTTAATCATATTGTCGTTGACCGACCATTCAGATCTCCTCATCACACAGCTAGCACCACTGCCTTAGTCGGCGGTGGTAGCAACCCCAAGCCAGGAGAAGCGACGCTAGCCCACAGGGGTATTCTTTTTCTAGACGAATTGCCAGAGTTCAACCACGGAGCTCTGGAAGCTCTCCGCCAACCCCTAGAAGACGGAACTGTTTCTATTGCCCGAGTTAAAGACAGTGTTACCTATCCAGCGGAGTTCATATTGGTTGCTACTCAAAATCCTTGTCCATGTGGTTTTTTCGGCACTAGTAAACCGTGTGTTTGCAGTGCTAGCGCAATTGCTAAATACCAAAAGAAGGTTTCTGGACCTATCTTGGATCGAGTCGATCTGCATCTGCCAGTTCACGACATCGACCACAAAAACCTGCTAGTCAACACAAACCGAGAGCCTGAATCCAAAATTATAAGAGGTAGAGTAGAACTAGCATATCAGAAACAGAACAAGAGATTCGGCAAAATGAAATTCAACTCTCTTATGTCTAATAAAGAAGTTCGCGAACTAGCTCGACTTTCACCTAGTGCTAAAGACTTTCTAGATAACGCGGCACCAAAACTTGGGATCTCGGCTAGAGCCTACGTGCGTACAGTTAAAGTAGCCCGAACAATAGCCGACCTCAGTAACGAGGAGTCAATAGCTGCAACCCATATCAGCGAGGCTCTGCAGTATCGTTATCAGCCGTCACTAACTTGAGACTTCTTCCCTGTTCTGCTACTATATTTCTAAATTCATGGAGCAATTAAAATAAGCAAAGATCCCCGTATAAATCAGGCTATAAGGTCAGCCCAGCTTAGAGTGATTGGCGAAGATGGACGTCAGCTAGGAGTTTTAAACCGTAACGAAGCCCTGTTAGCTGCCGACCAAGCCGGATTAGATCTAGTCGAAGTATCTCCTGAAGCTGATCCCCCTGTTGCCCGAATTATTGACTGGGGTAAATATAATTATCAACGCACCAAGCAGCTTCAAAAGAGTCGTAAAAATGCTCGTGCTGTGGAGATGAAGCAAATGCGAGTGGGCCTAAAAATTGGCGACAACGACCTAGCGGTTAAGCTTCGCAAGGTCAGCGGCTTTTTAGAGGCTGGACATAAGGTGAAAATTGCTGTAATCTATCGGGGACGAGAACTAGCCCATAAGGATTTGGGCTTTAAGCTAGCTGACAGAATTGTAAGTGAACTTGGCGAGGATATCAGCGTCGACCAAGAGCCTCAGTTTGCTGGCCGGCAGCTAAGTTTTGTCGTAAGGAGTAAGAATGCCAAAGCTAAAAACTCATAGCGGTACTAAGAAGCGAATAGCGCTCAGTAAAAACGGTAAAGTTTTACGCCGGAGAGCTGGTTCTAATCACTTTCTTCAGAAGAAAAGCAATTCGCGCAAGCGAAATTTTGCTGGAGTTGAAGAGCTTCAGGGCAAACAGGTTAAAAATATCCGCCGCAAACTAGGAGTTTAATCAATGCGCGTTAAAAGAGGTACTGGCTCCCACAGCCGTCATCAAAAAATTAGAAAAGCTACAAAGGGCTATACTAAGTCCAATCGCTCTAGTGTTAAGCGCGGAAAGCAAGCAACTACCAGGGCTCTGCAGTTTGCCTACCGAGATAGACGCAACCGCAAGCGCACTTTTCGGGCTACCTGGAATTCTCGCATTAATGCCGCTGCTCGCCTGAACGGCACTACTTATAGCCGCCTTATAGCCGGATTAAAAAATACCGGCATTGGTCTAGATCGTAAAGTGTTAGCGGAACTTGCCGTTAGCGAACCAAAAGCCTTTGAAGCAGTTGTTAAATCTGTCACCAAAAATAACTAGCCTTTGAAAACAAAAAACCCTTCTTTAAAGAAGGGTTTTTTGTGTGTCGGCTGACCGTAAGCCGGGTTCTGTTTTAGTTGGTCATCTATCTAGTCCCGATGTTGCCACCAGGCTCAAGCGGTTATCGACAGCCAGACGGGCGATCTTTTTAGGCTATCTCCTTGCAGCAGGCAGGGTTTACCTCTCCTAATGCGTCACCGCATAGGACTGTGGGCTTTTACCCCACTCTTTTCACCATTTCCAGGCCCGCTAGTACGAACCCGGTTGTGTCGTTTCTGTGGCACTTTCCCTAGAATTACTTCCGGTTGCCGTTAGCAACTGCCTTGCCCTGTGCTGCCCGGACTTTCCTCTCGCGCTTTAAGCGCGGGCGACCAACCGTCAGCCGGCACAATAATTATTATAGCCTATTTTTGCTCATCTAGAATGCGGTTGACTTCCTTGTCGGCTAGCTTGTTAAGCTCGCGAGGAACATACGTAAAGACCGTTTTATTAAAAAGCTTCGATAAAGCTATTACCTCTTGATAGGCTGGCAGTAGGTCTGGGTTTTTGACCTTGTAGGCGCCATTGACCTGGTTAATTACCAGTTGGCTATCCATAAAAACTCGTACATCTTCAACCCCTAGCTCACGTGCCCGCTCTAATCCTAGACGAAGACCCTGGTATTCTGCTTTATTGTTAGTGGTAACTCCTAGATAAATTCCTGATTTTTCTACAACACTATCATCCAGATTACAGATCACAAACGCAGCAGCCGACGGACCTGGATTACCGCGCGAACCTCCATCGGTGTAAAGTTTAGCAACATCGAGGGCCGCCACCTCAGCTGGAGTGGTAGGCTTAGATTTTTCAAAATCAAAATAAATGATTTTGACTGGAGTTGAGCCTGTGACTTTGCTACCGTAGTAGCCTCTATACACCTCTAGCATATCCCTTTTTGAAGCATAGGCGTTGTCGTCGTGGATATTTTCTTCGGTTATGTCCTCGAGTCTTTTTTCGACTATTTCTGTTATTTTAGCCGTGCCTATAATTTTCCAAGTCTGAGGGTTACTATCTTCAACCTTATCAATAATCCTTATTTCATCGTTAACGCTTAGGTCCTTATCGTCGAACATGCGCCAGGTGGATATCTTCTGACCTTCCTCAATTAGTTTGGCCGTCTCGTGGTTGAATTTAAGTGTTTTCACTATGTCTGGTCTTCTTTTACGCTATTTCTATCTTATAATACTTGAAGGAAAGCTAATAGTTGGTCTTTTAGCGGGGTGTAGCGCAGTTGGCTAGCGCGTACGGCTGGGGGCCGTGAGGTCGCAGGTTCAAGTCCTGTCACCCCGACCATGTAAAAAGTCCTGGACGAACCAGGACTTTTTACATGGTCGGTACGTTAGCACTCAATTTACTCTGCCCTAATGCGCAAAGTGGGTGTTCTCACACTTGATCCACAGATCAAATTGGTAGTTGAACTCCCTAAAAATTGGTGTTCAGAAAATTAATGTGCCCTTCCCGACCTGTTTTCTATTATAACAGCTAGAGCAGGCCCGGAGCTAATCCACTAACTAATTTATCAACCACGGTGGTCACTAAGGGGCCTATGAATTGATAGAAAATCAGAATGAAAATTACGAGGCCCGCTAGGCCCATTCGCTCAATTGACTCCATTATTTCTTGAAGGGGTCTGGGAGCAAAAGCGTACAACAGCCTAGATCCATCTAGGGGCGGCCAAGGTATTGTGTTAAATACAAAAAAACCAATATTCACAATAACGGTGTAGCCTAAGATGTCATAAAATACTGTCGATGTAGGATTTACTACTCTTAGTACAATAGCAGCCAAGATGGCCAAGACTAGGTTGGTCAGAGGCCCAACCATGCCAACTATAGCTGCGCCGTATTCACCGTAGCGTACACGATTAAAGTTCACCTGGACGGGCTTGGCGGCCCCGAAGAGCACTGGGCTGTGACTTAAGACAAGTAGCAGCGGGAGAGCCAGCGTCATTACCGGGTCAATATGCTTAATGGGGTTTATTGATATTCTGCCTTGAAGGTAGGCTAGATCATCCCCCAGCCAGTAACTAACAAGTGCGTGCATCATTTCGTGCAGAGACATTGACACCAAAAGTACCGGCAATACTATTAAAAGCTCTTGTGTTAAGGAGTCCATCTCTAAGATTATACCTTACACTGGCTTGACTTTCTCTTTTACGAACGCTAGAATTAAGCGTTGAAACTCTTTAAGGATTTGTTATGCAAAAATGCGAAATCACCGGTAAAGGCAAGCAGTATGGCAACAATGTCAGCTTTTCTCAGCGCCACACCAAGAAAGTGTGGAAGCCTAACCTGCAGACTAAGACCCTGGTAGTTGACGGTAAAAAAGTTAAGATGAAAGTCAGCACCCAAGCTATACGTAGCCTTAAGAAGAAGGGTCTGCTGTAACTTACTGACGCTCTAAAATAACCAGCTTTGTAGTATCGGCCGGCTCGCCTGGCCGTACTTTATATTTAGAGGTCGTTTCGGAGGGCTCCATGCCTAGGCCCTTTATAGCTTCGCTCAACTCTTGCTGTGGAACTTCATACTTTAAGTCTTTGTCGGCATAGTGTGTAGGTATAACAAACTTGGGTTCGATCTGCTTAATGATAGACAAAGCGCCCACGCCATCAAGCGTATAGCCATTGCCACCCACCGGAATAATAACAATATCTAAAAGACCGATATTCTCTAGCTGATCTTCGCTCAATTGGGGAAATATATGGCCAATAACGCCAATTCTGGCCTCTTCTGCTTCGATAGTATAGATAACTGCCGAGTGTTGTCCTTCTTCATCCATATGAGCCCTGGCGGCTGTGCCGCGAATAATAGCTCCTGATATTTCATACTCACCTGGCATTTCTGCCGAGAATAAAGCTTCGGAATGCTCTGGCGTAAGTGTAGATGTACGCAGGCTAATATCGGTTGATTTAGTTACGCTTTTAGCGCCCAATGCTTGCAAATTATCATCAACCACAAT
The DNA here is from genome assembly GCA_035758565.1 of Candidatus Saccharimonadales bacterium. Lineage (NCBI taxonomy): Bacteria > Candidatus Saccharimonadota > Candidatus Saccharimonadia > Saccharimonadales (SeqCode) > Saccharimonadales bacterium (SeqCode). The sequence goes on from DASTXL010000002.1 coordinate 16,243, forward strand.
ACTAAATTTCTTAGATGATATTTTAACGCAATTTCCACCGTAATACTGTACGTCCACAGCTACTCCTTTTAGTTGTTTACTAGATTCTGAGTATCAATTATAACTTGTTTCTTAGAACCTAACAGATTATTGATAAATCGATCGTTGATTTGTACACGGTATTGGTAGTTGCTGGGCGTCATTACTACATACCTAAGTTCCTTATTCTCTGTCTTTTCCAGCTCGCTCATAAACTTGACGACTTTTGTCTGGTTGATATCTCCGACCAACAGCACATCGATGCCACTTGCTTCATCCCTGGTAAACTGGCCCGTAAATACAACAAGCTCAACCCGTCCAAGACTTCTGAGATCCTTGGCTAAAGGATGATCGGTCGCTGAAGCGGCTTTCTTTGGTGCTTCTTCCCTAGGTTCAGCCTCGGTTTTATTTTTTTCTTTTGATTTCTTCGCCGGTTTGGCAGCCTCAATAGGTACGCCACCGAAAATCATAGACAGAGGTGAATAAAATTCGTAGCTCTGATCTACTTCATAATAAAGCCGGTTATTATTGGCATCTGACTTAATAATGCCAATGCTTAGTAGGTTAGAAAGCTCACGCCTAACAGAGTTGATCTGTTCATCAACTTTACGGGTAATTTCGCGCACATAAAATGAACGGTTGGGATTGGTAAAAAAAAGCTGAAGAAGCTTAACCCTAGTTTTTGATCCAAATAGTTGCTCGAACATAACTTCCCTCTCGGAGTTATTGTAACAGAATTAACTAACTTACAATAACTTATGTGTTCAGACGATTCTTTAGAAAGGTTTTGGCCGCCAAGCCGTTCTCAAACCAATGAATATGGTCATTTCTTCTGAACCATGTGCGTTGACGTCTAGCATATTGCCAGTCTAGTTTTTTAAACTTTTGCTTCGCTTCTTCTTCTGTTAGCCCTCCGGCTAGAATCTGCGAACAAAGTTTATACACAATACCGACATTTTGAGCTGGAACTCCGGGCCACTTTCGAACTAAAGATTTGTACTCCTTCATCACCCCATTCGAGAATATTTTATCTGCACGCTTGTCTATTCTACTCTGCAGAGCTTTGTCTGATGGTAGCAGTCCAATTACTAGTGCGTCGGGGCGAATAGCCGCTTTTGTTGAAAGCGCTCCGGCGGTCTCTATAATCCTAATAAGATGACGCTTATTTTGAAGATTCTCTGGCCAAGGATAATTATTTTTATTAATAATGTCATGCAGTTGATCTATGCCAAGTTTTTCTAAATCATCTCTTTGTTCTTTACTACCCTTTGATCGGAAGTCAAAATCAAATAATACGCTATCTATGTAAAGTCCAGTTCCACCAACCAATATGGGTAGACGGCCCCTTGTTTGTATCTCTTGAATTTTAGCCTGTGCATACTTCTTGAAATCTGCGACCGTAAAACTACCACCCGGCTCCACCAGATCCAGTCCCCAGTGCGCCACTGCCGCCCGCTCTTTCATAGTCGGCTTAGCCGTACCAACATCTAGATCTTTATAAATAGTCCGTGAATCAGCAGCAATGATCTCGCCGTTAAACTCCTTGGCTACTTTAAAAGCAAGATCGGACTTACCGCTAGCCGTCGGCCCGACTATAACAAGGAGTTTTGGTTTGGGTTTACTGGTTGCCATAGAATTTGATCGATTTTAACCTTATAATCGTCACTCACCTCAACCCCTTCTGCCAATAATGCCTGCTTATGGCCCTCCATTCCACCAGGATATCCTCGGGCCATGCCACCTTGTTTATTGACAACTCTTTGCCAGGGCAGATTCTTGGGACCCGTGTGAGCAATCTGGCCAACCTCCCAAGCTGCCCAAGCAGCACCAGCCAAAGCCGCTACCTGACCATAGGTAGCCACTTTTCCTTGAGGTATTCGTCCGACAATTTCGTAAACTCTCTCTTTAAAATCGGCGTCAACTCGCTGCATAGTCTACTCCCTATTTTTAGCTAGGTCAGAGATTTTGGCGAACAGTTCATCGGCCTGCATAGATGGAAGCTCTTTGAGGTCCGAACGAGACCTGGCGGTTAAGTGGCTGTTTTCTATTTCTTTATTACCAATTACTACAGTAAACGGCACTTTTGCTGTTTCGGCATCGCGGATTTTTTTGCCGACAGTATCGTTGCTATCATCAACTTCTGCTCGTAAGCCCGCTTTTATAGCCTGCTTGCAAAGTTCGTTCGCGTGAGCGACTATCTTATCGTCCTGATTCAGAGTCGCAATTCTCAGCTGTTCCGGAGCAAGCCATACTGGAAAACGCCCTGCCGTATGCTCAATATAGACAGACAGGAATCTTTCGATCGAGCCTAGAAGCGCGCAGTGAACCATCACAGGTGTCTTGCCCACCCCTTCTTCGTCAACATATTCGAGTTTGAATCTTCCAGGCATCACGAAATCCAGCTGAACGGTAGCAACCTGCCATGAACGCCCAAGAACATCTTGGGCCATAAAATCTATCTTTGGGCCATAAAAGGCCGCTTCTCCCTCACCCACGAAGTATTCCAGGCCAGACTTTTTAGCTTGTTCTTCCATAATAGCCTGGGCGTGCTGCCATAGATCATCAGAACCAAGGTAACCGGGTCCGTCGTCTTTGAAAGACAATCTCACCTTAAGACCCATACCTATGGTCTTATAGAGCTCTTTGGTCGCGTCAATAAGATCTTCCACTATCTCTTCTATTTGATCTTCTCGACAAAAGGCGTGACTATCGTCTTGAGTTAGGGACCTCACACGGCTAAGACCTTGTAGCTCGCCGGTCTTTTCGTCTCGGTAGTCAGTTGTAGTCTCTATAAACTTAATTGGTAGTTCACGATAGCTTCGAGGACGAGAGGCATAAATCTGGATATGATGAGGGCAGTTCATAGGTTTAAGGACCATTTGATCCGAAGTTTCCTGACTTTTTACCAGAAAGAGTTCATTCCCAAATTTATCCCAATGGCCGCTGGCTTTATATAGATCATTTTTTGTAATGTGTGGTGTCCACACCTTGCGAAAGCCCCTCGCCTCTCGCAGCTCGTTAGAGTACCCGGCAAGCTCATCTCTTAATATGACACCTCTTGGCGTAAATAAAGGTAAACCCGAGCCCACCAGTGGCGACATTACAAAAAGATCTAGCTCTTGGCCAAGACGACGGTGGTCGTCTTCGTCTAACCTATTTTCCTCATTCATGAAGTTCATCATAACACCTTAAGCAGACTATAAAAAGATAGTGAATATGAAAAACGGCTCTGAGTGTCCTCGCAATTACACTCAAGCCGGTTTTTCATTAACACTTCGGCAAAACTCAACCTGCTTTAACTATATAGGCACTAGCACTTTAATGCTAGTACTTTTTTACTCGCCTTATCCACAAGTGTGCATAAGTACTGTGCTCTATCTTAACGTCATATATGAGAACTTGCTAAACCACCCCTGGTAAGCTAGTATATTTAACGTCCCGGGCACGTAGCTCAGTTGGCTAGAGCGTCACATTGACGTTGTGGATGTCGGGGGTTCGAGCCCCTCCGTGCCCACCACGAAAACTTTGCTTTCAGGAGCAGAGTTTTTTATTTTCTATATTGTTCACAAATTCGCTGCAGGTAGCGAAGATTGTGAACCGAAGCCAAGGTTCCGGCTAGTGGATTATCTGTTTTATAAAGTTGTCTAAGGAAGGCTCGACTGTAGCCAGTTTGACAAGCCTGGCAATCACACCCCTGTTCTATGACAGATTTATCAGCTGCAAAGGTCGCATTCTTAAGATTGAGCTTTTGGTCGCCGCTCACCCAAACACTACCGTGACGTGCGTTACGAGTTGGGAGTACGCAATCCATCATGTCGATTCCGTGATTAAGTCCAAACCTTAAGTCGATTGGGTCACCAACGCCCATGAGGTATCGGACTTTCGTAGGGTCGTACAATGCAGCCAGATACTCTAACATGCCATGCATTTCTTCTCTACTTTCACCAACTGACAATCCTCCAACGGCCACGCCATCCACATCTTGAGCCTGGACAAAATCAAGGCTGCGGGCCCGCAGTTTTTTGTCCAGCCCACCTTGAGAAATGCCGAATAACAGAGGTCGCTTGTTGGTAGCCATACCAACAGTTAGTCTCTTAAATTCAGCTACACAGCGCTCCAGCCAGCGGTGAGTACGCTCCAGCGCCTCGCTTGTTCGATGCCGATCGCTTAGGCTTAGTCCAGTTAAATCATCAAAGGCCATAATGATGTCCGAGCCAAGTGCGAATTGAATCTGCATCGATTTTTCTGGCGAAATAAAAACTTTATCTCCCGTTTTTGGATCTTTAAATTCAACCCCTTCCTCTGTTATTTTTCTAACTTTGGCCAGCGAAAACACCTGAAAGCCACCAGAATCCGTTAGTATCGGGCCCTCCCACTTATTGAATTGGTGCAGTCCGCCAAACTTCTTAATAAGTGCCTCTCCAGGCTGAAGGTGCAAATGATAGGTGTTGCTCAGTAAAATTTGAGCGCCCGTATTCTTGACCTGAACGGGATCAACTCCTTTAACCGCCGCTCTGGTGGCTACCGGCATAAAGAGGGGTGTGATTACAGAACCCCGCCTAGTGTTGAGAATTCCACTGCGGGCAAATTTGCTTGACGTTTGTATCTGTTGAAAGGTGTTTTTAGACACTTGGTCTATTGTAGCAGGCATTGACAGCAAATTGCCCAGATGATAACTTTGTCTACTGTTAATAGTGAGGTAAGTTTTGAGTACCACGAATGTTGGTAACCCGCTTGAAGGATTCAAGCTTTTTTACGAAGAAATTATTAACGTAAAACCAGCTCAGCCCCGGATTCGCCGTACCAGGCAAGCCCGAGCCTAAGCGCTTAAAACAGAGAAGCAAACCCCGGTCTAAGGCCGGGGTTTTTAGTTTTCCATAATCTTAGATAAGTTTTCCACTGGTATTCTTACCAGCGTTATGACAATATGTTGACATGGTTTGTCCATATTGTGGCTCCGCAACAAGCGTTAAGAATAGCCGCCACCAAAAGCGCAACAATCAGATTTGGCGCCGCCGACAATGCTCTGTCTGTTTAGCAATCTTTACTACGCACGAATCTATAGATGCGTCCTCGACATTTGTAGTTCAAAAAGGTGCGAGGACCGAACCATATAACCCGGCTATTTTATTAAGTGAATTAGTAAGTTGTCTACGCGACCGTAAAGGTGTTCATATGGCCGCTCAGGAGTTAAACGCGGTAATAACGCAAAATGTTCTTAAAAATGCCTCAAACGGCTTGATATTAGCTCGTAGCATCACTAATGAGACCGCCGCCGTACTAAAAAGATTTGACCACCAGGCCTATCTTAGATTCTTGTCAGAGCACCCCTCCTTGGTGAAATGATTACATATTGGCGACGTCGGCGCGTTCGCTCTTGATGGCTTTTTCAGTAACGTTAAATTTGCTAATGTACCAGCCGAACATTAAGCGAGTCTGAGCATTGACGGCCGCAAAACCGTTGTACAAGATTGTGGTAACTGGTAGATAAATCCACTGAACCATCATCCACAGAGTTCGTCGACGCTTATAGCGGGCCGGCTTTGGCGGCAGGGCTTGAAAACTCAAGTAAAGAGTCATTAGAATTCCAACCATTGCTACGGTTTGAAGCTTGCTGGCTACTTGTGGTAATTGGTTAGCTATATAGCTCTGAGGATTAAGGAAGAAAGGCACTAGAGCGGCCAGAGCTATTATTAGCGGCGCGGTAGACCAGCTTAGGTGTCCCTCTAACAGGCGCCAGAACTTAGCTAAAACCTTAGTCTTTGGAATTCTATTGGGTTTTAAGAAACCATTATAAGCGACATAAGCGACATCAGAAGCGCCCCAGGCCCAACGCTGAATTTGTATAAACTGCATCTTTAGTGTGCGTTTATAGCTGTCTGTTAAAACGGCATCCTGATAAATAGGAACAAATATGGGGTATACATCGTGTTTGCCATCATAGCGAAAATAGGTACGCCAGTACTGGTGCCCGTCTTCGACTATAGTCCTAACGCTCCAAAAATCTGTGTCGATTAAGGCCGCCAGCGGTTGAGCGTGCGAACTAAAATTACGCAGCATGTGCGGGCGCATAGATAGCACCACATTCCAGAATGAGTTACCGGTGGCTATTACCCTCATTGGGGCTGGGGCATCCCAAATATTATTGGTATACATCGGTATGGGCTGATACGAGGAGTATTTAGGCTCTTCAGTAGAACAATATGTGTAGGTCAGTGCGGCAAAGTACTGCGGGTCGGGCCGGTTATCGGCATCGAGCGTGGTGACCATAACGCGCAGCGGATCAATCTTCTGCTTTTCAATAAATTTTTGAAAGACAAATCCCGCGTAAGTGATGTTGCCGCCCTTGCCTATTACTTCTCCGGGAATATCTGCCGGGTGCTTACTGGCAACCGCAGAATAGAATTTTGAACCATATTTCTTGATGAGATATTTAGCCAGATCATCGGCGGCCTTGCCGCCCCGTTCTTCGTAGGCCAACACCAGCATTATTTTTTTCATGTCATAGTCAGAAGCTAGCACTGACTGCACGGTTGACTCGACAATTTCTTGCGGTTCATTGTAAAAAGCAATGAAAACAGCGTGATAAATTTCGCTGGGTTTCATTCTCTCGGGCATGTATTGCTTAACCCGGGCTAAGTTTCGCTCGTGCCATTTGGGCAGGTTCTTGGTCTTTAGTTCGAGGATCTCTAGGTCGGCATTAAGTTTTTGCCACGGCATATTGCGGTGGCTTTTCATTTGCCGCCAACCCTGAAAGGATCGAACATTCAAGCCAACGGCTCGCACAAACCATAGAAGAAGATAGGCAATAATAAAATAAGTGGCTAGTCTGGGACTCACGATACTAAAGATCACCGGCAAGATAAGTACAATCCAGGTTAAAGCGCCCGGTAGGATTTCAAAAGCTCGATATCGCCAATCTCTATCTTCGGGCTGGGGAATCTCAATGGAGCGCATATGCTTATTGTATAGAAATCAAAGCGTTAGCGACAATAATGGCCAGGACTACCAGAAAATTAGACATCGCAAGCAGCATAACAGATATTTGCTTACGCAAATTATAGGTTCGGTAAGCCAACACAACAGCCGCGGCGGCACTAAAAATCATAAAAATAGCTAGAGCGTATATATCAATAGGCTTGCCACTTTGATAATAAATTCCTACGAGATTTTGACGATAAGCGGCTGTGGTGGTGGGGTTTTTAGATACGTCAAAACGTATCAGAACCGTACTCACCCCAATAGCTGTTAGCGTTGCAAGAGCGGTTATAAGCAACAGTACTAGCCTGTCATGTAAAAATTTCTTAGAGATTTCCACTTATTTAAGTTTACACTTTTTTTATTACAGGTTTTCGAATTTTGGTGCGGGTGGCGGGAGTCGAACCCGCGTCTCGGCCTTGGGAAGGCCATATAATAGCCGTTATACGACACCCGCCCGCCCTCTTGCAAAGCTCCATAGTGGAGCCGATAGGCGGATTCGAACCGCCGACCTTCACTTTACGAAAGTGCTGCTCTACCAGCTGAGCTATATCGGCACCAAAGTAAAAAACCTGAGAGTTAGTATAACAGATGTTAGACAAGAGCTACTCGTTGGTAGGTAAGCGCTTTGTCTGTTCGAGCACTTTCTCGTTCAGCTAAAAATTTTATGTAAATATCGCAGGCAGCCGCAGCACCCGATGCCTGAACGACTCTTAAGAGTTGTGTCTCGATGCGCTCAGCCTTACTCGGCAGTATTTTTGTTTCATTCATAACTATCCCCTCTTATATTTTCATGGTGCTCGCGCTTAAGAGGTAAGTCAATGTTTTGTTGCAATAACAACAAGTTTCTAAGGTGTTAGCTGTTGTTATGAATTCACAAAAACTGGCTACATTTTTTGTTCGAAAGTAAAACAACCACCTCCCAGGTGGCAGTTTTATTTATGGCGGGCCCGACCGGATGAACGCTTGAGCTACTGCCTGCACCATATGCTCGGAGTAAACTCCTGCGCGTATGGCTTGTCATCGAACCGCGTCTACGCCGACTTCGGTTCGCATCGCAGACAAGGTCTGCCCAAAATTAAAACAACCACTTTGCAGGTGGCAGTTTTATTTATGGCGGGCCCGACCGGATTCGAACCGGCGATCTCCTCCGTGACAGGGAGGCATGTTAGGCCTCTACACCACGAGCCCGCGTATCTTATTGAACAGCTGCTAGTCTATCAATTTACAGATAAAAAAGCAATTCGAGCGGCCTAAAAATGAACGTATGTTTTAACGGGCTCTTTGGCCTTCTCGGCGTTAATATAGCTTTGAATATCTTTTAGCTTGAATGAGATGTGCTGAGCCGTGACGCTAGCTCCATTAGTTTTATTTACTTTAACTATCTCGAGAGTAGGTCCGGCGTCTATTATGCCAGACACCTGCCCTTGTTTAAGCTTAAATAGCTCTTCTGTTACCTGAGGCGGAATGTTAGGATTCTCTTTAGTTATAGAGATGCCATAATCACCACCGTTATCCTTAGCCGAAGGATCATCTGAAAATTTCTTGGCCACATCGGTAAAGTTCGTACCACTGTTCACTTGGGCCAAAGCTTGCTGCGCGCGGCTGTTGGTAGCGGTGTCTAGTTTAGCGACCACCTTCTCTGCCAATATTTGGTCTTTGAGACTCCGCTTGAAGTCATTGACTGACCAACCCCAATAATCACGCAGCACGTCGGCAAATACCTTGTTATTACTACCCAGTCGGTTTTGAGCCCTAACTTCGGCTATACGATCATCCACTTCTTTGTTAGACACGCTCACTCGATTTTGGCGCGCTAAAATCTTTACGTAAGAATTATTTATCACATCGTTCAATGCCTGCTTGCGAAACTGCAAAAGTTGCTGCTGGCCACTGCCACTGAAGTCCTTTTGCTGCTGTGTTTGATAGTAGTGAATATAGTGGCGCAGTTCGAAGAGGTAATTTTCGTAATCTACGTAGTTCCCGCCTGTTTTAGCTATCGGGAACGGCACAACTTGCGTAGCCCTATAAACAAAGGTGTTGTATTGATAAAACTTATATAGGGCCAAGCCGCAGTAAATCATAAAAGCCACCAATGCACCGATAACAATAGACAAGGTGACCGTAACTATGCGGCGCTTAGAGTGCTGCAGAGGATAGATATACTTACGAGCGCCCTTAAGAACCTCCTCGCGGTGCTCGGTAATGTTCTCGTTAGTAATCCGCTGGACCGGCCCTAACTGAGGTGGCTCTTCTGGCTTTGGTGGCGCCAGCGGATTAAGGGTAGCTGCCTTTTCAGCAACCACCTCAGGCACTAACTCCCTTACTTTTTTAACCTTCTTAAATTTTTTGATCATGACTCAATAATTTTTGGCTCCTCTGCCAACCCCAACCGTTGGGTAGGATGAATGCCCAGCTCTCGCAAAATCTCCACCATCTTCTTTTGTACACGCCCCGGGTGATGGACACTATGGATAACAAGATCCCCCACGTACGTTTGCACGACTATTGTACCAAATCTTAGGACTGTTTGTTCGAGCCCCGAGATCTGGTAGTTAATCATTTGAATTTGTTCTAAGCCAATGTCTACTACATCAACCTGCAATAGGCTTCTGGTTTGTTGGATGAACCGCTGGGTAGTCATTATGTAAACACTAAAATACCAGCGCACCCACCACGGAAAAATCACCACGGCCGCCAAAGCAAGGCTCAACAAGAAGCTCAAAAAAAAGAACGTTATAGTTGGCGGGTTATTCTTATCTACGTATGTAAGTATCAATGTGTACAGCGGCCCAACTAGTACTGCCAGCGAAGCAAAGAGCAACCCCTTGCGCATAACGATTGGATGCTTGCGAAAAACCAGCATAACATCTTCGTCGTCGAACTGCTCGCTAAAATAACGTGATTTTTGGGACTTAGGATGTGTCTCTTCACCTTCCTTAACGCTCATGTTTAGTATTTTAACTCAAAAGATATAGAATTAAACAGACTACGAGGTCTGGTAGTTCAATGGATAAAACAACTCCGTTAAATCACCCTGCAAAATCGTGCGATTTGGCGAAGACCTAGTGGTATCAGACAGGAAGCCCCTGTAGTTCAATGGATAAAACAACTCCGTCCTAAGGAGAAGCTAGAGGTTCGAATCCTCTCGGGGGCACCATTACTTGAGTTTGTCTGTTTGCTGAGTAAAATGCTCGTTAACTAGTTTGTAGTCAAATAGCTCTTCTGCTTTAAACCAGTGGGCTATTTCTTTCTTGGCTTCTTGGGCGTCGCCAGAGGCGTGAATCAAGTTGGGCATACCAGTCATTGTGCGTTCATTCACATGCGTATAGCTAAGGTGTGCGTAATCCCCACGAATGGTACCTGGCTGAGCCGACTTTGGCTCAGTGTCACCTACAAGCTTTCGAACTAGGTCAACGGCCTCTACGCCCTCTAAAACCGCTGCCACTACGGGACCAGTCATCATGGCGTCGGCATTTCGGCGATAGACTTCTTCGCCTCTTCGGGAAATAATCTTGCTGATTTCTTCGTAGTGGTAATGATAGTGATCTTCGTCTGGGAAAACCATTTTCATGCCAATAAACTTCAATCCGACTCGCTCGAATCTGGCTATGATTTCGCCCATTAGGCCGCGTTGAACTGCGTCTGGCTTTAGGATTATGAGTGTTCGTTCCATATATCTTTCCGTTTATTTTAGACTATTTTAACAGAGAAAGAGCCTGTTGGCCAAATTGAACAATAAAAATGTTCGTTTACTAACGTCTGTTACAATAAGCTTATGCGATATGAAAACGCTGTCACTGATTTTCTGGAATACTTAGAGCTAGAACAAAATCGCTCTAAAAAGACCATAGAAAATTATAGTCATTACTTGATGCGCCTTTCCGACTATGCCGGTGATATTAAGCTTAAAGACATAGACCCAGAGCTTATACGCAAATGGCGGTTATGGCTTAACCGCCTGGGCACTAACAGTAGTGATGAACTATCTAAAATAACTCAAAACTATCACCTTATTGCCCTGCGCGGTTTTTTGCGATTCTGCGCCCGTCGGGGATGGGAAGCTATGCCGGCGGATAAGATTGAACTAGCCAGAACCAAACGCCCCCAGGTCACCTTTTTAACGCCAGAGGAATTAGAGCGCTTAGCCGCCCAGCCCGAAATATCTAAATTGGTAGGTGCCAGAGATAGAGCTATTATTGAACTACTGTTTTCTAGCGGCTTACGCGTGAGTGAACTAGTTGGCTTAGACCGCGACCACATCAACCTTAAAAGGCGAGAATTCATGGTCCGTGGTAAAGGTCAAAAAGACCGACCAATATTTATTAGCCAAGAAGCCGCCGATTGGATAGAAAAGTACTTAAGCATGCGGCAAGATAACGCTAATCCCCTGTTCATCCGCTATAGCGGTATTAAAAAAGCAGACACAAGCGGCAACTTTCAAAGACTAACTGCCAGGAGCGTGCAGCGCATGGTAGCCCGCTACGCCAAACTGGCCGGCATAACCAAACACGTTAGTCCGCATACGCTCAGGCACTCATTTGCTACCGATTTACTAATGAACGGCGCAGATTTGCGCAGTGTTCAGGCCATGCTTGGCCATAGCAATATTTCCACTACTCAGATCTATACGCACGTTACTGACCCGCACTTAAAGGCCGTGCATGAGCAGTTTCATCACAAGCGAAGCTAGCTTTTTATAAGAATCTATTGTAAAAATTAGCCAGATCTTCCTTTGATTGGTCTAAGGTGTAAATACCCGTTCCTTCAAAACTAAAGGTGGTGATCCGCCTTGCGCGGAACTCACTTTACCCTGAGCGGCCTGCTGTTGGTAGCTGTCTGCGTGGCGGTCGCAACCGCCAACGCCGCGTCCAGTAAGAGAACCTGCTCTAGCTACTACATCATCGATTCGCGTGGCTCAGGGGTAAAGAACCTGTACCAAATCAGTTCGCCAGGGAGGGTGTTCATCGGCGAGTTCAAGGTATTGGCCCGCCAGACGACGATCCAAGCAGTGGCCAACCCCTATCCTGCCGTTGGCATCCTACCGACGTTCAAGCGGGAGATGACCCAACTGTCGGTCAGTTCAGCCAAGATCCTGGCCTACGCCGATGCCATCCGCGATGGACTGAACGGCCTCGGCGCGCTGACCCGCATCAAACAAATCGGTGCTTACCACGATTCGGTTCTTGAGGGTGAAAAGAACCTCAAGAAGATGATTGAAGGCGAGATCAGCTCGTGCCCATCGACAAGGATCGTGCTCGATGGTTACTCGCAGGGGGCTCAGGTAACTGGGGACGTTTACCAGTCGCTAACGTTCTCTCAGCGGCGACACATCTTCGGCGTTGTGCTCTTTGGCGACCCGAGATACAACCACTCCTCGGTCACCGACATGGCGAAGCGCGACAACAACGGCATCTTGCCCGTCAGGGATAAATTTCCCCGCGACAGCCGCGGCAAGGTACTGTCGTACTGCCACGCACAAGATCCTGTATGTCAGGGTCTGGGACAGTTCGTGTTGCACGGATCTGGTGCACACAAAACCTACGCTAAAACTCACGAACCCGAAGAGGCCGCCGACCAGCTGATGAGCAAGTCGCCCTCGCCCAGCTCGGGTGGTTTAGCGCCGGTACTGGTAACCGCACCGCAGATCAGCGGGACACGGAGCCTTCAAGGCATCCCGCTGGCTCTTGTCGGTAACCAGCTCAGTGTCAACGACGGTGCCTGGAACGGCAACCCGACGTCGTTCAGCTACCAGTGGTACCGCTGTGACAGCCCGGCCGACCAGCGGGAGTTCGACAACTGCCGGCCGATCGACAAAGCGCTAGCTGCGAATTACACCCTGGCGACCGCTGACCTAGGGCACACAATCCAGGTCAAAGTCGTGGCCAAGAACGCTAGCGGGTCTACTGCAACCTATGGCTACACCCATACAAACTACACCCAGACCCCCGGGCTGTTCGGTAACGTTGGTGCACCAAACCCAATTGCTGACGACTTCTGGGCCGACATCAATGGCACAAGGTGCACAGGTGCTTGCACGATGAATCCTGGCGACGTGGTCACCGCCCACCCAGGCAGCTGGGACGGCCAAGGCGGGTCAGCGGCCATCACCTTCCATTACCAGTGGCAGAGCTGCACAACTCCTGGCGAGGACTGCAGCGACATCCCCGGCGCAACGAACGCCAGCTACTCGAAGAAAGCCAGTGATCGCTGGCTCCGGGTAGACATCTATGGTTCGAATGCCTACGGAGCAAACGGCTTGTACTGGTAGTGCTGAGATCGAGGGAGATAAGGGTTGGGGCGGCGGCTTTTAAACACAGCGCCGCTCCAACCCGAAGTAAATTATCTTCGCAAGGTTACACCCCGCGAAGAGTAGTCGGCTAATTCGTGCTTAATTTCGTCTAACATAGCTTTATGATCCTGGTAATCTTTTAAGAAGTTCTCATAGTTATCGCCTTCGAAGATGTCTAGAATACGCTGCGGTTTAATCCATTCGGCTTCATAACCATCTAAATAATAAGGCAGGCTAGACCATTTATAACGGCGATAATCTCTTGGGTTCAAGTGAATATAGCGAGAAATATGCTGCAAGTACTTGTCTTGGCTTATGCGAGAAGCCTTAAAGGTTCCTTGGAACAACCGCCCTGTCCTTCTGTACTTGTTATTAAAGTACATGGTGTAAGCTGTCAGGATCGATTGAACTAATTTGCTTATGGCCTTACCGTCCTGAAATTGATAGACCAGCAGGTGAAAGTGATTAGGCATTAAGCAAAATGCTAGCAATTCAATATGGTCTTTATAGTGAGGGTGTGGATGTCCATATTTACTTACTGCCGGTTCATTACTGAGATGCCTTTTAATAATGCTAAGAAAGACGGCAAAATCTTCTGGTGATTTGAAAATTGCTTGTCTATCCACCCCACGGTTATAGATGTGGTAATAGCTTTCAGGGATATATTGTTTGACTATGTTCCTGGAAGGCATAAATGTACTATACAGTGCTTTGTTATGTCTTCGCAAGGTTACACCCTGCGAGAGTTCTGAGGGGGGGTTTGGGGGAGGGTTATAAATTGATAAGTAAAAATTATAAAAGTTGTTCTGCCCGAGGGGCGCGCACGGATTTGCGCGCCCCTCGGGACTTCGTCCTAGCCGTGTGACGTGAGCTGTGCGCAGCCGTCTTCTTTGCCGTTGAGCTTGAAGACGGCGTTCGACAGCTCCATGCTCCTGTCCGGGAACACGAGCTCGAAGGTCACATAGAGAGTGCCGCCAAGGTCCGGAGGGACCTGGAAGTTCTCCACCTGACCCAGCGGCGTTCCCGTCTCGCTGCACCTGTCCGTGGAATTGGGGTGGGTGAGCCACACGTAGACGAACGGCGCGACGACCTCTCCGTCAGCGCACTTCCACTCCATGGGCTGGATCGGAAGACCCATCCACGTGACGCCGCTTGCCGGCTTCGTGTACTTCCAGCAGAAGGTCGACGAACTGGCGAACGAACCGTCGTACACCGAGCCGCCCTCCATCTGCGGAGGAGTTAGCCATGCAGGCCTCCCCAAGACCGGGACGCCGCAGGGCTGCACGGGGTCAGCAACGCCCCATGCGCAAACCGCCGAGGCGGAAGGCGCAGTGGTCAGCTTGGCGCACTCGAGCTGGTCACCACCGAGATCGGCCGAGACCATCTTGGTGATGCTCAGGTACTTGCCGTTGTACTTCAGCTTCGACCGCAGGGTGACCGCGGCCTTGAACGCACCTGGAACCTGCAGCTTGAGCTTCGAGCCGGAGCCCGTCTGCGCTGAACCGCAGGTGTTGCCCGAGGAGTCGCTCCTCGTGACCACATAGGCCGGCGACTTGACGGCGATCTTCTTGCCTCCGCGCTTGATCCAGCCGGAGGCAGTCACGTAGTTCGTCGTCTTGTTGATGGTGACGGTGAGGCTCTTCTGCACCCGCAGGGCTGCCGACGACGGCTTCCCCTTGGCTGCGGCCGCGTTTGCGGCCAGAGCCACCGCCATGGCGAGAACGAATCCCGCCACCAGCAGCCTTTTGCTCATTCGTTTCACATCCCTTCACCGCTGTCCTATAGCGGTATCGAGGTTGACGTTGTCAATCTAAGCTAGGACGACCATATTATATCATATAATACTAGATAATGCTAGAGGCTATTGGTCAATTTTTAAACTTTGCGTAATATGATCCCAAACAACTGTATTGGCTTGCCAGTTATCTTTATTAGAGGAGGTTAGAAAAAAATAGTATTCTGAGCCACTAATGACATATATGACCTCGCCCTCGAACAAGTTTTGATTCTTTGACGAAGAAAAAGTAAAAAACCAGGCATTATCTTTAATGTAATTATTTTTAAAAGTTTCTTGCGTACCAAGTTTTGTTTCCCACCCTAATGGCATTCTATCCGTAACAAATTTTTTAATGTTGGTGATGGTTTGACTATCCAGAGATACGATAGAATTTTTAGGCAGAGTATAAGTGCCAGTAACTGAAGCGGCAGCCATATAAGTTTCTCCATTTTTGCCACCACTCTTCCATTGATGAAGTAACTCCACCTGATCGTTGGAGCTACTATATTTGGTAAGTTCTACAGGTTTGTCGAAAGCGAGACCTGCGCCTTGTTCTGGGCCCGATAGCTTAAAACTAGAGTACTGTTCATACTCAAATGTAGCCTTATTTTTGGAATTCAGGACATATAGCCCTGCCCCAGCCCCTAAGATGACTATAGCCAAAACTAATATTGTTAGTGTTTTCTTATTCATTTCGTTCCTTTAGCAAATCGGCACCAATCTACCGAAGTAAATTATTCCAAAATCTGGGAGGAATGGTGCGCTTGTATTTAAGCCACAGCCTCCGCCACCGCCAGAGGACCCTCCTCCTCCACCAGAGGATCCGCCGCCGCCGGAGCTACCACCGCCACTAGGAGGCGGAGGAGGAGGTGGCGGCGGCGGACTGTATGAATCTGATACGGAAGTATTGCCTGTGTTACCAAAAACTGCGCTATGACAAACTATATTTATCGTGACAAAGCCGGGCCAGAAGGGCCAACCAAAAGTTTTGTTGTATTGAGGAACTCCCCAGTAGGTGCCAGTAGGTATATCTCCGTCATTAGTGGATTTACCACTTGCTTGGCAATAGTCAATATATCCGTTTGGCTGACTTGCATTCCAACTAACGCAAATTACATATGAGTGCACTCCATCGCGACACCACCCACTTTTAACCAGAGGCCAATCAGTGTATTCAGCAGCTATCGATGATATTGCTGTCACAGGAGGTGGCGGAACGGTGTAGCAGTTATTCCTATCCACTAGCTGGCCCCAGACACCAGCGCTGGCGCGGATTCCTAGACAAAATGTTTGATTGCCATAAGAACTAGCTCTTACGCCTGTGCGGAAAGGTCCGCCGTTATAGTAAACTCCGCAACTATTCACCGATGGATCAGAGTCTGTAGTGCTGTAGATGCAGTAATATCCGGACCCTGGACTAACGGTGGGACAATTGCCGCTCCAAGAGAAGCTGGCCGTGCCATCACCATTATTCCAAACATTAGTGTTGGCGTCACAGCTCGGCGGATTTATTCGAGTATTGCCGCCACCACGGCCGACATTCCAGACAGCCGTGGATGACTGCCGGCCAATAGGATCCCAGCAGGTTATTGAATAAGATTTGCCGCTATCATCGTTCCAGTTGGTGCCAAAGCCCCTGCTATCTGACGCTCCAGATGGGTTTAGGCCATTATAGGTTTGGTTCCAAGGCTCGTTGCCAGAGCTCGAAATAGTACATTTTGAAGCGTTAACCGACGACCAGCTGATGGTGTACGAAGAGCCGGCTTGGTATGACCCCGGCCCAGACAAACTGACGCGAGGCGGAGGCCAGGCCGTGACGGTTTTGGTAGCCGTTGTGCCGCCCGGACCCTTGCACTGCATGCTATAGGTTGTGTAATTAGAGATTCCGCCAAAGGCTTGGTTGCCAGTACCGGTCACTCCGCTCCAGCTAGAGGCTGGGTTTTTATCACCACTCCAACCGCCGCTGGCATTGCACGAAGTAGCTGAGTCTGTGCTCTTCCAGTTAACAGTCGCCGCACTATCTACATAAACAACACCGCTATATCCGGAGCCGCCTGGCGTAGCGTCGCCGCTGTCGCGCGTCACGCCGCCGTCGTTGCCATTGTTGCCAGTTATGCTAAGCGTTAGCGTTGGCGGGACGGTTGGGATCCCACTGGAGTTACCGCTACAGGTACTTGGAGCGTCATTGAGAATATAGTTGTAGTAGCTCTTGTGAAGCTCAAGTTGCTTACACAAAGCTATAGCCGATCGAATGGCAAAGTCCGGCGCGGCATCGGCCGAAGCTGCTATGTTATCACCGGTGGTGTTGCTATCTACCCTTTCTTGTAAACGCTTGGCGGCGTTGTTGGCTGTAGCCGTGGCGTCAATAACAGTTTGAACCTGCTCAAACTCTACGGCCTGCTGAGCACTGTTGTCGGCTTTAATCCGAACATCTGCCTGGTTATACATTGGAGTCAAGGTAACGTAGTAGTAGGAATCAGGAGCTATGTTGGCGTAAAGACCGTTGATTATAGCGTTGCAGTCATAGCCAGAAGTTGTGGTGTCTGAATCGAAACCGACGACGTTCTTGGCATTGCAGGCCACTTGCTCCACTGACCCATCAGCTGTGGAGTATGGGAAAGTAGTAACGTTACCACCGCCAGAACCAGGCACAAGGAAAAAAGTTTTGGAGTTAGACTGGATGCCTGAAATTTGACCACTGGGAGGTACCGGGTAGAGACCTATTCTTAAGACCGGCGCATAGTTGTTATTATTCCAGGTTGGCAAATCGGAGAAGGATAAACTGCTCGGGAAGGCGTTCTTGGTGCGATCCGTCGCCTGCCAAGAAACCATGACCTTGTCTACGGCATCGGAAGTTGTAGCCTTGATGATCTGCGAGCCATTAGGCGGTAATTGCTGGTACAAAAGATCAGTTGGCGTGGGATTGACCATCAAACAAGTAATTTTGGTGTTGCCGTCGCCGGAAAGATCTACCAGATTAGAAAGGCCCGGCTCTTTAAGCAGAGAGGTGCAGTCGTTGGAAGAAACAGTAGTGGGGTCGGACTGCCCTTTGATATAAGCCATGGCGTCATTAACGGCTGATTGAGCAGCATAAGAAGCGGCTGCACTCAATTGATTATTGAGCGAGTTGGTCACAGCCCGGTCCATGATGCGGCTGAAGCCCAGGGTAATCAACGCCAAAAGAACCACCAGTACGCCTACAATGACGATGGAGGCTAGGCCGTCTTGATTGTGTGTGCGTCTCATGAATGTAACCCCTCGTAAACCCCTGTGCTCAAACGGGTGACGGAACAAAATGCTTGGTCTTGCTGTCCGCCCGTGCAAGCTATTTTGTCTGGATCGTTGAGATCAGAAAACGCACTGTCCGCCCCGAATGCAATGGTTATGTTTACATTATAAAGTTCACCATTAGCACTAGCAATATCGAGCTTCATTAGGCGCATGTGATTACCAAGCATTTCGGCCGGCTTATTAAATGGCAAAGTGCCCGACGCGCAGCCGGTTGATGTGGGACAAGGCTCGGCACAGGCTGTAGCGCCTGGCAAAATATCCTTAACCAGGCCGAAGTTGCCGCCTGGTGAATAATCTTCTGGCTGGCTGGTGTCTAGCTCTTTGGGCGAAACATTAAAGGTGTAGCGCACGCCGCCAATACAGTAGTAATAATAGTTATAGCTGGCACCTTTTTGCAGGGTGGAAACACTGGCAGCATTCTCGATATTGCTAGTAACGTCGTTCATTACCTGGCTGGTTATGTTCTGTGTTTGATTAATGGTTACGCCTTTGTAAAAAATGCGGCCGATTGAGGTAAAGCCGGCTAGCGCTACTAGTAAAACGAGGCTAAAGACAGATGTGGCGATCATTAATTCAATGATCGTGAAACCTCCTGGCGCCAGCGCCGTTCTACCCTGCTGACTAGCAGAGCTAGTCACTCTGGTAGAACTTTTGGCCAATTGCGGCGTCAACTGTGTACGATACTCGCTCAACGTATTGCATATACGCTTCGCTCGTTTCTCCTGGTTTCCTTGCACTTGGCTCAAACGCTGATGCCAGGATTGCGGTGCCCTCTTCATCTCTTTAATCATAAGCTATTTGCCCTAAAGTTAACAGCCTCCACTACTGGCATTCTTAAACGAAGACAGCTCGTCGTTGCCGACATTGGTTGATCCCATATTCGCCACATTAGAAGCGGCCACGTAACAAGCGCCCTGGAAATTGGCATCCTTATACAAAATTTCGCGACGACCAGGCGGAACCAACACCGATGATATAGTGTCGTTTAAGCCCTGAGAGCTAAGATTAGATTCGTTGCTACTGAAATAAGTGCAGTTTTGGAAATTAGCATCTATGCAAAAGCCCGGGTTGTTATTCACAAATACCGTGGTCTGAGCAGACTTGGAACCGCCAGGGCCAGTGCAATCTAAGGTGTACCTTTTGGTACCCGAACTCAAATGGTCGAGAGTCTGCTGGCCATCTTTAGGCCGAATACTACCGCTCCAACTAGCATCCGAGCTGGAAGCCGTACAGGAAGTTACATTAGAAACCGTCCACTTAAGAGTGGTGCCTTGGTAATATTCAATGGAGTCTTTGCTAGAAGTTAAGCTGACTTTTGGAGCATCGGCAATTGGCACGGTTACGCTAGCCTGGCTTGATGAACCCCCCGGTTGATTGCTGTCACAAGTGATTGCGTAGGTGGTGTCCGAGTTAATGGCAGCTGTATTGAAACTGCTTGAGACTCTCCGGTCTGGGTTACTCATCCAGTCAGACGGGCCAGCCGATGGATAGCAGTCGGCGGCATCGGTTGCTTGCCAAATTAAAGTGGTAGTCCCGCCGCTAGCAACCGACGCTGGCGCGGCTTTGAAGATTATATCGGGCGCTGCAGCCGACGCTACGGTAATAGTTGCACTACGTGTCTCGGTAGAAACTCCGTCGGTACCTGTGCAGGTTAAGGTATAGGTTTTGCTGGCGGTTAGGTTGGTAAACGTCTGCTGGCCAGAAGTAGGCTGGCTGCCGCTCCAGTCGCCAGAGGCTTGGCAGCTCAAGGCTCCCCCTGACTTAGTTGACCATTTAATGGTTACCTGGCCGCCAGAAGCTATAGCCGCCGTTTCTGGAGTCAAGGTCAGTCCGATCGGCGACGTAGTGATCGGCCCTAGCGGCACTTGGTAATACAAAACCACCGAATCCTGAGTAGACATGCCTTGCCATTCACTAGTTACGGCATAGGTTTGGTTAGACGAGTTAAATTTTATAATCACCCCAAAAGGATCCTGACCATCCAGGTGACAGTAGCCGCTAGAATCGGGAGACGAACTATCTTTGGTAGTTGGATCAACACAAAAACTTGTGCCGTTAGTAGGGTAGTCGGACAAATTGCCGGAGTTAGCGGCGTCGCGCAGCAGTTCAACCTGCTCTTTAGCGAAAGCCAAAGCCCGGTTACGGTTGGCGGCATCGGTACCAGCATTCAGGCTGCGGGTAGCCGCTGTGAATGATAGCGCCAACACCAAGCCTAGAGCGGTCACGCTCAACAGAACTTCTATAAGCGTGTCGCCTGTATGATTTAAAAGGCTTCTTTTAGATAGCGTTTTATTTTTATGCAAGCGCCTCATTTTGGTTGCCCCAACTCCCGGTCGGTCGCGGTGCCCTCTTCATCTTATAATCATAAGCTATTTGCCAACAGTTTGCCACTCTGGTTTGACTGGCGGTGACTTGCTTGATTATGCTAATGCTATGGCTTCTGACAAGAATAGTGGATCGCTGCCCGTTCGTGGAGTTATCGCTTTAGCGGTTTTGCTAGCGATTGCCGTGGGCGTAGCTGCCTATTTCCAGTTTCGACCAACAAAAACTCCTATCAGCCAAAAGACATCTCAAAATACTAAGAAACCGACGACTCCAACCGTATCAAAACAGCAGGCCGCCTCAAACTCAGAAATGACGCTTAGCGAATTGGGTGTTAAGTTTAAGCTATCTTCTAAGCTCAACGGCCTAACCTACACCGTCACGACCGCGCCGAGCAGCCAGGGAGATCTGATAACCATACAACTCTATTTAAAGAGTTACTCAGATTTGGCCAACCAGTGCGCCGGAACCACCTCTGGCACCAACCATGCTTTTGCCAACCTCTCAAAAGTCACCGGATCTGCTGCCAGCCAGCCGGATAGCAGCATCGTAGCTAGGGTCAACGGCTCGGTAATTGTTAATAGCGGTTCGTCCGTGCCGCCGACCGTAGCCTGTAAGGACGCTCAAACAAGAAGTCAGCTAGATGCCTTGGGCAATCAGCTAACTACCGAGCTAAAACAGTCTTTTGCTAGCGCTTCTCCTATATAGAGCTTATTGGGTGTGGAAGGATTGCACGCTCCCGCAGCTAGTGCCAACACTGTTGTGGGCACATAGTTGGTAGTAGAAATTGCGATTATCTTCTTCGCCGCGGTAGGCCCAGTCTAGGTCAATATGCGTACCGACGCCAACATTACCGGCACCACCACCAGGCAGTGAGCTACAGTTAGTAATTTGCTCGCCGTTATTTAAATCGCTGTCGTTATCCCACTTGAAGTAACAGCTGTCCACATTAGTGGCGTTAGGGTTGACGGTGCCGGCCAGCTCCCAACCAGAAGAATTTGATACGCCAGCCTTAACATCGTGCGTTGCTCCGCCGGTAGTTACACTTGGGGCCAGCATGCCAAATAGTACCGGGTCGCCACAGACAATATTGCTTGGATTGTAATTGTTATAGGCGCAAACCCTGTAAAAATACTCGTAACTATTACAGTTGTAGTAATTCACAGGTGTGCCATTGCCCCAGTAAGAACCGTAGCGCGTATCGGTGATAGCGTAATTGACTGCTGGCTCGCTAAAAGCCGAGGTAGTTAGAGTGCAGCCGCTCATATTGGAATTAATACTCCATTCATACCAGGCGGTAGTGGCATAACCATTCGGGTTGATATTGCTCCTGAAATAAACATTGCCATTGCCATAGACAATGGGCGTCAAAGTAGTGACGACCGGGGCGACATCCACAGTGGTTACCGATTGCGTCACGCGTTTTGACGGAGCACCGGGTTGGCCAGTGCAATTTAAGGCGAAGGTTGTGTCGGAGTTTAAAGGTACGCTTGCCTCGCTGCCCCTGGTACCTTTATCGCCACCCCACGGTCCGCCATCGGCCCGGCAATCAGTAGCGTTGGAGGTTGTCCAAGTCAGCGTTACCCTATTACCCCGAGTAACGGGATTGGGCGAGGCAGAAAAATTGATAGTAGGGGCCGGCAAGGGTGAAACATAGATCTTAGCACTGCGGGTCATTGACGAGCCATCGGCTGCTACGCATGTCAGACTATAAGTTTGTGAAGTTGTAATATTGTTAAGGTTTAGCGTGCCCGAGTTAGCTTTGGGCCCCGACCAGGCGCCAGAAGCGTTGCAGGTAGCGCTGGCCGTATTAGTTGTCACATTCCAAGATAGCTGGCTAGACTCACCGTAAGAAATAACGGCTGGTGAAGCAGAAATTGAGACGTTGACATTGGGTGTAGTAGTAATCGGGTCGGCCGGCACTTGGTAATAAAGGCTGACTTGATCCTCGATATTTATTCCCTGCCACTGCGCAGCCACGTTATAGACCTGGTTAGACGAGTCATACTTTATAGCTACTCCAAAAATACTCTCACCGTTGAGGTGGCAAAGGCCGTCGCTGCCGACATTTTGTTGGCCGCCAGTTGAAGGATCGATGCAAAAGGCGCTGCCGTTAGTTGGAAAATCTTTGATAGCGCCGTCATTGGCCGCAGTTCTAAGAAGCTCTACTTGTTCCTGAGCATAAGCCAAAGCTTGATTGCGGTTAGCCGCATCGGTACCAGCATTAAGACTTCGTGACGACGAAGTAAATGACATGGCTAGCACTAGACCAAGGATAGAAACCGACAATAAAACCTCAATGATCGTATCGCCACGTTGCTGCTTGATTTTTTTGATTTGGTCTAGGAGCATGACAAGCTATCGACCTCCGTACTAATACCTTGGGCGGTGTTTTTGACCTTGACCTCTGCTCGGTCGCCGCCGCTTTGTACACAGATATTCCAGCTACCTATTCGACGATAGCCGCTGCCACTATAGCCGTCGTTAGCCGATGCGCAGGAGCTGTTAAGTGAGACGCATTCGGCCATAGAAGTTGAATATGGCGTGTTGCCGCCACCAGAAAACGGAAAGGCCACGCTTTCTAGATTGGACTGCGCCCCGCCCGAATCAGACAAATCGGCATAAATTCCGACTAAATCGCCGTAGCCATCCAAAACGCTACCATCTGTTATCGATGTAGCTTTGGCACTCAAAAAACTAACATCAGTAGGCAGATTATAGACATCTACCATCACCATTGCGCCGTTGTTGGATGCAATTTGCGGATTAGTTTCTTCTAGGATTTTAGCCGTCTTGCCGGTATCGGTTCCGCCGCTATAAATATTACGGTTACCGATAACCGTATAAACATAGACTTTGCTGCTCCCCGGGATAAGTTGGATAACTCTGCCCAGGAATAAACAATCAAAATTGCTGCCTTGAGAACCGCCGGCCGATGGGCTCAAACTAGCTTTGCCGCCCGATATTGAGCAGCTGTAGGTTTTGGCGCCGGAATAAACTCCGGAATTTACCTCGTTGGCATAAGATTCCAGTTTAGAGGCAAAGTCGTACATATTCTGCGATAAGGCTGTTCTGCCCTGCGAGCCGTGGAACATCAGTACCGCGCTCGAAAATAAGATACCGGTTACGGCCAAAACGATCATAACCTCTATTATCGTGTAACCGCGCGACTTGTTCTCAAGGTCAGACCTTGCAAAAAGAGATGAAAAATATATTGATTTTGGTAAAAATCTCTTTGCTTTTTGCAAGGTCTGACCTTGAGAGTAGCGAGCCCACTTCATCTTACTAGCGATTATAGCATAAGCGCTAAGGGTCTAACCCCTTAACCACCAAGCACGCGGTTGTACCAATCCAAGAGAGATTGGCCGAAAATCATAACCACGGCTGTAGCCATAATCAAAAACGGTCCGTAGGGTAATCTTGAGCTAAGATTTTTTTTCTGAAGTGTTAATAGCGGCACCGCGATGAGCGTTCCAGCTACCGAAGCCAAGAAAATCATTAAAAAGCTTAAGGCCGGCGCGGCCAGCAACGTGCCGGTTACTAAACCAAGTCGCACGTCGCCGTAACCAATCCATTTACCCTGGCTAATTATGTAGAGCACCAGAAAAAACCCACTGGCTACCACAATAGATCCTGCCCAAAGTAGCAGAGCATGCGGTTTGTGATCCTCTACCGTAACTAGGTAAATCAGCCTGCCCGCTGCTGCCACTGCAAACGTTGGATAAATGATTTTACTGGGCAAAAGCATCCATTTTAAATCGTAAATAGCCAGGGCTGTCAGACCGACCAGCGAAATGAGCCAAGCTGCAAAAAGTGCTTTGCTGCCGAGGTTGCTAAAGCCAAGCGGCCACCAGTAATAAGAAGCGGCAAATAACAGCCCTGCGATTATCTCGACCGCCGGATGCTGCCAAGAAACCTTAGCTTTGCAATAACGACAGCGGCCAGCTAAAGACAGCCAACTTAATACCGGCACCAGATCCCATACTGCCAGTTCGTGACCGCAATGGTCGCAGTGACTGCGACCGTGCACAAAATCTTGACCGGCATGCATACGCTCGACTAAAACGTTTATAAAACTGCCCAAGATTAACCCTAAAATAAGTAGTGCCACCAAAATCATTACTCTTATGCTAACAGATTTACTGCTTTAAGGCTGACAAAAACGCACTTTGATGAAGAGCCAAACTACTCCTACTTTTATATGGACAAAATATGTACTTTTAAAAAGTACCAAGCTATTCCAACTTTGTGCCGACAAAGTTGGACAAAACTCTCGAGCCTGGTTCAAAAACCAGGCGTTCATTCAGGCACCAAAATTAAGTGAACCTTGCGGAACTCACTAACGTTCAAACAGTCCTCGGTTCTGCCTAATTTTGGCTATTCATTCACCCTGTTTTTGAGGGCTCGAATTATTTATAACCAACGTTGGGTCTGGAGTTTTCCAGGCT
Organism: Candidatus Saccharimonadales bacterium; assembly: GCA_035758565.1. Classification (NCBI taxonomy): domain Bacteria; phylum Candidatus Saccharimonadota; class Candidatus Saccharimonadia; order Saccharimonadales (SeqCode); species Saccharimonadales bacterium (SeqCode). Next base: position 41,369 of record DASTXL010000002.1, read on the forward strand.
TAAGAAAACAGGTTAATTTGAGCGAGCGAGTACTTGTTTAAAAAAGTGGGTTAAGCCTAGTGCAGCCGGAGCCTGCCCGACCTGCGGGCGGCTCCGCGCGAAACGCACACTTTTTAAACAAGTGCGAGCGTTAGTCGCCGGCGCAGGCGTTCTCTGGATCGCCGGTGGTTTCTATTTGGTAGCCAATGGCGAATGAACGATCGGATGGATTGGAAGTTATAGCCCCAGTCTGCGGATCACAAGTGGCGCCTTTATAGATCACTAGCTGGGTGGTGCTTCCGTAAGCTCCGCCGCTACCCGGGATGGTCGAAGTTAGGGTAGGTGTGGTATCCATAATAGACCAGTGTTGGCCGCTAGTTAGAGAAGACATGTCGCTATACTGAGCTGGCAAAACTCCGGCGTGATTAGAGGCATATTCACTGACTAGGCCTGATAGGTTGCTAGCGTCGTTCTTGCGCTGGGTATTTCGGGCACTACGTTCAAGCGCGGGTACGGCTACGAACACGATGGCCATGATCAAGCCGGCAATAGCCAAAACAATCGTAACTTCGATGATAGTGAAGCCTGATTGACCCTTTTTCCTCAATAAATTTTTCATTGTGCCCTTCTTTTAGCCCCCTATTTTAGTTGAAATTGTTTTTATTGCTTATGCACTCATTTAAGCATAACAGGTTTGATAGTCAAGCCCCGTAGTAGACTTTCGATTCGTCCGGCTAGCAGGACTATTATTCACCGACGGTGAATAATATCGAAAGCTCACTAGGGGTCAAGCCTTAAATCTGTAGGTTCTTGCCAGCCAAACTATAGATTGGCAACAATACGGCCGCTACCACCACAAGCGCGATTACGCCGACCACTACCATCAAGGCCGGTTCGATGATGGTAGATATAGATTTAACCTGATTATCAACTTCTTTTTCGTAGTAATCGGCCAGTTTGGTGAACATGCCCTCGAGCTGGCCGGATTGCTCGCCAACCCGGATCATACCAGACACTAGATCGGGGAAATTGGGATCTTTGGCTAGACTATCGCTTAGGGGTTTACCGCCCTTAACATCTTCTGCAGCCTTATTGATAGCGTTTTCTATTTGCACGTTACCAACCGCTTGGGCACTAGTTGAAAGCATCTTTATAATTGGAACGCCGCTAGCCACCAAAGTGGCCGCTGCCCGAGCAAAACGAGCCATATAAAGTTCGGTAAACAGATTAGAGGCTGGCCACATCCGCAGCTTGATCCGGTCAACTAACTGCTTGCCGGGGCCGGTTCTGGCATAACGCGTACCAAAAAACGCCGCTCCCACTACGATTACTATGGTAATCCACCAAAAATGCGTCACCGCATGGGTTAGTCCCAGAAGTATGCGCGTCATAAACGGTAGCTCAGCCCCAGGAATCGAGGAGTATAGATTTTGAACCTGCGGCAAAACGCTGGTCATCATGAATAACACCACGGCAATCAGTACAAAAATAACGATAATCGGATATATAAAAGCCGAGCGAACCCGAGACATGATCTCGGCGTCTTTTTCTTGCTGATTGGCTAAGCGTTCCAAGCTGGTATCTAATGTACCCGAAGCTTCACCGGCAGCTACTAAGCTAACGTAAACGTCATTAAAGATCTTGGGGTGTTTGGCCATGGCATTGGCCAAGCTCGATCCAGCCTCGACATCTTTAATAACCTTACCAATTATCTCTTTAAGAGGTTTATTGGTCATTTGAGTCTCAACCGAGCTTAAACTCTGCACTAGTGGCAAGCCGGCATTTACCAGCGTAGCGAGCTGACGCGAGAAAATAATCCTCTGTTTGCCAGGAATTCTATTAAAAATAGAGCGCAGACCGTTTTCTTCGCCTTTGACTTTTAGTTCAAGCGGCGCCCAACCACGCTCTACTAATAAGCGGGTGGCGGTAGCTTCATTCTCGGCTTCTACCTCAGCAGTTATTTTCTGGCCGCTTTTAGGGTCACGCGCCGTATAAATATAGGTCAGCATTACTTAGCCTGCTCCTCGCGCATTATTCTATCTAACTCGGTGACATCAACAGCGAAATTCCGGGCCTCGTCGTAGCTTATGATCCCGCGCTGAATTAACGCGGCCAAGTTAGCATCCATAGCCTGCATGCCGTACTGCGTGCCCGTCTGAATAACCGCATCTAGCTGATAATTCTTGCCCTCGCGAATGATGTTGCGCACTGCCGGTGTAGCAATCAGCACCTCTGTAGCCGGCACGCGGCCGCCCTGCAAAGAGGGCACCAGACGTTGCGAGCAAATGGCCTGGAGCACGTTGCCAATCTGGCTTTTTACTTGGGGCTGTTGGTGCGGCGGAAAAACGTCGATCATACGGTCGATAGATTGACTGGCCGAGTTGGTGTGCAGGGTGGCCAGCACTAGGTGTCCGGTTTCGGCAATGGTAACGGCGGCGGCGATTGTCTCAAGATCGCGCATTTCGCCGATAAGAACCACATCTGGATCTTCACGCAGCGTAGAGCGCAAGGCAGCACTAAAGCTATAGGTGTCGTAGTGCACTTCGCGCTGAACAATAGCGGCTTTTTTGGATTGGTGAGTATATTCGATTGGATCCTCAACAGTAATGATGTGTGCCGGCCGTTCATTGTTGATTTTCTCTATAAGAGCCGCCAGCGTGGTCGATTTGCCAGATCCCGTCGGACCAGTAACCAAGACCAAACCCCTAGGGAAATTGGCAAAATTAGCCACAATGGGCGGTAAACCAAGCTGGTCGATCGCTGGGATTTCGTTAGGAATCAAGCGCATGGCGGCGGCCAAGTTGCCGCGCTCGTGAAAGGCATTAACACGGAAGCGGCCCAGATCACCGAAAGCGAAAGAAAAATCGAGTTCTTTGTCGCGCAGTAAAATTTTCTTCTGGTCTTCATCCATCAGGCTAAAAAGCAACTGCTCAACCGCGTCTTCTTTAAGCGGTTCACTTTGCGGAACGGGGCCAAGCGCGCCGTTAACACGTAACATCGGCGGCAAACCAACTTGCAAATGCAGGTCTGACGCCTTGCGTTTAATAACTTGTTCCAGCAGAATTTCTATTTTTGGCTGCGGCTGCATTATAATCCCTTCCCGGCCTTAGCTATCACCGGTGGCCACCCTATCGACTTCAAGCAGTGTTGTTAGACCGGCCAACGATTTCAGGTAACCGTCTTGGCGCATAGCGACCATCCCTTGGGCAATGGCGGCTTTTTGAATACTCGAGCTCGGCGCATGCTTTAGGATTAAATCCTGAATAGTTTCCGAAACTTCGAAGACCTCATATAGGCCGATGCGACCTTTAAAACCCGTTGGGTTCTCGGGTGTTACCTTACCCTTGACCAAAGTATAAGCGTTTTGGCCAGCCAGTGGCAAGGTTTGATAACCCAGATCAGCAGCCACCCGTGGCATCTCTTCGTGGGTCTTGGGCAGCAGCCCGGCAAGTGTCGCCTGGATAGCTTTGGTCTCGGCCTGGCTAGAAGGGTAAGTTTCGCCTCCGGGCACAGCGCGGCGCACCAGGCGTTGGCCAATCACTGTGTGCACGGTACTGGCGATCAAAAAGGGTTCAACGCCCATGTCTAGTAGGCGCGGCAAAATACCGGCCGCACTATTGGTGTGCAAGGTTGAGAAAACTAAGTGTCCGGTTAGGGCCGCCTGCACGGCCAAGCTGGCTGTTTCTTTGTCGCGGATTTCGCCTACCATGATTACGTCGGGGTCTTGGCGCAAAATCGAGCGCAGACCGTTAGCAAAGGTCAGACCTACGTCGGGATTAATTTGAATTTGGTTGACCCCGTCAATTTTATATTCCACCGGATCTTCGAGGGTAACAATATTGATAGAGTCGCGCTTGATTTCTTGGATCATAGCGTACATGCTGGTGCTCTTACCGGAACCAGTCGGGCCAGATGTCAGGATCATGCCGTGCGGCAGCTGCAGACCTTTGCGAATAGTTTTAAGCGCCCGGCCGGTATAACCCATGGCCTCAAGCTCAACCTTGGTGCCGTCTTTATCTAGCAAACGCAAGACTACTTGCTCGCCCCAAATAACCGGACTGACGGCCACGCGCAGGTCAACAGCTTTGCCGGCGATCTTAACTGTAAACTGGCCGTCTTGCGGGATGCGGTGTTCATCAATCTTTAAGTTGGCTAAAATTTTTATACGGCTGATTAAGGGCGCTTCAGCGCTTTTTGGCAGCTTCATAACTTCTAGCAAAACACCGTCTACCCGACAGCGAACCTTGATTTCGTTTTCTAACGGCTCGATGTGCACGTCGCTAGCGCGGTTCTTGCCGGCGTAATCTAAAATGGCGCTCAAAGCCTTACTAACCGGTGAATCCTGAACAATTGTTTGAACCTTTTTCTCGGCCGTACCAACCGGCACCATATCGGCGTTTTCGGTAGGCTGTGGCGCTAATTCTGCCGACAGCATCGAGTTAACACCCTGCTCTAAGCTTTTACTAGAATACTGACCTAGTACATGCTTGACGCCGGCCTCGCTTGCGGCATAAACCTTAAGTGGCCGACCAATTTTATTACTCAGAAAATCGACTGCTTGAACGTTGCCCGCGTCAAGCATGGCGACAACTAGGCGGGTTTGCATTTCACCTAAAGGAACCGCCATGTAATGTTCGGCAATGTCGTGCGGCAAGAGTCCTAAAACGTCTGGGTTAACTTGGACGGTGGTGAGATTTACATAGGGCAAATTGTTGGCATCAGCCAAGGCTTTGGTGAGCTGCTCATCATTAATACGGCCTTCCTGCATCAATAGAGCAAAGATAGGTTGCCCGCTTGCTTTGGCCTTGTTTTTGTATTCATCTAGTTCAACAGCCGTTAAAAGGCCGTCACTTACTAAGGATTTTTCGACATTTTTCTCTGTATCGGGTGATAGTATCGTCATATCTACCTACTGCGATGAGCTAAACGGCGAACTGTTAGAATTGCCTAACTGAATAGCCTGAGTTGGGTCAAGCGCGTTACTGTTGAGAAAGTTTTTATAGGCCGAGTCGTTTTTAACGTCGGGGAAAGAGGTCGGCAGTGCCGGCACAGAATTAATAGTTATACTGCCCCGCTTAGGACCGTGAACAAACATGCCGGCCAAAACCAAACCGACAAAAAACGCAATTACGCCGGCCAGTACGAACAATGAGTCCTTTTCGTTGGTTTTCATTTGATTGCCTCCGGAGTTATGCCTAGAGTTTTAGCTGGTTGGAAATAAGTAGTCACATTGGCGTTAAGCGATAAGTTATTCTCTGTTCCGGCCAGCTGCAGACTGGTGACATCAAAGGGCCTGATTGAGCGCTCCAGATCTTTTAGCACGTTTTGAATTGAAGCGTAATTACCGCTGCCTGTTATGCCAAGACTGATAGCTACTGGCTGCGGATTGGCTAGTGGATCGTTTTTGATTGTGCTGGTTTGGTCAGTGCCGGTAATGTTCGGCGAGCCTATGCCATCGTCGGTCAAAATCTTGGTAATGCTGGCAAGCGTAGCTGGATAGTCGTACATAGTCGGCAAGGCATCAATAGCAATGCGAGCGTTATCAATATTTGGCGGGATTGCTTGGGCGCTGGAGTCGTTTTTGCCGCCGAGCACATTCTGCGGATCAGTATTTTCGAACAGGCTGCTGTATTGAGTACTTAAAAGTGCCGCCCGCGTAAGGTTTGCATCGAGCTGTTTGCTAGCCTTATTACCAGCCGAGATGGCTCGCTGCTGGTACAAGGCTTTAGAAAGTAGGGTTTTAGAGCCCAGCAGACAAAAAACAGCCACCAGCACAGCCACGGTAAAACTAGCCAGGTTCTGGACTTCTTTGTTACTCAGCGTAATAGTGCTTTTTTTGCTTAGCTGAATTTTCATTTAGCGGCCTCCCCCAAATAAACTACCCGGATCGTTGCCGCCGCGCGTGGTGGTCGAGTTGGGCACGATTAGCTGCGGCGCAATGGCTTTGCCGTTAGCATCGGTTAGATCGTTAGCAAACAGAGTCGGATCAAAATTGGCAGTTATTGAATAGGTAACGCCTACTTGGCTAATGGCAAAATTAGTCTCAACTACAGATGAAAAAGCTGCTTTGGCGTCCGAGGTGCCAACCTTGTACTGGGTATATTTAAGCGTATCGACAAGAGCGTTAACCGTAGTGGCCGAATCGGCCGAGCCGTCAATTTTCAACAAGTTAGTCTTAGTATCAAGCGACAGATTGTTAACACTGGCCGTTGGTGGAGTTATTTTGGACAGATAGCCAAAAATACGTGAGGTGTCGTGCTGGGACGAATGCAGACTGGAGGCGGCGGCCAGCTGATTCTGGACGGTTATAATCGTGCTGATGTTGCTAACCTTTTCGAGCTTAGAAGACTTAGAATCCACTGCGCTCTTCGAGCTGCTAATCTGAGCTTTTTGTACACCCTCGGTGTAAGCCAGAAGTAGAACGAACAGAGCGGCGCAAGCTAGAGCTGCCATTATCGCTTTACGGACAATTTGAGCCTCGCGGGCCTCATTGCTCATGGCCTGATATTTGGATGGCGGCAGTAAATTAAACTGAACGTTTGCCATTATGCCCTCTCCGCTAGGCCGGCGGCCACGCTAAAATGATTCGATACAGCCAACAGGTCATTTTGCAAATTAGCTGGATAGGTGATGTTGCGCCAGCTGTTGCCAATCTCGACATTTAAACTAAACTTATTGGCTACATAAAGCGGAAATAGAGGCAAGGTGCTGGCCCCGCCCGTAACAATAATTTTAGACACGCTAACACCGGTGTAACGCGTCTGAAAGAATTGGATTGATTTTTGGATTTCGCCTATTAAAACATCAACTGTGCCGATAATAGCGTTATAGACTCGCCCTTCTAAATTATCTTTGTTAAGGCCAAACTTGAAGACATAGTCCTGAGCTTGGGCGTCGGCAATACCCATGTTCTGGGCGGCCGCTCTTACTAAGGTTTGGGTGCCAATTTGGATAGTCCGCACCAATCTAGGCCCGCCGTTGGTGGTAATAATCAAATCGGTTGATAAGTTGCCGATATCGAGCACCATTTGTGGTTGAGGTTCTCCAGCCGGCACTAGCGCCCGGACCAACGCCAGGCTATCCGGCTCCAGGGCTATTACGTTTAAACCAGCGTCTTCGATGGCTTTGAGGCGGCTTTCGGCCAACGAATTCTCAACACTTGATAACAAAACTTCAACCTTCTTAGAATTGGCGGGCGAATCGCCCAATACCGTCCAATCGATTTTGGATTTGGCCAAAGGCGTTGGTATGAAAGATTCTGCCTGATAGGTGATGGTTTTCGCCAGTTCGTCTGGAGCTAGCTTATCCAGGTCAATCACCGAAGTGAAAACCTTGTTGGAAGGTAGATTGGCGGCCACGTCTTTAGTAGACAAGCCGACTTGCTTGACCAGCGCAGCAATTGCCTGTGTCAGGGCTTGAAAATCAGCCGGCGTAGCCGGGTTGCCGGCATTGGCGCTCAAAGGCGCTTGGCCGTACTTAACCAGTTCTTTTTTGTCTTTGGCGGACTTGAGTTGGACGACTCTTAAGGCCGTAGTACCGATGTCAAGCCCGAAGAAGTCCGGTTGCCCACCGCTAAATATGCTCATAACTTACTAAATTATAGCATAAGGGGTATCTCATCTAAACAAGTTGCGAGTCCGATCCGACTCCAAAATCCTTCTTATTTGAGTTTAGTGCAAAGAAAGGATCGGATGACGCTAGAGGATCTTGAAAGACTTCTATTGGCTGAGTGCGGTGCTAGGCGGCGGCGAGCACTGGAGCGCACTGTATTTCAATACAGTGAGTGAGTAGTGGAGCGTCTGACGCCGCAGTACGCCACAAGTAAACGTCGGCTAAAAGATTGGCGGGAGACTGGTAACACTTTCTACCTTGTAGGTATTGGTTGTCGACGGATTAAAGAACGGCCCGCCCATTATCATGGCTGGGGAGTAATTTATAACCTCGCCGATGTTGCCGCTGCCCAAAGCTCCACCAAGGTTGTCTTCTCCTGTCGAGGCACCGGTCACGTCGCCATTTATACGGGTCAAAATAACCTGTTTGGCGATGAAGGCGCCGTTAACGGTTAGCTTGTTGGAGCAAGCCGTCAAAAAGGCTGGGTACGAATACAACACTTGATCGCTAGTTGCGCCGTGGCATGTCCAAATATTGCCGTCATCGGAGGCAAAGTTGCTGGTAGCCGGCTGGGAGATATAAACCCCGTCCAGCTCACTAACCGAAGGATCAATATAAATACTGCCTTTGGCAATCAGTGCAAACTTGGGAACATTATCAACTTTGTCGAGCGTGTATGTAATGTTGTGAGTAATGTATACCGGACCGTTCACGAATACCGTTACTTGAACCCCGGCTGCTATATTTACCGCACCGCCATCGTCCAAATGGTAAGGCGAACCGGTGGCACTGTAGCTACCAGTGGTCGGAGCCCCTGGTAGGCCGCCAGCACCAAGCGCTGTTGGGCTCTTTGGAATTTTCAGATCGTAATAATCTGGAATACAGCTAGATTGAGGCACGTTGCCTTCAAACCCACCACCCCAACTCGAACCGGAAGCCGTGTTAGCAAAAGTTGTGTAGCTGTGGCTAACCGAGCCGGCTTGCGCACCGCCGCTATAAAAACCAATGCTGGAGCCGGCATTGCCCTGCACCGGACCCAGAGCAATAGCTCCGTATTGGCTGGAGGCACCGCCGGCAGCCTTGCCGCCATTATCTTTAGCAAAAGCAAACACGCCGCCGTCGTTGGGATTGCTGGCTGTGGCGTACTGATAATTTGCGTTGCAGCTGTTGCCTTTTGTTGAGGTATTAAACGCTCCGCCAATAAATACATCGCTGCCAAAGGATTTGAAATAAGATTTTGTGACCGTATCGGCCGAAGCCGTGGCGCCAAACGACATAGTTGCGACCAGCAACAAACTAGCGAGGCCCGAGAGCAAAAGTCTATTTAATCCCACTATTTGGCGCTTGCTCATAATATACGTAAGCAGTATACCTCTAGGCCACTTCCGCTAGCAAATAATCCTTGTTGGCAAGTAATTCTTATGCTTAGAATTAGCTATGCCCCGGCGAAAAAAATTATCCGCTTCTGAAAAAGCTTTGAACTACTTAAAAGCTCACCGGCGGCTTAGTTTGACGCTGGTAATCGCTATTTTGATACTCTGTTATTTCCCGCTTCACGCCTACCGAATCTACGCCGATGAGCACAAGTTCTCTCAAAGCCGATCAGCAATTGATGATGCCTATTCTAAAATTTCTTCGAGCATCGGCGAGGCCGACGATATAAAACGCCAAAGCAGTTGCTTCAAAGATTCGGGCCTACTTAGAGACCATGTTACCTGCGCTGTAGAAACCGATTTTATTTACAGCAGCGCCAATCAGAATCAAGCCAATACTCTAATGGGCAAAATCCAGCAAGCCATAGCTGCCAGCCACCACTTTAAACCTAGCCATAAACTATCAAAGGCTTTAAGCAACGACCTTGTCTACGATACGTATTATCATGATGCCGAGGACACCTACCGCGGCCCGCATGGCATCGATTGCAGCGTAAAGTATTCGTTCGATACTCTCGATGAGGTTGATCTAACTTGGCGCGATCAATCACTCAAACCCTTTGAGATTTTCTTTAGCTGCTCTGGCGGCTCAGCCAAGACCGTTTACTAGCCTTTTAGCAAAATTATCAGCTCAAGCAGAATAACTACACAGACTATAACAACCGCTAGTTCTAGTAGCGTAAATCCATCTTGCGGGAGGGTCGGTTTCCTCATTTTCTCTGCCTTCTTATCTCAATAATAGCATTACCGATATGGCCTAATAACCATTAAGATTTTGTTATACTTATGCATAAGAGGATTATTGGCTAGAAATGGTAACAAAAAGCCTGGGTGGAATTATGCTTGCAAGCGAACGTACTTGGCTTAGGTCAAAGAAGTTTTGGCTGGCCATTTTAACGCTGTCGGCACTAGCTATCCCAGCCAGTGCCATGGCTATCACTACCATTTCGCAGGGCTTTACTACTACCGACAAGGTCGCTGTTGGCTCGATTGTCAGCATTAAGAACAACACTACCGATGAAGTCAAAGCCGCCAACACCGATAATGCTAGCGGCATTTATGGTGTGGTTATCAACCAAGACAACGCTCTGCTGGCTCTATCGAGCGAACAAGGCAGTCAAATCCAGGTGGCTACTAGCGGTGTGGTCCAGGTTTTAGTGTCAGACATTAATGGCAGTCTTAACACTGGTGATGAAGTAACTGCTTCGCCCATCAACGGTGTTGGCATGAAGGCTACCAGCAACTCCAAGGTTATCGGTATCGCTCAAGGGCCGTTGAACAGCTCCAACGCCAGCCCAGAAACATATACCGATAAATCCGGCAAACACAGCGTCCACGTCGGTTCGATACCGGTGTTGATTAATGTGTCTTATTACTATAAGCAGCCAGACAAAACTTTGATCCCGTCAGCGCTTCAAAACGTTGCCAATGCCTTTGCCGGCAAAAACGTTAGCGCCCTGCCGATCTTGATCAGTATGGGTATTTTTATTATCACTGTTGTTGTAGTTGCCAGCATCGTTTATTCGATGATTAAGAGCAGCATAATTTCGGTTGGCCGCAACCCCATGAGCCAGTCCGCCATTTACCGGGATCTGATTCAGATGTCGGCACTGGTGGTTGGCATTTTGGCTGTGGCCGTAGCGGCAATTTATATGGTGTTATCTAAGTTTTGATTATGAGTAGTCACGTAATGTTAGAAGCTTTTTTGGTGTTCGACATATTTTTGGCTGGCGCGGTGGCTGCCGAAGCCTTGCGTCATGCCCTGGCTCACTATCGGCCGCATAAGCATGATGCCGAACACGATTTGCCCCCAGGCGCCCACCTAACTCCAGCCATGCGCGAAAAGTTGCTTGAAGACGCCCAAGCCAACTTCGAGACTGTGATGCATTCGGCCGCCCGTGATTTGCAGAAAGACTTAGCCGCAACTGCCGAAGACATCAAGCAAGAAATCGCCAAACTTGGCGAGCAAGCCAAGAATGAAGAGTTGGAACACTACAAAGCCACAGTGGCTGAACTGCAAGCCCAAACCAAGAACGACATTGCCGGGACCGACAAAGAACTAGCTGCCCAGAAAGCTGAAATGAAGACCAAGTTAGCTGAAGAAATGGCCGCCGAAAAGAAACAATTGGTTGATCAAATGAATACTAAACTCGCTGATGCTATCGCTTCCTTCTTGACCGAAACCCTAGGCGCTGAAGTCGATCTTGGCGCCCAAAGCGCCTACCTAACAAAGATGCTTGACCAGCATAAAGATGAACTAGCCCAGGAGTTTGCCAGTGAGCAAAACGAACAATAAATTAGTTCTAGACGAAGCCATTAGTTCGGTTCAAGATCTTCGGGCCGCCATTATGGAATTGCGAGAATACGCCCGCTGGTTTGCCCATGACTCTATCAAAAAGCAGGTCAAGGCTAAGGGCGGCAAAAAGCCGGCTCCGACTCTCTCGACACCGGCAGACACAATTCTTCGCCAGTGGACGGGCGGCAAACCAACCGTTACCAGCCTAGACGAGTTAATCTCTACGTTAGAAAGCTATACCAACACCGCGCCGCAAATCAGCATCACGCTAGCTGCCCCGCCGCCGGCCAGCCTTAAAAAAACACTGGTTGCGTGGTGCCGCAAAAATCTTAGCCATAATGTGCTGGTGAACTTCCAGTTCAATTCTACGATTTTGGGAGGTATGGTTTTGCGTTCCGGCAGCCACGTTTACGACTGGTCGTTTAGAAAACAAATCTTAGCCGGCCGCAATAAATTCCCGGAGATCCTCCGCAATGCCTAAGCTGTTAGCTAAGGGAAAAGAGCAGCCCGAGCAAAAATCACACTTTTTGCCCGGCGCGATGAGGAAAACCGTAGGTTGTCCTCATAAGGCGAAACGCCAGTGGAGCCGCCATGTTTGATAATCCAAAATTCCAGAAATTAGTTGAGGCCGACAATCTAACCGGTGAAGTTGTAGCTACCAATAGTTTTATTGTCGAAGTCAAGGGTCTGGAGGGTGTACGACTGGGTGCCCAGGTCTTGTTCGAAGACGGCCAGCGCGGGCTGGTGCGCGAAGCTTACGGCGACCGCGTAATTTTATTTAACATTGACTCCGAGCGTATCGAACCCGGCACTCTGGCAGTGGTCGAAAACGATACATTAAGCGTACCAGTCGGCAAAAATCTGGTTGGACGGGTTATTAGCCCTTTGGGCGAAGCCCGCGACGGCAAGGGCGCCGTGGCCGCTACTAAAATGGCCGGTATTTTTAACCAAGCACCCGGCATTATGGACCGCAGCGTGCTCAACGAACAGCTGGTCAGCGGCGTCACGGCCGTCGACATGTTCTTCCCTGTTGTACTCGGCCAACGTATCGCTATCTTGGGCGACTCCAAAGCCGGTAAAAGTACTTTTTTGTCGCAGCTATCGGCCAACCAGGAAGGCACCAATCGCATAGTTATTTACGTTTTGATCGGCAAACGCAAAGTCGACGTGGAGCGCCTACTGTCCAACTTGCGCGAATCCGGTGCCATGAAGCACACCATCGTGGTGATGGCCGATATCTTCGATTCTTTGACTCAATCATACTTGGCGCCATACGCCGCCTGTGCCATGGCCGAAGAATTATGGTACGGCGGCGAAGACGTAATTGTTATTTACGATGACCTTTCCAGCCACGCCGAGGCCTACCGCCAGCTGTCTTTACTGCAAGAGGTCGACCCAGGTCGCGATTCTTTCCCGGGCGATATTTTTTATGCCCACTCATCTTTGCTGGAGCGCGCCGGCAAACTTTTAACCAACATGAAGACGCTAACCGCCCTGCCAGTGGTCATGACACCGAACGACGACATTACAGGCTATCTTTCTACCTCGATCATGTCTATTACGGATGGTCAGATTGTTTTCGATCTTGGCTTGTTCCGTGAAGGTATCCGCCCGGCCGTTAATGCCGGCCTGTCCGTTTCGCGCGTTGGTGGCCAAGCGCAAACTCACCGCCAAAAAGGCGTTACCAGCACCTTATTTCAAAAGCTTGCCAAATATACCCAGGCCGAGGAGTTCTCGCACTTCGGCTCCAGCCTAAGCAAAGACGCTACTATTGATTTGCGCCTCGGCAAGCAAATCTATAGTATTTTGCAGCAGCCACCTTCTGAATTACACTCGCTGGTTGATCAAGAATTAATGTTAGAAACGGTTCTTTTGGGAGGCGGACAGGTAGATATCAACACAGCTGGCTTAAAAGAGGCTGTCAAAAAAGTAACGCCTAAGCCCAAAGACGAAAAAGATTTTGACCGCATCGAAGCCGATTTGCTTAAGAAATTCACTGTTCAGCCGGCCGGCGCCGCGGCTCCAGCTACGCAAGCCCCGGGCCAACCGCCCGCCCCAGGTCAGCCTAGCGATAATAAAGACAACAAGATCGATGTAAAAACCGAAGACAAAGATAAAGACAATAAAAAAGAAGAATCTAAAGAGTCTGATAAGTCCAAAGCGCCCGAGCAAAAGACGGAAGAAAAACCAGAGCAGCCACCAGCCCCGCAACAGAAGCCAGAAGAAAATCAGGCCGAGGTGGCGCCAGCAGAGGCCGGAGCCGAAGCTAAACCGTCTGAGCCAGAAACCCAAGCGCCCATTCAAACCGAACCGAGATCCGATCAAAGCACCCAGCAGGGCTCAGAACCAAAGTCCGAGCCAAGCGCTGAGCAAAAAACAGAAGCAGCCGAGCCTAAGCCAGATGAGGCCGTATCGGAATCTAAACCAGAAGCAGCCCAGACGCTTTCGACTGAACCGCCTAAACCAGAGGAGACACCGCAGCCGAAACCTAAGCGTCCGCTAATCAAGGCTAGTGTCCGTCACCGCAAAAAGAAGATTCAATCAGAGCCACCCAAGAAATCCCGCATCAAACCGCACGCCCAACTAAAACGCAAGAAAGAGAAATCTCGTGCGCGTTAAATTAATAAGGGAAAAGAGTAGCACCGGTCCGGCAATTGCCGGATTTGGATTTATTCCAAAAGGTGCGTTGAGGAAAACCGGGGTCCCTGCAAAGTTTACTTTGTGGGGTGATGGTACCGTAGGTTGTCCTCAAAAGGCAGAGCGGAGCGGAACCGCATGAGACGCGCTAACCAAATCGAAAAAGACAGCGAGCAGATTGAAACCGTCGAAGACCTGACCGGTGTTTTTGAAAGTATTGCCTCGACCCAGGTTGCCAAAGTCAAAAACAAAGTTGAGCTTTCTAAGCAATTCTTTCAGTTGATCTGGGCTCGTTATACGGCTGTTCGTTTTGACCCATCAATGCGCATAACCAACCGCGATATTGGCACCACAGACAAAACCGCTTTTATTGTTATCTCTGGCGAAGCCGGTTTGTCAGGCGACATCGACCAACGCTTGATTGAATCAATGCTGCAAAGCTACGACGCTAAGACTTGCGATATCGTCGTGCTTGGCACCCACGGCGCCACTCAGCTAAAGCAGCGCGGCGTACCTTATATCAAATTTTTTAAGGTACCAGAAACCGATAAATATATTGATGTAAGCCCGGTGATCAACATCGTGCTGCCCTATTCGCGCATCATTGTTTATTACGAAGAATATGTAAGCTTGGGTGTCCAGGAAGTCAAAACCATCGATCTAATCTCCAGCATGCGCGATATGAGCGAGCAGGCCGACGAAGAGGTTATGACGCCCTTTGATACCATCTTCGAACCGTCGCTCGACGAAATTGCCGAGCAAATGGAAATGACTATGATGACTCTGGCGCTGTCTGAGGCTATTTTGGAATCCAGTCTGGCCCAAGCCGCCAGCCGCTTTAACGCCATGGCCGTTGCCAAAAAGCGCGCCCTTGAGCTGCTAATGCAATACCAGATGGAATTTCACCGGGCTAAACGCGGCGAAAGCGACCGCGCCCTGCGCGAAGTTATGGTAAGTTTAAAGAAGAAAAAGCATCGGGTGGACGCGAGATAAGATGGCAACAAAAGCAAAAACTAAACCAGCTGGCAAAAGGGCCGCGCCCAAAAAAATGACGGCCAAATCGGCTAGCAAGGCTAGAAAGGCAGCACCCAGCAAAGTTGCCGAACCGCAAGCCGGCGGTGCTTTTGTGGGCATCATCAAATCTTTGCGCGGTCTGATGGTTGAGGTTGAAATTTTGGGCGAGCGCCCAGAAGAAAAAGAGTTGCTCAACGTCGAGGGTCATCCGGAAGTATTTTTGGAAGTAAACTTCTTTAAGGCCGGCTCGGCCGTGTGCCTAAACTTGAGCAACTCGCAGGTCATGGCCTGCGGCCAAAAAATTACCCGCACCCGCAGCAAAGTTTCGGTGCCGGTTGGGCCAAAAAGCTTGGGCCGGGTCTTTAACGCGCTGGGCGAACCGCTTGATAAAGGCCAAGCCGTTACCGAAAACCGCCGGCCAATTTCTGAACCTACCGGCACCCGCAGCTATCGCAATAGCCAAAAGCTGGAGTTGCTTGAAACCGGGCTAAAAGTTATCGACTTTTTAACGCCGTTTGTTAAGGGGCGCAAAATTGGCATTGTGGGCGGTGCCGGTGTGGGCAAAACGGTGTTAACAACCGAGATGATCCATAACGTTAGCCGTAGTAGTAAAAGCCTAGCTATTTACTGCGGTGTTGGCGAGCGTATTCGCGAAGGCAACGAACTTTACGAAACTTTAAAAGACACCGATGTGCTCAAAAACACGGTGATGTTTTTTGGCCAGATGGACTCCACACCGACTATTCGCTCAATGGTGGCGCCGGCTGCCGCCACAGCCGCCGAGTACTTCCGCGACGAAGAAGGCAAAGATATCCTGTTCTTTGTTGACAATATTTACCGCCATATTCAGGCTCTAACCGAGCTATCTACCAACCTCGGTTTAATCCCATCCGAGGGTGGTTATTCGCCGCTAGTTTTTGCAGAGCTGCGTCGTTTGCAGGACCGCTTGAGCTCTACCGAACAAGGCACCATCACTAGCGTGCAGGCTGTTTTTATTCCGGCGGACGACCTTTCCGACCCAGCTGTGCAGGCAATCAGCCAGCAGCTCGACTCGGTGCTGGTGCTCGACCGCTCCATTGCCGAGCAAGGCATCCGCCCGGCCGTTAACTTGCTCAAGACTACTTCTTCCCTGCTGACGCCGGCCATTGTTGGCGAGCGCCATTACCAGCTGGCCGGCAAAGTTCAAGCCATCATGCAAAAGTATGACTCGCTCAAGAACATCATCGCCATCGTTGGCGAAAACGAACTTAGTCCAGTGGACCGCGCCGATTACCAAAACGCCAAAAAACTGATTGAATTCTTTAACCAAGACTTCTCGGTTGCCGAGAAGTTCAGCGGCCGTCCAGGCCAGTACTTTACACTCGAGCAAACTCTGGACGGTATTGAGGCTATTCTGCAAGGCAAAGAAGTTCCCGGCGCTAAACCGGCGGATGCTAAAGCAACAGATAAGCCAGCCGACGGAGCTCCGGCCGCACCAGCCCAGGGACAAACTCCGGCTCCGGCCGAGGGCCAAAAACCAGCCGAAGGCCAAAAACCAGCCGAAGGCCAAGCTAAGACACCGGACAATAAGACCGAAGAAGAGTCTAAAAAGAAGAAAGGGGCCTTAAGTGGGCTTACTAAAGCGTTCCACAGGCGGTGAGCTGCAGGTTGTTGCCCGGGCGCCCTTTAACGTTTATTACGAAGGTCCGGCCCAAACCCTGTCGGCAGCCAATAAAATTGGTCAGTTTGATGTGCTGCCCGGCCACGCCGATTTTTTCTCTGTTTTGAGTCCTGGAGAAGTCAGTATTAATACCGGCAGCGGCGAACCAGTCACCTTTCCTATAAATAATGGCATTATTACTGTCCGCGACGACAACGTGATGCTTTTTTGCAATATGTAGCATTAATGAGACACCCCTTCGGGGTTTCTCATCGGATCTGGCGGAGTTAATCCGCCTTCGCCTTCGGCGAACCGCCCCTTCTCTTCCCGAGAAAGGATCTCTCTTTTCCCCTACTGGTTGATCCAGGCTCGAGCCTCGATTATTCCTCATGGGTCCGGGCATCGGCTTTTTCTTAAGAGGGACAGAACGTACAAAAAGCCAGTGAACCTGCGAAACGGCGGGCGGACTTGGCTATAGTTTTGGCTTTACTCACTTTCAGAACGCCAAAATTCATCAGTTTCCTCGAGCCTGGGCGAACTTTGGCCTCTCTAAAACTTCGGCATCTTTCGTGCCCTGATTTGGCGTTGTGAGAATCAGGCGTCCTTGGGTGCGAGAGCTCTCAAACAAGCCTCCTCTTTTTCCTCCTGCTGACTGATTCAGGCTCGAAAAAACAGAGGGAGAAAGCGATTAAAAACAGGCAGAATCGAGGATTGTCTGAGCGACAGCGAGTTCCGCAGATTCACCAGTTTTTATGAGTGAGCGACCATCTTGTTTTTGAATGCCTGCCGGTTTTTGGGTTCCGTTTTTGGCAGTCAAAAATGGAACGAATGCTATTGTTCTACTACGTAATCAAAGCTACAGCTAATTCCTGCTGGAACTGAGCCCGCTATGGTAAAGCCGCTCGTTGTTCTGCTGGCTATATAAACGTTATTGCAAGAAGAGCTGCCAATCCCAGAGATCACCACGTGTGGAGTGCTATTATAATGAGTCCTGAAGCTTACGGTTCCCAGTGTGCCACTTGCCCCGCCGCCGCCAGCATTAACGTTAACGGTTCCCGCCGCATCGTTTCCGCCCACTGTGCCCGTACCGCCAGAACCCAGATTACCGGGACTGAAGCCGGGCGTGCTTCCACTTGTAAGCACGTGACCAGCCACAGTTATATTGCCCGTTTGAAACGAGCCTATAGCCAGCGTGCCGCCTACCGCCAAGTTGCCAGAAATATTCGCACTATTATTAACAGTTAGAAGCTGAGCAATAGTAGTGGCACCTTGCAGCTTGGTAGAGCCGGTAACCGTCAAACCATTGCGCAGAGCCAGGTTAGATAAGGTTCCATCGCCATTGACATTCAGGTCGCTTAACGATGTTTTGCCAGCCTCAAGCTGTGTCAGGCTGGCGTCAGCAGCTACGAATTTGCTGTTGAGCTTAAGCTGGCCGGCAATACTCACATCACCGCCCACCTGCAACTTGCCGTCGAATTTAGCATCCGGGTTAACGGTAAGCTCGATTCCAGAATCACCAATAGCCGTACGGTTAACACCCAGCTTGCTCAATGCATCCTGGTTAATTGTCACCTGGCCTTGGTTAGAAGCAGCTGCTTTGCCCTGGCTTTTTAGTACAAAGGCAATGATTCCGGCGTTGACGGCCAATATAGCTACAACCACAGCCAGTCCTATAAAGGTACCTTTGTGGCTCGGCCGGTAAGAACCGCGGCGATAAGTCTTAGCGCCAGACTTTGGCGCAGCTGCTGCTGTTGGCGCCTCCGCGCCCGCAGCGGCGTTTTCGTTCTGCGGCTTCAATTCTTCGGCTTGTGGCAAATTGGATGGTTCGTCGGCCATCTTTATATATAAACCCCCTGGCTTCTTTCCTTATTATAACGCTTAAGCTCTTGCCCGGCCAACGCCTAGGTGGTTGCAAATTTAGCTAATTTTTACCAGAATGAAGCTTATGGTGAACTCACTTCACACATCTTTCACGCTACAACCCAGTTTGGCGCCACCAGCCAGTAATTTTGTTCGTCAACGTGGTGGCAACCACGCTTCCTTACAAGAATCACTAGCTGGCACTCGCCAAATTGGCTTTCACTATGCGAAAGGTACGTGAAGTGAGTTCAAAGCTTTTGGGGAGGCTTGGTGGTTTCATAGTGGCTGCATTTGTGGTTGCTGGATTGTTCATGGGCGTGGCCCTGGCCGACGACACGCTGCAATCGCCGCATTATCAGCTAGAAGAAAGCATTGTTGGCAGCGGCGGTTTAATAAATTCTAGCTCGCCCAATTATCAATCCAACGAAGCTATTGGCGATACCGCCATTGGCAACTCCAGCTCGTCTAACTTTCAGATCAATGCCGGCAACAAAACCACGCCGGATCCCACCTTGGCTTTTGGCGTAACCAGCCCCAACGCTACTTTTGGCAACTTTGATGCCAACTCTACTTCCACCGCTACTGCCACCTTTACCGTTTCGGACTACACCAGCTTTGGCTATGCCGTTCAGATTGTTGGCAGTCCGCCTTCTTATAATGGCCACGCCATTGCCGCCATGGGCACCGACGCTCAAGGCGGACCGCAGTCTCCACAAACCGGTATTGAGCAGTTCGGCATTAACCTGGTAGCCAACACCAGCCCGGTGAGTTTTGGCGCCAACCCCGATAAAGGTCAATTCGGCGAAGGTGTGGCTGCCAGCAACTACAGCACTGCTAATAAATATAGGTATGTAGAGGGTGAAACTATTGCCACGGCTCCAAAAAGTTCGGGCGTAACTATATTTACCATTAGCTATGTGGTTAATGTGACTCACCTTACCCCTGCCGGCCAGTACACCAGCGCCCAATCAGTCATCTGTACCGGCACATTTTAATCTCACTCCTTTATATATAGATATAAAATTGTGGATAACTTCCTGTTCGCTTTTGTTGACTTGGTGATTTTGCTTATGCTAGACTCCAGTTAAAGCACGAAAATTAAAAGCTTAAAAAACAAAAAAGATGAAGATAAATAAAAACGTTTTACCAGCAATCCTTGGCTTAGTTTTAATGGCGGGAGCACTTTTGTCTGCCCTGCCTGCTCACTATGCTCTAGCCGATGGCGTACAAATTACTGACCGCAGCTTAACCTTAGAAAGCAGCGGAGATACAGGCGTATCAGACATTGACAGCAACGGGGTGCCAGACGGCGGCAACATGCCAGGCGCTACAGTAAAGCATTTATTCAAATTCACCGTAAATAGTGGCGCCAGCATCGGTTCAATGGTCTTCCAGTATTGCACCACCGCCGCTCCAGTAGCTGCCGGGGTGCATTGTGTCGCCCCAACTGGCATGAGTGTTAACGGCGTTACGTTGACAGGAGCTACGTCAGGCGGCAGCTCCGATAACACTTGGACTGGTATGCAAAAGACCACTGTCGATGATGCCAGCGACACTACTATTAATGAAGTGATCCTCGAAAAAACTTCTGCAGCTCCAATCGCCACCGGCACAGTTCTTACGTTTGAATTGAGCGGCGTTGTCAACCCCACTAGTGCTCAGACATTCTTCGTCCGGATTTCGACATTAGATGGAACTGATGGAACGGGTAATATTAAAGATAGTGGCACTGTAGCCGCCGCCACCTCCGAACAGGTAAACCTATCCGGAACGATGCCCGAATCCCTAGTGTTCTGCGCAGGCAGCACTATTGGTTTAACTAACGGCGTGCCTGACTGTACTACCGCTGGTACCGACACTATTAACTTCAACTCTCTGTTCTCGCCAACCGCAACATCCTTTGCCACCTCTCAGATGGCTGCCTCTACCAACGCTGGTCAAGGCTACGCCATCACCGTAAATGGCCCCACTATGACCTCTGGTTCTAACACTATAAACCCAATCAATACGGGTACTTCGCCTAACTCCGACCAAAGTAAGTTTGGCAACAGCCAGTTCGGCCTAAATCTCAAACAGAATACAGGTACCGAGTATACTAACGCTCCAAACATTTCGGCCAACGGCACCGAAC
The DNA here is from genome assembly GCA_035758565.1 of Candidatus Saccharimonadales bacterium. Classification (NCBI taxonomy): domain Bacteria; phylum Candidatus Saccharimonadota; class Candidatus Saccharimonadia; order Saccharimonadales (SeqCode); species Saccharimonadales bacterium (SeqCode). The sequence goes on from DASTXL010000002.1 coordinate 61,969, forward strand.
CAGATAGCGCAGAGATTTCTCCAGCCTCTGGCAGTGGCAACTACCACGGCGAGGCCGCACCAGCTTCTGGCTACGATGTAGCCGGTTACTTCCGCTATAACGACGGTAGCGTAGTTGCCGATAGCGGTAGCGGCTACACCCTAAACGCCCCCGGCGGCACCGACGCCCAGATCTACACTGTCAGCTACATAGTCAACGTTCCTGGTAGCCAGCCCGCTGGTAGCTACACCACTACCCTGACCTACATCTGCACACCGACCTTCTAGTTCAACCCTGGTTCAAGTGTTCGAAAAAGTGAGAAAAATAAAAAGGGAGAAACAAAAGTAAGACAAATGCGTAGCACAACTTAGAAAATTATTTAAAATAATCCACAACCATTAGCTATTTTCTTTGACGCTGCTTTAGTGCTCATGCTAATATTTCTGCATGACCGTGAGTGGAAAGCGGATATTACCTGTTGTCTTAGGATTAGTTTTAACATCGACAATTCTGGGGTCAGCCCTGCCTAATAAAACGGCATCGGCTGCTCAAATAACTCCGCGAAAACTCATCCTAGAAGGTATTGGGGCCGTGGGCGGATCTACGCCAGGCGGCACCGTCAACCATCACTTTGTCTTTACGGCGCCGGGTAGCACTGCTATTCAATCGATTAAATTTACTTATTGTACCCAAGCGCGTGTTGCCCTTCCCTGTACTACACCTACAAACATGGATGCTACCAATGCCACCGTTGGCACATTAACGGGCACTACTGGCTGGACTAAGCAAGCATCGAGCGCAAATAGCTATACCTTAACTAACGCTGCCGCGGTAGATGTGAGCGCAGGCGCAGAAATTACTTTGGACGGCGTAAAAAACACTACTGATGCTAATACAGCCTTTTATGTAGATATAACCACTTATACATCCACCGACGCCACTACTGGCGCAACAGATGATGGTTGGGTAGCGGCCGCCACGGCTAATCAGATCCAATTATCTGGAACTATGCCCGAAAGCCTAGTTTTCTGTGCCGGCAGCACTATTGGTTTAGATACTAATAGCCTGCCCGATTGCACGCAGGCTAACAACGCTGTAGTTGACTTTAACCAGCTATTTTCTCCTAGTGATACATCCTTCGCCACTTCACAGTTAGCAGCTTCTACCAATGCCGGCAACGGCTACTCAATTACTGTGAACGGACCAACGCTCACTTCTGGCTCTAACACTATCTCGCCCATGGACGGCACAACCAATGGTCCAACCAGCGTAAAAGGTACTAGTCAATTTGGCTTAAACCTTGTAGTTAATGATAGCTCGCCTTATACTGGCGCACCGGTTATCACTGGTAGTGCCGATATCACCCCTGCCTCATCTACTTCTACCCTGCGCGGTGAACCAAAAACTGACTATGCATCAAATGGTAGCTTTAAGTACATAGACGGTGACGCCATAGCCGATAGCTCTCACGGTGGCGCCGGTGGTACCGACATGCAGATGTATACAGTTTCTTATATTGTTAACGTAGACGGCGCTCAACAGGCTGGTACGTATACCACCACCTTAAGCTACATCTGCACAGCTCAGTTCTAGCGCATGAAGAGACTCGCTTTAGCTGCTGCAAGCTTAATAGCCATAACAACCGTTTTAAGCAGCTCTACGCCCGCTATATTGGCTGCTGCTGCCACGTCTAATGCCGCTACGAGCGGCCAGGCCCTAGAAATCGCCCCGCCGGTCATTACCATGACTGTAAACCCCGGCCAGGTGGTTCATACGCAACTGCAGCTGCGCGATATAGCTAGCGGCGATTTGTATGTTACCGGCCAAACCAACGACTTTGTAGCCGCCGGCGAGGACGGTACGCCTAAAATCCTCTTAAACAACAATGAAAACGATCCCTATTCGCTAAAAGATTGGATTACCCCGCCAGCTGCCCTGACTTTGCAGCCTAAACAAATCAAGACTCTGCCAATTACCATCAACGTACCGGCTAATGCCTCGCCGGGCGGTCACTACGGTGTTATACGTTTCTCTGCGGTACCGCCAGAGCTAAAAGGTACCGGCGTTTCCCTGTCGGCCAGTTTAGGGTCTTTGGTATTACTAACCGTTAACGGAAATATTCAGCATAAACTAGCTATTCAACAGTTTTCTGTAAGCAAAAACGGCAAAGCCGGCCACTTATTCCAATCCACGCCACTTACCTTAACAGAAGTTATCAAAAACACCGGTAATGTACACGAGGAACCAACGGCTGTTATAACTGTTAAAGATTTCTTTGGCCGAACACTGGCTGGTGTTTCTGTTAACTATGCCAAACGTAACGTATTGCCGGGTAGCTCTCGTAAATTTGTCGAGCCATTAGATAAAACGGCTTATGGCTCTCATAGGTTCTTTGGCCGCTACACCGCTACCATGAAGCTGACCTACGCCAATAACCAAACCTTAACCTCATCGGTGTCATTCTGGGTTATTCCTTATAAGCTTATCTTCATAATAATTATTCTTTTGATCGCCGGCTTCTTCTTTGTGCGCTATCTGGTCCGCCGCCATGACGAAAAGGTTATGAGGCGCATGCATAAAATGCAGTCTCAGAAGTTTCAAAACAAAAAATAATAGCAAGTTTTAGCCCTATTTATCTTAAAGCATAAGTGTTATATAGTATTTTTAGGGTAACTATACCTAAACAAAAATTACTAAAAACAAAATGAACAACTGGCTGAAAATTAGTCATTGGCGCCACAGCGGTCGGCTCAGGGCCCATGAATTCACATCTTATCCTCCCCTGTTTTTGATGTTATTCGTGGTTGGTTTCGCCCTGACTGTGTGCACGGTTTCGGCCAAAACGCCTTATGACGGCCCGGAATCGGGCTACGTGGGTCTTTCTGGAACTATGCCCGGACCACCGCCCAAAGTAGCCGCCACTATCAAGTCGCCAAGCGGCCAGCAACATTTCAGCACCTCGCCGGTTACTGTCAGCGGTACCTGCCCAGAAAACACCGTAGTTCAAATCTACAAGAACGAGATCTTTGGCGGTTCGGCAACTTGTGGCAATGACGGCACTTACTCTCTAAAAGTTGACCTTATTTACGGCCAGAACACCTTGGTAGCCCGCGACTTTAACGCGTTGAACGAGGCCGGGCCGGACTCTAACAGCGTAATAGTTTTTAACGACGAGGCACCGGCCCAGAGCGCAGCCTTAGCTCCCTTAGACCTCGGCGGCGCCCAGCTACTCCTTAACTCCGATGCTGTTTACCGCGGAGTGTTCCCTAACCAGTCATTTAGCATACCGGTTGATATATTGGGCGGCAGCGCTCCTTATGCCGTTGATATTCAGTGGGGCGACTCAAGTAACAAGATAGTTCCTAGAAATGATAACCAGACTTTTAATGTCCAGCACACCTATTCCAAGCCTGGCAACTATCAAATATCCATGCAAGGCACTGACGGTCAGGGCCGCGTTGCTTTCTTGGCCGTAGCCGCCATCGTAAACGGCCAGCCACTAGTAAGCGCATCTACCGGCTCCGGCGGCTCTTCTGGCTCTTCTGCCAGCAAACTAACAGTTTTATGGCCGCTGTGGGCCAGCTCGGTCGCTATGGTGGTGACTTTCTGGCTGGGTGAGAGGCGTGAAAAAAAGGTTTTGGCTCACCGCGGATTTAATTTTCAGACTCATATTTAATTAAGCCGAGAATTGTCATTTTTACTCTAGTAAAATGCTTGTGCAAATCGCCTATTGAGATTATGCTTTAAGTAGGTAAAAAGCTTGTTTGGGGGCAGATACCTATCTCGTTTATTACTAACGAATGGGGCGTTAGGGATTAGGGGTTAGTCTTGTTGAGTTTCCGACGAAAGGTAGTTTCTTATACCCTGTTGGCAGGTCTCTTTGTTATTGCTCCGTTAATGATTTTTAGCCCGGCCGAAGCGGCTAGCGGCATCAACCAACAATTGAACTTTCAGGGCCGTTTGCTTAACTCGCAAGGGGCGGTCGTACCTGATGGTTATTACAATATGGAATTTAAGATCTACCAGGATGGCGATGGCCAAAGCGCCGGAGACACCACCGGATCCCCAACCGGAAGCTTAAAGTGGACCGAAGACTGGCTCAATACCGGCTCCACCCAAGGTGTTAAAGTCGTAAATGGCTATCTATCGGTCCAGCTAGGTTCCCGCACCGCTTTTGGTAGCAGCGTTAACTGGAACTCCGATACTTTGTGGCTGTCTATGCAGGTCGGCAACACCAGCAACTGTACAATCAGCACCGGTTTCCAAACGGATTGTGGCGGAGACGGCGAAATGACCCCCATGAAACGCCTGTCTTCTACCCCGTACGCCCTGGATGCCGGCATGTTAAACGGTTTAACAAGCGCCGCTTTTGTGCAGCTAGCCCAAGGTGTCCAGACAGATGCCACCAGCGCCAGCAGTATCTTTATCAACAAGACTGGCTCTAGCGGCAATATAGTCGAGCTGCAAAAAGGCGGTTCGGACGCCTTTGTAATCGGCAATACTGGTGACGTCAGCTTTGGCAATAGCGCTAACCACAGTATTTCGATTGCTACGGCAGCCGCCTCGAGCGGCGGCAAGGGCCTAACGGTAGCCGGCGGCGCGGCCGGCACCGGCACGGGTGCCCTAGCCGGTGGTGCCTTAACGCTTAACGGTGGAGCTGGTGGCGGTTCTGGTGGCGCTGGTGGCAACGTTAATATTGACGGCGGCCTGGCCAACGGCGCTGGCTTCAATGGCACTATAAATATTGCTACCAATAATGTTGGCACTGTAAATATTGGCAAGGCTGCCTCGGCCAGCAATATCACCGTTCAGGGCGGCAACGGCTCAACCGCCGTAAGTATCCAGACATTAGCCGCCGGCACTATAGGTGTCGGCTCAAATAACATTGCTAACACCATCCAGATTGGCAGCACTTCGCTGTCTTCGGGCACGCAGACAGTTAACGTGGGCAACAATAACACCTCTGGCGGCACAACCAATGTTACGATCGGGGCCGGCGGTTCAGCGGCCGGCGGTACAACAGCCATTCAATCTAAAGGCAACACCACGATAGCTACAAACGGTACCTTACGGGCAACTTTTGATAACTTAAATAATCTTTATCTGGGCAACGGTACGAGTAATAGCGCCCCGAGTAACTTCGCTATTACCGGAACGGCTAGCAGCACATCTGGTACGGCCGGGGGCACTCTAACTGTAAAAGGTGGTGACTCCTCCACCGGTAATACTAATGGCGGCAATTTGATCTTGACTGCTGGCGCTGGGGCTGGGACTGGAACAAGCGGCAGTGTAATTGTTAAGCCCAACGGCTCAGACAGCACCACGGCCTTTCAAGTACAAAAGTCAGACGGCGTAACCGCAATGCTAACTGTCGATACCAAAAACGGTCTGATTGGCTTAGGCGCCGCACCGACAGCAGGCGGTGCTTTAGTTCAAGTCAGCACTACCTTAAGTGCCGGCACCTCCTTAACGGCCCCTAGCGTGATAGCTACAACCGGAGTTTACACTGGGGCCAGTGGCGGTACTGAGCGCATCGACGGTAGCGGCAACCTAGTTAACATTGGTAATATAACCGGCTCGGCCGCTGTGGCCTTTCAAGGTGGTGCTGGTACTAGTGGCTTAACCGGCGGTAGTGGCGGTGGTGTCAGCATCACAGCTGGTGCTGGCGGTAACGGCACCGCAACCAATGGTAACGGCGGCGACGTTACTATATCTTCCGGTGCAGCCGGAACCGGAATAGGCACGGCTGGCACAGTTGGTTCGGTAATCGTAAAGAACCCAGCCAACTCTACCACAGCTTTTCAAGTGCAAAACTCTACTAACAGCAAGGCTGTTTTGGCTGTGGATACTACCAATAATCAAATTGTGCTGGGCTCTCCCGGAGCGGGCGGCCTGAGCGGACAAATCAAGCTCTACTTTGCTGGCAGCACCGGTAGTATTACTTTGATACCACAAGATCCTGGATCTAATAACTACAACCTGACTATTCCTTCCGGTGGCGGCACCATTTGTACCACGGCCAACGGTTTATGTTCCGGTGGTGGCACGGGTAGCGGCGGTTTGGCCAAAAACGCTGTTGATAGCTCTAGCGCCGATGCTGGTACCGGCTACCTATATACCTTCACTAACTCTGGTAATGCCGGTAGTGGTGGCGTTTTGAGCCTAGATAACGGCAATAACACCGGGCCGGTTGCTTATCTTAAGGGCACCTCTGCTAAAGCCCTTCAGGTGCAAACTTCGGCTGGTTACAACGCCTTAGTACTCGACACTTCGACTACTCCTGCCCACCTTAAAGTTTATGACGGCACTGCCACAGGTGCTTATGCTGATATTTCTTACAATGACGGCACCAGTTCGGCTATTTTTACAGCCTCTGCCGGCACTGCTCAGTTCGGCGGCGGCAGCGTACCTACCTTATTAACGGCCGGCTCCGGACAAGCCGTAACCATAACTGGCCATACCAGCTCTAGCTGGACTCTTGATAACGGCGATTTGACGCTCGATGTGACTGGTGCGAGCGCCAATTTAAATATTGGCACCGGCGCACTAGCTAAAACAGTTAATATAGGCAATCAAACGGGCGCTACGGCCGTTAATATCAAGGCTGGTAGCGGCAATATTAATTTTATCCCTGTTGGCACCGGTAACACAGGCGTGGTTATTAAGCCAACCAATGCCAGTACTCTGGCATTTCAGGTCCAAAACTCTAGCAGCAGCAAGTCCGTAATGTCTGTTGATAACAGCAATAACCAAGTAGTAGTTGGTGATGGTAGCGCCTCTGGCATTACTGGCAAATTAGCCTTTAGCTACACCGGAGCCAGTGGCAAAATTATTCTGACTCCTAGTGGCAGCCCCGGCTCGAGTACCTTTACCCTGCAATTACCGTCAGAGAACGGCACGCTTTGTACGACGGCCGGCTCGGCCGCTTGTTTGGCGGTTTATGGTGGTGGTACGGCTGGTAACTTTATAGCTAAAGACGCCGTTGACACCTCTAGTGCCGACTCCGGTGCCGGTGCCCTGCTAACCCTAACCAACTCCGGCAGCGCCGGTTCAGGCAATGTGCTTAAACTTAATAACAATAACAATACTGGCTCTACTTTAGACGCCACTACAACCGGCAATCCAGGTGCGGGCAAGGCTGTGATTTACGCCGAGAATAAAAACGCTGCCCCAACCGGCAACCTAATTGATCTTGAATCAGGCACTGTGCCCACTAGCATGTTTAGCGTTGACGCAGCCGGCAATGTTAACAATGCCGGCACACTAACCAGCGCCGGCGATATAACCAGCTCAACCGGAATAATTAACAGCGATACCTTAAGCGGCAATGCCCTCACCTTTGGTGGCGCCAGTGCTGCGCTGATCCAGTCCGCCGCTTCGCAGGCATTAAATATCACTGGTCATACCGACTCCACTTGGTCACTTGATGCCGGCAATTTAACTTTGCAAACTTCGGCCGCTAATTCAACCCTAACCCTAGACGCTGGCTCTAGTGCTAATGGCACTATAAATATCGGCAATGGTGGTGCCTCTTCTATTAGCGTAGAGGCGGCCAATATTTCTTTGGGCAACAATGCGGCCTCTACTGTTCAGATCGGCTCTGCCAGTTTATCCAGTGGCACCCAAAATATTTATATAGGCAATAACACTTCTTCTGGCGGCACAACCAACATTGTAATCGGTGACGGCGGTTCGGCGTCTGGCGGTTCAATCACCGTAAGATCTAGCGGCACCGCAGTTTTGTCGGGATCAACCACCAGTGTATCGGCTACCGGCACCGCTAGCTTATCTGGTGGCACCACTAATATTAGCTCTACTGGCACAACCACTGTTTCGGGCGCTACAACCAACGTTTCTTCAACTGGGACTACCAACATTAGCTCGACCGGCAACACAACTATTGCCACGAACAGCACCACCCGAGCTACCTTTGACACATCTAACCATTTATACCTCGGGAATGGTACGTCGGCAGCCTCGCCCAACAACTTCACTATCTTAGGAACGAACAGCAGCGCAACTGGCGTGGCTGGCGCAACTGTTTATTTGCAGGGTGGCAACGCTACAGTTGGCAGCGCCAACGGCGGCAATGTAAGTATTAGCGGAGGCAGCGGTACAGGTACCGGCGTAGCTGGCTTGGTCTTGATATCAACTCCGACTTTCTCTACCACCACTAACGATCCGAACTGTTATACCGGCGGAAGTTTGGTATCAACCAGCTGTACCATTGCCCAAGCGTCCGTTGACGACTCTGCCGGAATAATTGTCGGCTTCTTTAATGTTGGCCAGATCGCCACTTTGCCCAGTCCAACAATTAACATACCGGGGCGAGTTGTTTACGTAACTGCCGCCAATGGTTCGTCTGACTTCACGCTGGAAGTTAATGGTGGTGGCACCGGAAACGACATAGCTATGCGCCAAAACACCACAGCCACCATGGTCTGGAGCGGCTCCAAATGGACGGCTGCCGGCGCCTCTAGTTCCACTACCCTGCAGGCAGCCTACGACAATACCCTGCAGAGCGCCGGTGGTGCCGAACTTGTAGTTAGCCATACCTCGGCAACCAACGGCTTAACCATTCGTGATAGTTCAATTAACCCAGTTAACGGTACTTTGTTAAGCGTTCAGACTTCTTCAGCCGCTACGCTTATTTCCGTCAATGGCAATGTTACGGAATACGCCAGCGATGCTGGCGCTGAAACGGCCGGCAATACTACGAACACCTTCCCGGCCGGCACTTGGTCGACCGTTGGCTCCAGTTCGGTTAGTCGCTATACAACTGTTGGCAATTACGTTGATACTGGTCAGGCTTCGGTTTCTGTCGGCACTACTACGGCTGCTAACGATGGAGTTAAAAACACTCTCGACACCGCGCTCACCGCCAACATGAACTACAACGTCTCGTTTGCCGTCCGCTTGCTTTCCGGCACCTTTACCGATTTGAATGTCTATTACTCTAGTGATGGTACCACCGCTTCTGTTGTCTGTACTACCGGCAAAGCCGCTACCATAAGTATTTGGACTAAGATTAACTGTACTTTTGCGGCGCCGGCGAGTGGAATCACATCGAGTAATGCCATTTTGATCAGGCAGGCATCAAGCGGCACAGCCCGCAGCTTCTATATCGACAATCTGTCGGTAACCATCGCCGCCGACTTTAACTACGCTACTGATGGAGGCGTTGACGATAACGCGAACTTTTCTACTAATTGGACCAGTGTAGCTAGCGCTACTGTCAGCCGCAATACTGGCGTTGGTAATGACGCCAGCGATAGTGCGGAGGTAGATGCCACTACAACTGGTCAGGGTGTGCGCAACGAACTATCTATCAACCCATTGCCAAACACTCTGTATCGAATAACCGTGTACGTTTCGAGTACTGCCTCCGGTTTTAATAGTTTTACCGTTCGCTATTCGCCAAATGGCGGCACCAACTTTGTTAACTGCGCCGACTATAATACTCAATCTATTTCGGATACGGCTAACGCGTTTACCAAAGTAACCTGCTATATAAATACCAGCGGCACAGCCGTTACCGATCCGGATGTCTACTTTACCCAGTCCGATACAGCTACCCGCACCTTCTACGTAGACACCTTTTCGATGACGTTGTCTACCGACAGTACGCCGAACGTTCAAATCGGTGGCGGCAACGACGGCGGCCCAGTCACCCTTCTAACTCTCGACCGAGCCGCTTCTGCGCCAATTGCCTCTAACAACGACGCCTTCTTGGGCTCGATGTACTACGATACTACGCTCGGCAAACTGCAGTGCTATGAAGCCGATGGTTGGGGCGCTTGTGGTTCCAGCCCCGATAATATCGTGACCATCTCGCCGGAATACACCAATGCCGTTATGCACGGAACCGGTATTGGTACTATGACTTCTGATATTTGTTCGGATACTTTGCACGTCAATGACGGCACTTCTGGCCAACCAACTATCTGCGGCACCAACGAAACTTACAACTTCTACAAGTGGACCTCGCCGCAAGCCAGTGCTCAAACCTACAGTATTTACGTTACCTATCAGCTGCCAGACACCTTTAAGACCTTTGCTTCTGGCCAGACCTCGATTATGGGCCGCACCGATAGTAGCAATGCCACTGTTCAGTACAGTGTTTACAAAGAGGATTCAACCACTGGTCTCTCGCAGTGTGGTCCTACTGTATCGGTCTCTACCGGGTCGGTATCTTCGTGGAAAGTAGGCGTAGCCAGCGGTGCCGCTGACCCATCGACCTGTGGATTTGCCCCGAGCGACAGCATTGTATTTAAGATCGATGTAGTAGCCAGTCAAAACGCCGATGCTTACGTGGGCAACCTCAACTTCACCTTCAGCAACAAGTAGTGTTTTGCGTGGCAACTTTACATGCCGTTTATGCTAAAATAACAGGTATAAACAAGAACCCTAGAAGGGGCGCCAGAAAGAGTTATGGGGAGAGCTAAAAACTCAAGGCTGGAGCAACCTCTGCCACGTGTGGCCGGGGCTCGTATTTCTATTCCAGTAACTTTTGCCGGCGCAAAAAAAAGCGTCCGAACTAAGCCGTCTATAACTGCAACTATTAAAAGCCTAAGATACCGCGAGCTAGTCAAGCGCTGGCCTTTTCTTGATACTCTCAAAGCTCGTACTGGCTTAGCTTTAATGGCCATTGTGCTAGTTTTTAGCGCGGTTGAACCTTTTATCGCCCCTTCTTATTCTTACGCGCTGGGGCCCGCCGAGGGTTTGCTGTCGCCAATAAACCAGCCTATGGCAGACAAACTTAAATACGATCCCGAATCGCAAGTTTTTAATTTTAACCAAAACCAACCGGCCGCAGATCCTGGATCGCTAGGGACTAGCGGCAAGGAAGTTAGTGCTAAAGCCTACGCCAATCCAAGAAACGGCATAAGCGTTACTGATCCAGTTAATAAGATTGACTTTTCTATGACGCCAAAATTCAGCATAGGCGCCGGGCGCCAAGACGGCAACAGAGTTATTTACCCTCTTGGCGATGGCAACGGCTGGGCGGTCTATACTATGCACTCCATAGGTATAAAAGAAGACTTGGTACTGACAAGTTCACCCGGAGACACCGCTACCTTTAACTACGATTTAAATCTTGGCAACGGTCTGCAGGCGCGGCTCGAAAAAGACGGCAGTATTGGCGTCTACGGTAACACTTTGTTCAGCGGCAATATAACTACCGGCACTAAAAAAGACGCTGCTTTGCTGGAAAAAGCTCGCAAAAATGCACCCAAAAACACTTATCTTTTCAGTATTCCGAAACCGGTGATTATGGAACTTAAGCAGAAGCAGTCGGCCGCCAGTGCCAGCTACGAACTCCACGGCAATCACTTAAGCATAAAGGTCAGCGGCCTTACCAAAGCCCATTACCCTATAACTATCGACCCTAGCATTTTTGTCGTGACGACTCAGCAATTCATGAACGGCAATAACGAAACCAATATCGACTTTGACGTAGCCGATAAACTGATCGAAAAAGGAGAAACTACCGGCGCCCGCTTTGACTCTTGGAATTCTACTCGCAGCCTGAACAACCCGATCTGGCAACAAGGTGTGGCTGCGGCCGGTGGCTATATTTATACGGTCGGCGGCAACTATGCTAACGGTTTGGCTACGACTTTTAGTACTCAAGGCGGCGCCAATTATGTTGTGCCTTCGGGTTATAGCACTATCACTGTCAGTATGTGGGGTGGTGGCGGTGGTGGCGGTGGTGGCGGTCGTAGTGGTAATGGTGGAGATGGTGGTGGTGGTGGCTATATCAAGACCACCCTTTCGGTTACGCCCGGAGAAACCTTGAGCGTACTTGTTGGAGGCGGAGGCGGAGGCGGAACCGGTCGAGGCGATAGCGGTGATGGCGGTGGAGGTGGCGGTTACTCGCGTATTGCACGTGGTAGCACCACTCTTGCTTTAGCAGCCGGTGGCGCCGGAGGGGGTGGTGGCGGATACAACAGCGGCACCAATGGTGGTTCCGGTGGTGCCGGTGGCGGCACTTCCGGTGTTAATGGTAGCGCCTCCGGGTCGGCTGGGGGTGGTGGCGGTGGTTCATCATCATCTGGAGGCTCGGGCGGCACCGGAGGAAACAATAGCGGGTCGGCTGGATCCTCCTTGAACGGTGGTGATGGTGGAGACGGTCGCAGCGGACAAGGCAGTGACGGTAGCACCAGCAATGGTGCCGGAAATGGCGCAGGTGGTTCCGGCGGACTAGGCAGCGTCAGTAACAACTACGCTGGTGGCGGTGGTGGTGGTGGTGGATATTACGGCGGTGGTGGTGGCTCCGGTTCAACCAGTAGGAATGGCGCAGGTGGCGGTGGTGGTGGTTCCAGCTATTCCAGTGGCAGTAACACAACTGATACAGCAGGCAGCGGCCAGACACCGGGCAACGGTAGCGATCCTGCTAACAATGGCGCCGGTACTGGCGGCAATGGCAGTGGCAACAATGGTTCCGGTGGTAGCAATGGTTTGGTTATTATCAACGCCGGTACAGGTTCGGTTAATACTTCGGATGTCACCTGGGCACAATTCAATACTGATAGTGGAGCTATCGACAGCGCCAACCCGGGCAACGGCACCTGCGGCGGCTGGTGCACTACTACCGCATATAGTTTGCCGGCAGCTAGAAGCGCTTTATCACTGGTCGCCTACAATGGCTTCCTCTACGCCATAGGCGGCGAAGATTCAACCTGCACTAGTGGCAATGGCACCGGTGACGGCGGTATCTGCAAGACTGTTTATATAGCTAAGATAGGGGCTAACGGCGAGCCTCAGCTATGGAGTCCTGTTAGTACCGATAAGTCAACCTGGACTTACTGGTACCGCGATACAGACCTGACAACTCCGCGCAGTATGATTGTCGCGGTTGCCTATAACTCGCACATGTATCTTATGGGCGGAAAGACTAGCAGTGGCGGAGTGGTTTCAGTCAGTAACAGCGCCCAAGTCGCCGACATCACTGCTACCGGACGATTAAGCAGTTGGTCAACTCAAACCAATCTTCCCTATGCCGACTACGCTTATGGAGCGCATGCTTATAACGACTACCTTTATCTTATAGGCGGTGCCAGCTCAGTCGGCGGAAGTCCTCTTGCCAGCGTTTATTACAACCATATTAACAGTGACGGTACGCTTAATAGCTGGGTCCAGACCACTAGTATGGCTACCGGTAAGCTTACAATGGGCGGGGATTTTTCGGCTATTTGGGGCGGTTATATATATGTCAGTGGTGGCTGCACGGCCACCACTTCGACGGGTGGTTATTGTACGGCATTTGCTTCAGACACCCAGCTGGCCAGCATTAACGCCGATGGTAGCCTGGACAACTGGGACACCGATGCAGCGGTAGCCGATGGCAGGATGGGCCATAACATTGTTGCCTGGCGCAATTATATATATGAGATTGGCGGCTGTACCGCTCAGGATACATCCACCGGCGCTTGCACTGCTTCCATTGGTACAATCAAATACGGGGTCATCAACCAAGCCGGGGACGTGAACCTTGTCAGTACTTCGGTCCCTAACGGCACATCGCCCTGTTCCGGCGCTAATCCCTATCAATGCGACTTGCCGCCGGCCGGTGCTGGCAGCGGTCAGAATGGTCAGATGTTAAATGCTACAGTCATTGTCAATGGTTACCTCTACATCTCGGGGGGTTGTACGAGCACTAGCTGCCGCAACACCTCCAATAACACGACTTACGCGGCCATCAATAGTACTGGCGAACTAACGGCACCATCGGCTTGTACTTCTGACGGTAATACGTTGGTTGGTGCTTGGTGCGTCGATAATACGCACTCTATCTCTTCGGGGCGGCAAGTTAGCGGCGTGGCGGCGGCAGCCACTGCTGTCTATGGCAATTACGTATATATCATCGGCGGCATGGATGGTACCGGTAACAACAACCTGATTTTCTACACGACCGTTAATACCGACGGCAGCATCAACACCTGGACGACCGAAAGCATGACCTCTGCCGGTGCTACCGGCGTATCTTACGAATACGCTTATGCCCGCTCTAACCCCGGATCGGCCTCAACGGCTCCGGCCAACCTGTTCATATTCGGCGGCTGTACCAGTACGACCAATGCCTCCTGTACGGCTTATACTGATGCTGTTTATAAATGCGACATCCAGGCGAACGGCGCTATCGCCAACTGTACCACCAGCGGTCAGCTGCAGATCGGCACGGTCAGCGGTGCCAGTGGCGCCGGACTGGCCGCCATGGGTGGTACCATCTACGCTAGTCGAATTTATTTGATCGGCGGCATTGCTCCCGGTCAGACTGGCGGTCTAGCCACTATACGTTACGCTCAGCTCGATGACAGCAACAATGTCGTGGCGGTCAACGGCAGCAGCTGGACGGAGGACCCCAACCAGTTGCCGAGCGCCAGACAACTCTCCGCGGGCTTTGGATATAACGGCTACATTTACGTTATGGGCGGTTATAACAGTAGTAGCGGCGTGCTCAACGACATTAACTTTTCTAAGATCAATGTCAGCGATGGCAGCATCAATCCGTTCAGCACCTCGGCCGAGACTATCAATCCGCGCTGGGGGTTGAAGGTTCCGGTTTCCAGCTCCTACGCCTACGTTGTCGGGGGCTGCCGAACCGGATCGGCGCCAACCGGTTGCACCAGCATGGAACCCAGCGTGGATAAGATTGAGATCTATAATAACGACAGCGGCGCGGCGGCCGGCTTTTCAACGGCTTCGCATACCTATACAACCAGCGCCAACCGACTCGGGGCGGGTTCTACTGTATTAAATGGCTACATATACGTGGCCGGCGGCTGTACTAGCACTACTGACTGCACCACCGCTACGACTAATGTTTCTTACGCCCAAATTGATGCTCAGGGTGCCATTGGTGCCTGGGCCAGCACTTCCGCTGCTCTACCGGCGGCCCGCACTTGGGGCAAATTGGTTACTGCCGGCGGATCATTATATTTTGTCGGCGGCCAGGATAGTTCCGGCGCGCCGCAATCGACGGTTTATTACGCCACGCCGTCATCCGGCAACGTCACGTCGTGGGGGGCAGCCAGCAATGGCTTGCCGGCAGCCAGGGCAAATTTCGGGGCGACTGTCTGGAATAACCGTATTTATGTGGTGGGCGGGGTTAACTCGACTGCCGGTTCAGCAAGTTATTCCACCTCTGGCTCTCATACCTTTAGTGTACCTAACGGCATCAGCGCCATCACTGTCAAAGCCTGGGGCGGCGGTGGTGGCGGTGGAGGCGGTGGTGCCCGTGGAGGCGGTGGTGATGGTGGAGCTGGTGGCTATGCAAGTTCAACTCTAACCGTCACGCCAGGCGAAAGTTTGAATGTCTACGTCGGTGGTGGTGGCGGTGGTGGCACGGGCAGCTCTGGCGGCAACAACACCGGCGGTGGCGGTGGTGGCGGCGGATATTCCAGCGTTGCCCGTGGCAGCACCCAGTTATTGATAGCTTCTGGTGGTGCTGGTGGTGGCGGTGGTAACGGTGGTAGCTTTACCCAAGCTGGTGGTGCTGGTGCAGCCGGTGGCGATGATAGCGGCGGTCAAGATGGTTCAGGCAGCGGGAGTGCCAATGGTGGTAGTGGGGCAAGTACGACAGCCGGTGGTAGTGGTGGATCGGGCGGTGGCAACAGCGGCTCGAATGGTAGTTCTTTAGCTGGTGGTGCTGGTGCTGACGGCCGTAGCGCCGAAGGAGCCGATGGTAGCGGCGCTGCTGGTGGTACTGAGGGTGGTGCCGCTGGTGGCTCACACGACGCTACAAATGGCTACGCCGGTGGTGGTGGCGGTGGTGCTGGTTACTTCGGTGGTGGCGGTGGATCGGGCGGTGGATACTACGGCTTTGGTAGCTACTTCTATGCTGCTGGTGGTGGCGGTAGCGGCTCTGAGTATTTGAGCGGCATTAATCAAACCGCCCAAGCGGGCAGCGGGCAGACACCTGGTAATTCCGGCGATGCTTCGCGCGGCTCGGCTGGCAACGGTGGTAACGGCGGCAATGCCGGCCAAACTGGCTCGGCCGGTAATGCCGGGTTAGTCGTGATATCTTACGGCAGCACGGCGTCTCTTTATATCAGCCCGCAGCTTAATGCCGGTGGCGATATAACCTCGGCCTGGACAACCAGCAGCAGTTCGTTTAATACTCCGCGCAGCGGCCTGACGGCCGTGGCCTACGCCAACAATCTTTATATCTTCGGGGGCACTGACGGAACAAATTATTACAGCGACAGCCAGTATGCCCAACTTAATTCCAGTGACGGATCGGTTGGCTCCTGGTCTTACTCCACCACCCTGCCGACGCCGCTCGCCCAAGGCGACGGTTTTGCCGCCAATGGTTATATGTATCTGTTCGGCGGACGCTCGTCGGCGACATCATGCACGCCTACAACTCTGGTGGCCCCAATCAGTGCCAATACACCTGTCGCTACTGGTAACCATCCGACCGGTATCGGTACTTGGTTCTCGACCAATCAGAAATATACTGGTAACCGCTATGGCAATAATGCGGAATATTATCAAGGCAAGGCATATGTGCTGGGCGGCGCCTGTGGCAGCACCCTTTCCTATGCCAGTCCCGTAACTCAGCAAACGGCCTTGCTATCCCAGCCTCAAGTGGCAAAATACTCGATTATGTTCGATACCGATTCTGATGTTTTCCCTAGCACCTGGCTGCTTAACGGCGTAGACAACTCAATTGGCGCCAAGTGGCAGCTTAGCTACCGATCTATGACTAACACCACTACTTTCTGTACTTCACCGGCAATGACCACATGGGGGCAAGTTACTAATTTTGGCAATGTGACACTTGGCACGCCAGGAGCTTACATACCCAAAAATGGCAGCGGCACGAACACTAACTGCGCCAGATTCTTCGATATGGTCGTTACCGTTGACAGCTCGCAGGCTTATGGTTATCCGGACGACGTTACGCGTGGGCCGACTATTACAGACCTAACACTACAATTTACTGCCGACCCGTCTAAACACTTAATGCATGGCCGTACCTTCACCGGTGGTTTGCAGATGCCCGACGATACGCCATATTACACTCACTGATATAGTAGATAGAGATGAGAATACAAGTTCGGGATGATACGGGTAAGCCGCTAGGCGCTATTCAGATCAAAGTTGTTGATCTTGGCGAGAGCGAAGTGGCTCAGCAAAATAATTCAGCGTGGAAACGTGTCTTAGACAAAGTCATTCTAAGGTTTGCCCACGCACCCAACGAATCAAAAAAGAAGGATAAGGCTTTAGGCCAGGTTAAAACCGTTGAGATAAATATCAGCCTGCCCTCGCTGTCTAAAAACCCTCTTAAAAAAATCTTTTCTGGATTCAGGGCGCTGCCAAAGCGTAAGAAAATTTTGAGTCTAGCGGTCTGCTTGGCCCTGATAGCTTTAGTGACTATCTTAACGATATTTGGGGGGAATAATAATCAGCCGGTTGCCGCTAGCAGTGGTCAAGATCAACCCACCCTAACCCGCGGGACGCCTAAATATTCGACCGCCCTACCGACTGGTAAAACAATTCAGCAGCTTGGTGGTTGGGCACGCGTTAGCCCGCCTGGGCGCAGTCCGGTTTATGCTTACGTCGATAAGATCGGCGACGTTCGAGTTGACGTTAGCGAACAACCGCTGCCGGCCAACTTCAAAAATAATACAGACGGTCAGATTGCTCAGCTGGCCCAAAACTTTAGCGCCAACGATAAAGTAATGGCCGGTGATACAGCCGTTTATATCGGCACCTCGGCCGAAGGTCCGCAGTCAGTTATTTTAACTAAAAAGAAGTTGTTAATTCTTATAAAGTCCACGTCGTTTATTACTAACGAGCAATGGATAAGTTACGTTAATTCCCTGCAGTAGTCGATTGCAGACCGCCGCTAGCCGTCACGTCTAAATTGCCCTGCACCACACCGCTCTTGCCGTTCAGAGCACAAGTTATGGTGACCGGCCACATACCCGGCGGCGTATCCGCACCCACTAACCAAGTCCAAGTAACGTTGCCGAAATCATCAGCTGTTTTTGGAACAAGTCCGGAATCGTGGGCCGGAACTTTGTTATAGAGCACCTTGATCATGCAGGCGGCACCACGAGTGGTTCTAACGCTAACCGAAGCCTGAGTATTAACCACCACCATGGAATCTATGGCTTCAATCGAAACTCCAACCGGTGTATTTGGAGTCGGAGCCGCGCGCGTAATTGTTGGCTCTTGTATTTCCGGTGCGGCAGCGGCCGTAGCAATTGGCTTTGTGGTTGAGTTTTGATCGGAGTAATAAGTATAGCCAATGCCACCAACGGTAGCCAAAAGCATCAATGCACTCGCCGCCACCATTGATTTTTTAAACCAAGCAGGCACCCAGACCTTTGGCTGATCACGATAAACCGGGCCTTTTTTTCTACCCCCAAACATTCTTTTATCTTACCACGCCACCATAACTTGCATATCTGTTAAAATAGCTGATATGGCTTTATCTATTGGGATTGTAGGCCTGCCTAACGTCGGCAAGTCCACTCTTTTTAACGCACTAACCGACGCCGAGGCGCTGGCAGCTAATTATCCATTCGCCACAATCGAACCGAACACAGGGATTGTTCCAATCCCTGACTCAAGGCTAGAGAAGCTGGCTAAACTTTACCACTCTCAAAAAATTGCTCCGGCTACTGTTACATTTACCGACATCGCTGGTCTAGTGGCTGGGGCTAGTCAAGGCGAAGGTTTGGGCAACCAGTTCTTGAGCCATATCAGAAGCTGTAATGCTATTTGCCAAGTAGTCAGAGCTTTCGATGACCCAAATATTCAGCACGTAGCCGGCCAGGCCGACCCCAAGCGTGATATTGAAGTAGTTAATACCGAGTTAATTCTAGCCGATCTACAAACCGTGGAGCGACGCCTGCCTAAACTCGAAAAAGAAGCCCGCGCTGATCTTAAGCTTAGGCCTTTGGTCGCCACATTAGAAAAGCTCAAGGCGGGCCTTAGCGAGGGCAAGCTTGCCGGGTCATTTTTAGACAAAGAAGAGTTAGAGGCTATTGCCGACCTGCAGCTTCTTTCTGCTAAGCCTTTTATCATTGTTTATAATTTGGACGAACAGCAGTTGAATGATCAAAAGCTTAAAGAAAATTTAAGGGCAATAGTCGCTCCCTGTCCGACCGTGTTTGTTAGTGCCAAACTAGAAAGCGAACTCCGGGGTTTAGATACCAGCGACCAGGCCGAACTTTTGGCCAGCTACGGACAAGATGAAAGCGGCTTGAACTTGCTTATCCACGCCGCCTATCAGGCATTAGGCTTGCAAAGCTACCTAACAGCCGGCGAGAAAGAAGTTCGCGCCTGGACCGTGCCAGTTGGCGCCACAGCTCCTCAAGCAGCCGGCGTTATCCATAGCGATTTCGAAAGAGGGTTTATTGCCGCCCAAGTAATCGATTATAACGACTTGATGGCTGCCGGATCAGAAACAGCGGCGCGAGCAGCCGGCAAACTACGAACCGAAGGCAAAAATTACGTTATGCAGCCTAACGATGTAGTTGAATTCCGTTTTAATGTATAGTTTCTCGGGAAGATAGCCCGAGCAAATTTCACACAATTTGCCCGGCGCGATAAGAAACCCTGGAGGGGTGTCTTATTCAGCGTTATGCAGCCAAATGACGTAGTTGAATTCCGTTTTAACGTATAAAAAGAGTCCCGTTTTAGAGACTCTTTTGGAGTACGGTTTTTAAGCTTTCTAAAAATCGTGTACTAAGTTGCTACTGCCAAAACCAGACGCGTTATGCGTACTGAGCGAACCCATGGTATACGGCGTCGGTGCCCGCCGGGCTGCCAACATCGCAGTGGCGCCCACCAGTTTAGGGGTGTGTGGCGATCGCAAGAAGGCCGGCCGGTGCAAGTGATGCTGGTGCAATGACGGATGCGAGTTATCGGCTGTAGCCGTTGCCTGATCAGCAGGCATTTGAGTGGTAGAGGGCGGCTGATTTTGGCCAGCGCTGACAATACTTGCCGGGTTTGGCTGCTGGTACGACTGCCTGATGGCCATCACCTGTCGCTGCACAAAGCCAGTCAGTTGGCGCAGATGTCTCTTATATTTTGTGCTGGTAAATTTGTGCTGCTTGTTAAGGGTAAAGATCGTAATGGTTGCGTCGAACATGCGGCTACTATAGTCCACCTCACTGATCATGTCGTAGCGGATATCTTCTAGGTTCATAAAGAAGGTCTTTTTATCGATCAAAAGCAGGCGCTGGTCAGTAGCGATTAAAATAGCGTAGCCGCCAAAGTATCTACCAGGAACTACGCTTATAATTTCCTCACCGTCCATTAATATATTTTGAAGTTCTTTTATTTCTGCTCGAAACCAACGAGAAATTCTCACTCCCAGTTTGGATAACCGGGCCTCTATAATACTCGCGTGCACCATATCCGCCTCCTCGACTTAAGTAACTATATGATGCCTGTTTATTAACGCCTTCTCAGTAATTTTAAGCACTTGAGAATTATGATTTTTATCACGAAAATTTCAACATAAGGAGTTATTGTGCCACAATAAAGGTATGCTAGCGACTAAAAGACAGTTCGCAGCACTCGTTAACCTGTTTCAGGGTGGGACTAAACTCGTTTATAAAAAAGGTGAATTTATCATCCGTCCGGGCGAATCACCAAGCAATGTCTTTTTTATCGAAAGCGGCCTAGTGAAGGCCTATAACATTAGTAAGTACGGCGAAGAAAATCTGCTTATTATTCGCAAAAGCCACGAGATTTTTCCGCTGATTTGGGCTATTACCGGCCAGGAGCGCGACATTATTTATCAGGCCATGACCCAAAGCGTTATAAGGCGGCTCGATCAACAGACATATTTAGACTTTCTGCGCAGCCACCCTAGCGCCCTGCCTCCGATCCTGGATATGGTTACCGAAATGTATAGGATTCACTCGGAACGAATTTTAAATCTTGAATATCGAACAGTTCGCGAGCGCCTAATTTCATTCCTGCTGACTATGGCGGCACGCTTTGGCAGCGAGGTCTCTGACGGCGTCAGGATCAATGTGCCACTTCGCCATCAAGACATAGCTAGCTCCATCAACTCTACGCGGGAAACTGCTAGCCGACAGCTATCAATACTCGAGCGCAAAGGCTTGGTCGGCAGTAAGCAGTTTTACATCACACTCAAAGACAAGGCGGCCTTGGAAGCCTATTTGGGCTAGTGGCTAAGCATTGCGGTTTGAAGCTGACCGGCTAATTGCGCGATTTGAGAGTAACTGGCTCCGTCGGTAAAAATCGACAGCACATATTGCCCGCCAGGATAACGCACAATGCCCGCGTCGTGGCGTACATAGCCTAGGTCGCCAGTTTTGTCGGCTACCTTACACTGACTGCCGCAACCGGTCGGAATGCCACTCCTAAGAACCTGCTGCTGCAAAATATTAATAATAAAACTCCTGGTGGCGCCATCAAACCACTTGCCGTTATACAAACCCTGAAGATAATAGCTAATGTCGGCCGCAGAGGTAGTTGGACCCTGAGGGTTATTTAAATCTGTGTTTTGTAGACCGATTGAATTTAACTGCACGTCGGCATCTTCCCAGCCCACATAATCGCCAACAGCAGCGCCGCAAGGATTGTCCGATACCTTGAGCATAGCGCTCACGCAGTCGCTCAATGTTCGGCTTTGGCCGTTGACCTGAACATCAGTCGACGACCATTGGCTCATGGGTGTTTTCTGGATTAACGGGTACATCAAAAGCAATTTGAACATGCTAGCCGAACGATAACTATGCGTTGAACTGTAGCTAGCAGTACGCTCATCATCGCCCAGACCCTGAACTTGCACCGACCACTTGTGGCCCGGATGCGAATCAACGAATTGATTAATGATGTTTTGCAGCTTGTTGTCTTGGTCGTTAACAGAGACTACCGGCGAGGTATCGATTTTCGATTGAATAGCCGGTGTTTTGACCTGCGCGCTTGCGGCCAAACCCGCTTTAGATCCGTGAGCATCGGTTCTCACCTGCAAGTGGGCAAAAAATACTGCGGCGGCCATAGGAATACTAACGGCCATTAAATATAAGATGACCGGTATGGAGCGCCGACGGACTATACCCCGCCGTAAGCTATAACTATAAGATGGACTACTCCACCTAGCCGGGGCTAATTTTTTCACTTTGTTTTGTTTTAAATTGTTTTTGTCTCTAAAGGTACGTCTAGTTTTAAGATAGACTAGCGCAAAATAAAAATCAATACTCTTATGGTTAAATTGGCGGTTATTAAACAACTAGGTGGTGGAGGTGGCGCCCCGGTTGTGGGGCGCCACCGTCTACACCGATCGAGACGAAATTGGCGCTGTCGAGTAGCCGCAGGCACGAGCCGTGTTGGGCCAAGGGTCAAACCCTCTGCCCGAGTAGTAGGCTCGCGAAGCGGCGATCATCTGCGCCCAGGCCGGCCAGTTGTTGGCCGTACCCCATCGCGCCATGAAGTCAGCTCCGTAACGGTTCTGGAACGGCAGATCCATCTGCAGACCGCCGTAGTAACCGTTGCCGGTGTTTGCGTTCCATGCTCCTTCGAAGCCGTGGATGCAAACGAAGCCGTGATACAGCCAATCGTGCTTGATCTTCGGTTGTGGCAGGAGCGGCTTGATCTGCTTGTCCAGCTTGACCAGTCGCTCCGTGCTTACTCGCACCGCACCGCGGGCAACTGCGCAGAGCCCTTCCGGGCCCTCGAGCAGATGCTTGCGACGCAGATCCCAGCAGGTGTAGCGCTGGTAGTGCCGGTACAGCGTCCAGCGACGCTGAGGGTTGTTCCAGTAGTGGACAGTGCCCACTCGACGACGCACCTCAGCGCACATGCGCCGAGCCTTGCTGAGCTTAGCGGAGCTAAGAACCCGCAGGCTCTTGTCCCTATGGCTAGAGGCAGCCTTGACCTGGCTGCAATGGTGGACCGCCGCCGCGGCCACGGAACTCTGGGCATCCGCTTGCTCCACCGAGGTGAAGGCAGCGAGCGCTGCCGCGGCAATAGCCGCAGCCAAGATCAGAATGAACCGACGAACCACGTCGTCTCCCTTCGGTCGATTTTTCAGGTTCTCGAGGCTATGAAAAACTAGCCCACGCTTTGTTCTGGTTACTAGTTTGTAAGCCATCATTGTCGCTAGAGAATTTAGAAATGTCTTTTAGCAAAACAACTCTAAATTCCCTAACGGCTAGGCTTAAGATGCGAACTTATCAAGTTTGCGCGGGAGGTTTACCCGCTCCATGATAAATATTATTCGTCGCATCGGTCTAACAACCGCCACTGTTAGGGTATCGTTTTATATCTGTTATTTCAAGACTTGAATATTTTTATTTGAATGTTTTTAGTAAATAAAATCGCTCTAAGTTGCCTTTAGCACCTGCAACTTCGCTGTCGGCTTTATCGACAGTTGCAAAATACTTTCGGCTCCAACTCTCAAAATCTTTTAGAATTTGCCGCCGGATTTTATCGTTTTTAATTACACCTTTATTTACTTGGTTAGCGCCGGCTTCGAACTGCGGCTTTACCATGGCCACAATTTGAGTATTTTTGTTAGCCAGCTTGGCAACTGCTGGCAAAATGTCACGCAAAGAAATAAAACTCACGTCTATTACCGCAATATCCACCGGGCTGCTCAGCGATTTAAGGTCACGAATATCAGTTTTTTCGTGTAGCTCTATTCGTTCGTCACTTCTTAAACTCGGGTGTAGTTGGTCGGTGCCAACGTCTACGGCGATAACTTTTTTTGCCCCGTGTTTGAGCGCATAATCCGTGAATCCGCCGGTGCTGCTACCCACATCCAGAACAACTTTGTCTTTAAAATCTATATTTAATTTTTGAGCCACGCTAGCCAGCTTCAAACCTGCCCGGCTGACATATTGTTCCTCTGCGATCAGTTTTATTCTGTCTTTTTGGCCAACTAAAAGCCCGGCTTTATCTTGGATTTGATCGTTAACTTTTACCTTGCCGAGCTTAATGTAGCTTTCAGCCTGCGAACGGCTAGTAACTAAACCGCGAGCTACTAATTCTTTGTCTAATCTACTGCGCGAGTTCATAATTTTTCTTTACCCTCTTAATCATGCGGCCTGATCTTTTTAACCTCACCTGGCTTATTAACGAAAATTCTACTACCTTAATAGATTGCCCTTCCCATATTTGCCGCTCATTTTTCTGAAGATTATTACGTAAGGTAACGTGCGGTCGATACTTTTCGCCCAAAAAATCTTTTTGATGAATTGGGAAACCGTTGTTTTCTAAGCTTTCAAAGATATCCAGATGTAGTTTTTTAAGTTGCTCCAGGTAATCATTGACGGTTATGACTTGGAGCCTGTCTTCTCTGCCCCAGTCTTCGGTTTTGCCGGCCGTTACTTCAAAACTTTTGTGGCGAACCGCAACGGCCTGAAGGATCTTATCAAGACGATCTTCATCGTCGCACGGGAACCAGGGTACGATTGTTATGTGCTGCGGCCAAACTTCGAATTCTACATTAAATCTGGCAGGTTCTAACAAAATAACCACAAGATGCTCGTTGCGCTTAGGCATCACCCATCCTCAAATACGTGACTATCTTTTTGCCCTTGGATAAGCCTCGAACAGCAATATTGTCAAAGATAGCAATCTCATTTATTACCATCTCTGGATGCTCGTCAAACGGGTCCCGATCCTCAAGCTTTCGATAGTGTGGAGTATACTGACTGCCCAGCCACAGCGGGTGAGAAAATTCTACACCATTTTCCACTAGCCTTTTGAATAATTCTTCGTGGAGCTTGATCAAGGCCGGTGATTTAACACTCACCGCCTTTTTTTCATGACCTTGACCCCCTACAGTCATCGGGCCGTCTCGAACTATGCTAAAAGGCTCGGTTTCTTTTACTACTTCATCAATAACGCACATCCTGCCACGAGCATCAAACCACGGCAAAATTGTTATGTGTGGAGGCACCTTGTCGAAAGTCTCGCCACTGAAGTAGCGCTCAAACGTCACGGCAACCAGAGTATGCTCGAGTGGCGCCGACATTTTAAGTTTCCTATTTTACCCTCTCGCGGTATTCGCCGGTTTCAGTATTTACGCTGATTAAGTCGCCGGTTTTAATAAATGCCGGCACTTTGATCGTTATGCCGGTTTCCAGCGTGGCGTCTTTGGTAATGGCGCTCGAGGTATCGCCCTTCACCGCGTTTTCGGTGTAGGTAACTTTTAAGGGCAAATTCTTTGGTAGTTCAATATTGATTACCCGCCCCTCGAATAATTGAGCGGTGACTTGGTCGCCTTCACGCATAAAGCCAGCTTTATCTTCCATGTCGCTGGCTGGTACTTCGAATTGCTCAAAACTGTCATTATCCATAAAGAAAAAAATGGCACCGTCATTATATAGGTATTGAACCGGTCGGTTCTCTACTTCGGCGCTATCAACAGTGTCGTTGCCGTGAAAGGTTTTAGACAGAACCTTGCCGTCGATCAGGCTTTTGATCTTAACATTAACCGTTGAGCCGCCTCGGCCCATAACTTTTTGACTATATTCAGTCACGCGATAGGGTATTCCATCTAGCTGGAAAACCGTGCCCTTACGCAAATTTGTTATAGATAATGTCATGATTTCTACTCCAATTTATCAATTATTTGTTCAATGTTTGCCGACAAATGCGCCACGTCGATCGCTTCAAAAATATTGTGTTCACTGGCGGTCAAAATACATTTCTTAGCTTTGTTAAGCCAAGATTTTGCTCGCTTGGCGTTATCGAGCTGATCTTCCCTGGTTTCGCTAAGCTCATAGGCATTAGAGTAAATCCGAGCATCTACTAAATCTTGCTGCAGGTCCGAAAGAAGTTCGCGGTTCTTAGAACTTAACTCCCCAAAATTAACCTTACGCAAAATCTGCCGCACGTCGCTATCCAAGCGCTTGACCAAAACCGATAGCGATTGACTACTCTCCATATACTCCCATGGTAAATTCATTCGTGAATGAAGTACAAGGAAAAAGCGAGCATTGGAATGAGCCGTATTTAACATACGGTGAGTGAAACGCGCAGGTTTTGACGCCGTAATTCGCCACGAATAATTTAGCTTTAGTTGGTTGCGACGAATGGTAGCAACGCGATATGCCGAGCGCGCTTTATTGCACGAGCTAATTGGCGTTGTTTAGACTCAGTCAGACCAGTCTTTTTGCGCTGTTCTATCTGGCCGTACTGGTTGATGTAGCGCTGCAAGGTTTTAAAATCCTTGTAGTCAAAAAATGCTACGTCAGTTCGGTGTTTAAAAATCTTTGCCATTAAAAATTATTCTCCGTTAACTATTGAGGCTATTTTAATATCAAATTCTGTAGGTAAATCTACTTCAGTAAGTCCGTTTTCTAGTGCACTCTCAACGCCACTAGCCGCCAGGACAAGAGTTTCTCTGCTAAAAGGCATGAGTGTTCTTATTCTCGCTATATGTACGCCCGAACTCGACTCGAGCTCTGCCAGTCCTCTGAGCACCTGACCATATCTCTTGATAGGCCTACGAGATAAAGGCACGCTTTTAGCTTCGGCGGGCGTTAATATTCCTTCCATAAATCTCCTTAAAATGGGATGTCGTCGAGGTTGATCGGCTCATCGCCAATATCCTCGATAACTACTTCCTCGTCATCCTTAGCTTTGCTGCTTGATTTGCTGGAACTTGCAGGCGCGCTTGAGCCACCACCGTCGCTGCCGCCAGGACCACCCAAGAATGTAACGTCCTGGGCTACAACTTCAACTTTGCTACGTTTTTGACCATCTTGCTCCCAGCTACGGCTTTGCAAACGGCCATTAACTAACGCCGGGCGGCCCTTGGTCAGATACTGGGCAACGCGTTCGCCCAAAGGCCCCCAAGCCACGATGTCGATATAATCGGTCGCTTCGGTCCAGCCGCCATCGCTATTTTTATAGCTGCGGTTCAGCGCCAGACTAAAACTGCAAACGTTATTGCCATTTGGCGTAGTACGCAGTTCTGGATCGCGCGTTAGGTTGCCCATTAGAATTACTTGATTAAAACTTCTTGCCATGGTTCGCATGTTTATGCTTCCAAATTACGGCGTCAAGCCTTCCGTTGCTCCTGCGAAGTAGAGTTCCTACGTCTTAGTCCGCTACTCGGGCTTTCCTTGTACTTTGTCGCCTAAACATCCTCCTTTTCTTTACTTATCCCTATTCTACTCTTCTTCGTTATCGTTATCGTCGTCATCGTTAGAACCGCGCTCAGCTGCCTTCTTAGCCTTATCGGCTTTGGCGGCTTCGGCTTTGGCGATAGCTTTCAGATCTGGCTTGGTGATCAAAAAGCGAATGATCTCGTCGGTAATGTTGAAAACTTGTTCAACACGGGCGACGTTCTCGGCCGGCATCTCAACCGTATAAAAAACGTATACGGCGAAGTCTTGTTTTTTAATTGGGTAGGCTAACTTACGTTTGCCCCAATTGTCGGTTTTTTCGATCTTACCGCCATTGTCGGTGATGATTTTTTTGATGCGGGTCTCGGCCTTTTCTAGATCAATTTCTAGATCAGGATGATAAAGCACAGCAATTTCGTATGTGTTAATAACGAACTCCTTCCTTTGGCTCCAAGCTTTCAGTTCGCATCAGCCTGTCTGCTAGCAAAGCCAGCAGCTCCGCTGATGCTTTTGGCGAATTGCGTTGTCGCTTATGCTCAGTCGTTCGCTCAACGTATTTCTATACGCTTCGCTCACTCCTCGCTAGCTCCTAGCATTTCATCCAAAACTAAAACCTTGGCTTCGGCTGAGCACCTAATTAAGTTGTCCCAACCTGAATTAGTTTTTAGTAGGCAAATTGTAGCACTTTACCCCTTATAAATCAACTGCTAAACGGCCAGTCTGTGCCCTAGGCGTTTATCAAGCTCGTTGCTAAGAGATTTGATTACCTCTTTTTCTTTGTATGGATCCTGAACTACGTGGCGAGCTATAAAAATATGAGCTTGTTTGGGGTATGCTCTTGGCGTAGAAATCCCCTGTTTTTTATTGTTCTTTTTCTTCCGCTTGCCGGTAGCTGCCGGTTCAGATTTTTTTGGAGGATCTAACCGTTGTCGGGGCAATAAGCCGCCGTCCCAGGCCCGCAAGTAATCAATCTCAATAGGTTCTACTGCGGCTTTGGCCGCGACTCTGAACAGTCTCCGGCCTAGCTTAATCTTGTCTTCCTCATTAGTACAGGTAAGGAAATCGAGCACCTCGTCTTGGTATTTATGAATGTCTGGAATTTTTTGTTTAACCACTTGGTTAATAATTATGTCTTGGACTTTTTTAACATTTTCTACCCAGACTTCGTTGTGAGCCCACATATATTGCCGCTCGGCTAAGGTGAGCCGCCTTATTACTGGTATAGACGGTCTGACATCCACTGCTTCTGGACCGATGTACCTGGCTGCCATAAGGAGAAGTTTGCCTATTCGCGCAATCCTAGTCTTTGGGAGCGGCGTCCGTTCGAAATCTTTAGTAAATCTTTTATGCAGTTTTACAGGTACGCGCTGCACCCTGGAGTATCGGAGCGCTTTGTTTAAGTTGTCGCCCTTTTTCCGGAGTTCGTTTTCGGGGCCGTAAAGGTGGTGTCTGTCTTGACTATCATCCTCTCCTTGTTCTTCACGACTGGTACCTTCTTCATCTTTAACCAGCATTTCATTTTGAAATTCTGTCCTATGGCTAGCTGGCACAAACAAAACCAAAGGCATTCCGAGGCTATCCACCGGGAAAAGTTTTGAATCAATCTCTGCCTGTGTTAACTCTCTGACTATCAAGCTATCATCGTCACTAAAAAGAGCCCGCGGGGGCTCTTCTGGTGAAGTTGAAAAAATGGGCTCAAATTGAACCGGCTCTATGGCCGGCGACATGGCAGTGGTGAGCTTTAATTGCTCGGACATGAACTTTCTACCATATTTGTTTTACCTCTACGACTTAATTCTATTAAGCTCGTGCTTATTTGACAATTATAAAATTTACAATTGTTACTAACCTGTTTTAGGAGTATTGTGAGCTTAGGTTCCTGGTCGCTGGAGTTTTTTAGCGGAGGAGCTATCGGTCTTAAACAACTAGGCACAGAAGGAGGCTCGGCTTTGAGCGCAATGACAGAATTCGCCGGCCTTCTCTGGTCGCGAGCAACACCTGCACGTCGTCCGCTCGGACGGCTGCATACCTGGCTGGACAGTCGGCTTCGCCCGCGCAAAGACCTGATCGGCTGGCTGTGGCGCATGTTTCACAACCGGGAGTGGCAGAAGAGCGCATTGCAGAGTGCCGCCTTCTGGGTGCTGGCCACTTTGGTCATCTCCCGTCTGCTGCACCAGCTCGGTCACGGCTGGTACGTGAGCGTCGGCGTCAGCTTGGGGATGGACAGCGTTACGTACGCCATCAACAAGCTCTGGATCTGGCGCAAGCGCAATGTCGGCATCAAGAAGAGCTGCAAACGCAATTTCAGCGCGTGGGCAGCGTTCTTCGCCTTCAACGCCGCACTGGCCTGGATGTTGATGCATCCGGCTGGCGTCGGCACCATGCACGCCCGCTACATCCTCGGCGCCGTGGGCTTCGTAGCCAACCCGGTGATCTTCACCGTCCGTGACCGGCTGGTCTTCAGCCCGGAGAAGATCCAAGAGGTATTCGCGGAGTTCCGGCAAATCCTGTTCAAGACCGTGGCGTGAGCCCGGGTCGCTCGCAAGCGATCCGGGCCACGTCTCACCCCTGTTTTATAAATCCTAGTCCTTTATTATTCGTCTGACATGCTTGCCCCGCAGCGATTCCTGAATGTAGAAGAGAATGAATAATTCTATTTCGAAATATCAAGAATCAGTGTCGAGGTCGTCATAGACATCGCCTTCGCCGGCCGGAGCTATACCGGCAGGCTCTGGTTCGCTGCTGCCAAATACATCATCAGCACCCGACACCAATACTTCACGCGGTCGGTTAGTGCCGTCGCTTGGAGCAATTATGCCCCGCTCTTCCATGATGTCCATCAGGCGCGAAGCCCGGCCATAGCCAATGCGCAGTTTGCGCTGTAGCAGGCTGGTGCTGGCCTTACCAGCGGTGGCTACAACGCCCACGGCGTCTTTGAGCATATCGTCATCGTCGCCGCCGTCCATGCTCGCCACCACGCTGCCCTTGCCGTTGAGCTGCACTGGTTGAGAGATAACTTCGTCGTCATACTGCGGCGGACGCTGAGCTCGCAAAAAGTCACAAATCTTGCTCGTCTCGGAGTCGCTAATCAAAGCACCCTGTACACGCTTAGGTTTAGTGAATTCCGGAATGTTAAACAAGGCATCACCTCGGCCAAGCAGCTTTTCGGCACCAACTTGGTCGATAATCGTCCGGCTATCGACTTGGCTAACCGTAGTAAAGGCGATGCGCGCCGGCACGTTAGCCTTGATCAAACCGGTAATCACGTCCACACTCGGGCGCTGGGTGGCCACAACCAAGTGGATTCCGGCAGCACGGGCTTTTTGCGCCAAACGCACAATCAAGGCTTCCACATCTCGGGCAGCCATCATCATTAGATCAGCCAGCTCATCAATAACTATCACTATATAAGGCATGCCTTCCTCTTTTTTGAGGTCGTTGTACTCGCCGATATTGCGCTTGCCAACTTCAGAAAAGGCTTTAAGTCGGCGCTCCATTTCGGCCACAGCCCACTTAAGAGCACTGATACATTTCTCTGGCTCGGTAATCACAGGTGCCAGCAGATGTGGAATATCCCGGTAAGGCGCCATTTCTACCTGTTTAGGGTCAACCAAGATTAGTTTCATATCAGACGGCGAGTTGCGGTACAGCAAACTGGTTAGAAGCGCATTGATCATAACAGACTTACCCGAGCCAGTCTGGCCGGCAATAAGAAGGTGCGGCATACGTTCCAGGTCGCCAACGACCGGCAGGCCGGTAATGTCTTTGCCAATTACAAAACTTAAAGACCCCTTGGAGCCATGCCATTCACTGCTAGAAAGCAGGCCGTGCAAGGTAACGGTAGCCGCCTTGACGTTCGGCACCTCAATACCCACTGCCCTTTTACCCGGGATTGGTGCTTCCATTCGAATGCTAGTAGCCGCTAGATCCAACGCCAGGTTATTCTCTAAGGCTGTCATGCGGGTCAGCTTAACGCCTGTGGGCGGTTTGAGCGTGTATTGGGTAACGCGCGGGCCCACATTGGCGCCCTCAACCTCTACGTCGATGTTAAAGTTGGCGTAGGTTTCTTTAATAATCTCGGCGTTACCTTTAACGTCGCCAGCATCGGCTTTGTCTTGTTTAGAGTTAAGCAATTCTAGGCCCGGGAATTTCCAATCAGGGTCGCTGGCCGTAGTTAAAGCAGCGTGGTCTTGGGTTGGCGCCAACTTTTCGGCGGTGTTACGCAAAGAAGACATACGTGGCGCCCCGGCTACGGCAGCGTGGTGCTCAACCGGCACTCCTTCATGAAGCTCGAAGCTCGGTTCCATTTTCTTCTTGAGCTGAGCCAGATCTTCTTCGGCTTCTTTAGGTTCACGCTTAAATAGTTCGGCCAGCTTAAGAATTGCTTTTGGTTCGATAGAAAACGTAAAGAACACGGCAAAAATACTCAAAATAAAGAACACCAGACTTGCCAAGAACTTGCCAAGCGCTCCGGCTAGAGATTCGCCAACAGCTTGTCCCACCTGGCCACCGTGACCGCCGACCCAAGCGCTGGGATCAGGGGCATTAAGGGCTGCATGACTAATAAATAAGGTGTTGAAAAAACTAGCTGTAAAAACCAACAGCGCTATTGTACCCACCATGTTAGGCAGGGGTATGCGCTGGTCTTCGCTCAAAAACTTCAGTGATCCAAGATAAAGCAAAGCCAAGGGCAAAATAATAGCGGCGATGCCAAAGGCCCACCAGGCCCCGTGCCATAAGCTATGCGGTAACGGAGCACTGACAAAAGCCCCAAAGGCTAGCACAATAGCAGCAACTATTAAGGCAACAGCACCAACGCCGCGCCAAAAACCAGAGTTCTTCTTCTCTGCTTTCTTTTTGGCGCCACTACCTTTGGGCCGACCGCGTTTTGATTTTTTAGCCATCTTTAAACCATTATACCCTTAAGCGTTAGGGGATTATAGATCCTAACGTTGTTGTAATTATAACATGTTTACGCTTATTCTGTCAATGATCTGTCAGAATCGTCCTCAGTCTCCACGACGATTATCTCGACATCAGAACCCGCGGTGCAACCCAAATTACGAAGAAACTCGGGCATTTCTTCCTCGGGTGTATTATCTACGCCTTCGCCGCGTAAAATTATCTGTCGACCCATAAAGCACTCCTCTTCTGCCGAAGATTATACTTCAACCCTGCGACAGAAGCGACGATAGCTCTTTAATCGACGCGGGCGTCTTGGTTGAGCAAGCGTTGGCGCATAGCTGCAAATCGGCGCTGTTGCTCTAATGCAATCTCTTCCGGCGTCTTCTCGCGCTGAGGTTCAGCATTGTCGTTACCTGGCTTGTGCATGTCGTTATTGACCTTTTCTGATCGGCCACCTATGACGTTGACCACCGGAATTACAATTGGGCTACGTTGAGTTTGCTCGTACAAGAAATGGGTAACGTAATCTTTGAGCTCAGCCTTAAAGCGATCTAGATCAACGCGTTTATAGCGTTGCTGCACTGCCCTTCTTAGCTCGGCTCTAAAAGCGTTCATCAGCTCCTCAGAGTCCTTCATGTAAATGAAGCCGCGACTGATGATGTCTGGGCTAGTCAGCAATGCGCCGGTCTTTTTATCTATCGTTAGAACCACGGCTACCAAACCTTCTTCGCTTAGAAGCACGCGGTCTTTTACTACCACGCTAGAGACAATTGAGCCGGTTTGATCGACCAACACAGTGCCGCGGGGCACCTGGCCGTCGATTTCCATTTTGTCGCGAGTTATGCAAATAACATCGCCGTTTTCGGCATTTACGCAGTTGGCTCTTTGCATACCACGCTCTACGGCAATATCGATGTGACGCTTCTTAGAGCGATATGGTCCCCAGATCGGAATAAAGAACTTGGGCTTTAGCATCTCGATAATGTCGCCGTATTCTTCTTGACTAGAGTGACCAGAAACATGCAGCGGACCAATGTGGTCGATGTCGTGATTACGGTGCTCAAAGACATGCACGCCTTTGCGCATTAAATCATCGACCATAACGCCAATTAAGGCATCGTTACCAGATTCTGGAATTGGCGTGCTAGACAGCACAACCGTGTCTTGTTCTTTCAGGCTGACATACTTGTGTTCGCCCAAGCTCATGCGGTTCAAGGCTGAGTTGGGCTCGCCCTGCCCGCCAGTACAAACTACGACAACTTCGTTGTCTTTGAGGTTCGGCACACTGGCAATCGGCACAAAAGTGCCTTTTGGAATCTTCATGAAACCATTGCGCACCGCCATTTCTAGCGTAGAAATCATACTGCGACCATCAAGCGCGATCTTGCGATTATGCTTCACTGCGGCGTTAACAATCATCTGAATACGGTTGACGTTGGTCGAGAAGATAGCCACAAAGATGCGGCCCGGCGCTTGTTCCATAATATCTACGAAGCTCTGTTCGATAGTTGATTCACTCGGCGTGCGGCCGGGGCGTTCGGTGGTGGTTGATTCGCTCATCAAGACCAACACGCCCTCACGGGCCAGTTCTTGCAGGCGTTCGGTGTCAGTGCGCTCGTGATCAAGCGGATTTGGGTCTAGGCGGAAGTCGCCGGTGTTCACCAAACGGCCAACCGGCGTATCGACCACAATCATGGTACTGCCTGGGATAGAGTGCGTGACACGCACCAGCTCGATATAAAATTCACCGAGTTTTAGGCGCTCGTGAGTGTCTTCGTTCATGGCAACGGTTTTAAGTTCAAAGCCTTCTGGCATCGGCAAGCCAAAGTTCTGGAAGATTTCCTCAACTCGGCCAATGGTAAAACGGCTGCCGTAAACCGGTACGCCCGGGTATTTTGGCAAAATGTGCGGCATACCGCCCATATGATCTAGGTGGCCGTGGCTGATCACGAAACCGCGCAACTTGGATTTGATTTGGTCTAGGTAGGTGGTGTCAGCAATACCGTAATTGATGCCCGGCAGATCAACGCCGAGGTCGTTGCCACAGTCGATAACGATGGCGTCATTTTGATATTCGATAACCAGCATATTCTTAGACCCACCGGCGTCGAAACCGCCCAGGCCGATAATCTTGAGCCGGGGACTATCGTCGATAAAGTTAGCCCGGCGCTTAGGCTGATCGCTCTGCATGTTGCTGGCGTCAGAATACTGGTTGGCAATGCGGTTAGCGTCTTGTACGGCTTGCTTTTGGGCGCGCAGCGCGGCACCGCGGCTAACACTGCGGCCAGTGGCCGTTACGCCGCCGTTATTGTTACGTGGCGGGCGGTTGTTGCCAGAACGCTGGTTGCCCGGTTTGGGCTTATTGTTACTTTTTGGATTCATTTGTTGTCCTTTCTTTTCTTTAAGATTTTTAAAATGAATTTCTTTAATTAATGGCGGCCAGGACGCGTGGGATACGAGAGAAATCGGTTAACAGCGTCTGGCGCATACCGCCGTTATAAAGAGCGGCGGCGGGGTGAAAAAGCGGCATATACACTTGGCCGTTGAACCTTTTGGGCTGGCCATGACAGCGGCTTATTACAAGTCCCGGCAAGAGGCTATCCATGCTGTGGCGGCCAAGGGTGACCACCAGCTTGGGCTTGATAGCGTCTAGCTGGGCCTGCAAGTAAGGCAGAAATGCTTTCTTTTCTTCCGGCAATGGATCCCGATTGTTCGGTGGCCGGTACTTAACTATGTTGGTAATGTACACGTCTGATCTTTCTAATCCTATGCTTTCAAGCATTTCGTTTAAGAACTTGCCAGCGGCGCCTACGAAAGGTTTGCCTTGCTCGTCTTCGTTCTTGCCCGGTGCCTCGCCGATAAAAACGATCTCGGCATCCGGGTTGCCATCGCCAAACACCAACTGAGTAGCTGTAGCCGCTAGTTCCGGACAAATGTTGTTGGCCAGGATTTCTGCTTTGATCTTATCTAGCTCTTGCTGTTTGGATGACATTTTAACGATTTGTTGAATAACGGATACCGAGCTCCACTCGCCGAACGGCCAAGGTCAAGCAAAACAATGTAATGGCGTAAAGCAGCAGGTTGCCGGTATTAATTGCCCAGGAAGCGAATCCGTAGCCGATTAACAGGATGACGATTGCCGCTACAATGTTAAACCACAATTTATGAACTATTAGCTCGTTTTGCGAACGACGGCTAACTCTTCGTGCCACTTTACTGCGCCTCCGGCTTTTGAGGACAACCTACGGTACCATCACCCCACAAAGTAAACTTTGCAGGGACCCCGGTTTTCCTCAACGCACCTTTTGGAATAAATCCAAATCCGGCAATTGCCGGATCGGTGCTACTCTTTTCCCTTGAAATACCCATTCTACCTCCCTACTTGTCTTTGCTTAGCTCGCGGGCAGCGGCCTTCATGGAAAGCTGCAAACGACCACGATCATCTATAGCTACTAGTTTAACAGTAACTTTATCGCCTTCTTTCAAAACATCACTTGGTTTTTCGACGCGCTCTTCGCGAATCTCGCTTACGTGCACCAAGCCGTCTTTACCCGGCAGTATCTGAACAAAGGCACCAAAGTCCATAACATTCACCACTGGAACGTCTTTGTATATATGGCCGACTTCCGGCTCGGCGGTAATGGATTCAATCCACTGGCGGGCAGCATCAATGCTTTTTTTGTCGGGGCTAGCTATCATAACCGTGCCGTCGTCTTTAATATCGATTTCAGCGCCGGTTTCACCGGTTATTTTCTGGATGGTTTCACCGCCCTTGCCGATCACTTCGCGAATTTTATCCGGGTTAATAGTCATAGTTTCTACCCGCGGAGCGTACGGGCTCAGTTCTTTACGAGGTTCTGGCAGGGTCTCAAGCATATGCTCTAAGATTTTAGCTCGGCCTTCCTTGCCCTGCTCTAGGGCGTCTTTGAGTACTTCTACGGGCAAGCCGTGAACCTTCATGTCCATCTGTAGAGCGGTGATGCCCTTTGAAGTACCGGTGACCTTAAAGTCCATGTCGCCGGCAAAGTCTTCGGCATCGGCAATGTCGCTCAAAATGTAGGCCTTACCGTCTTCGAGCATTAAGCCCATAGCAATGCCGCTAACTGGCGCTTTAATAGGCACGCCAGCATCCATCAAAGCCAAGCAAGACGAACAGGTAGCCGCCATAGATGTTGAGCCGTTCTGGCTCATAATTTCGGTTACAGAACGAATAGCATATGGAAATTCGGCTTCGCTTGGCAGTACGGCCGATAGAGCGCGCTCCGCCAAATAACCGTGACCGATTTCGCGGCGGCCCGGGCTGCCAAGGCGGCGAACTTCGCCAACCGTATAGCCGGGAGCGTTGTAGTGGTGCATGTAACGACGTTCACCGTCGCTTACTTCCATGGTGTCTACCAGCTGAGCGTAGCTTAATGGCGCCAAGGTAACAATGTTCATACCCTGCGTCATGCCGCGAGTAAATATGCTAGAACCGTGAGCTCGGGGCAATAGACCCACCTCGCTGGATAACGGGCGAATTTCGGCAAGCTTACGGCCATCCGGACGAATGCCATCTTCTACGATACCTTGACGAACATCCTTATGAATGGCCATCTGCAAGGCTTCGTCGTAGTCGCTCTTTTGATCCTCAAATTCTTCACCTAGTTTCTCGGCAAAGTATTCGCGCATTTGCTCGCGCAGGTCGTTGACCAACTCATTGCGCTCCGGATAAGGTGCTCGCAGCGGGTGGCCTAATTTGCCTTCGACCCACTTATCAACGGCTTTTTGGACCTCTTCATCGGGCTTTAGAAGCTCATATTCCTGTGGCTGCACACCGACTGCTTGGCAAAGTTTGTTTTGCAGTTCAATAGCTGGCTGGATAGCAGCGTGAGCGTAAGTCAGAGCCTCTACGATCTGCTCTTCGCTAACTTCGCGGGCCCCTGCCTCCACCATCATGATGGCATCCTTGGTACCGGCAACAACTAGATCGAGATCGCCGTTATCAAGCTCTTCACTAGACAAGAAGGCTTGCGGCTTGCCGCCTTTCAAACCAACGCGTACACCGGCTACCGGGCCGTCAAACGGCGCGCCAGTCAGCATAAAGGCGGTGCTCACGGCAATCATGGCAATAACGTCCGGGCGAAAGTTCGGATCCATAGAAAGTACGGTGGCCACGCCCTGAACTTCGTGACGGTAGCCTTTCGGCCACAACGGACGGACTGGGCGGTCAATCAGGCGGCCAATCAAAACGGCTTCGTCGCTTGGCCTGCCCTCGCGCTTAATAAAGCGGCTGCCGCTGATTTTGCCAGCGGCATAAAATTTTTCTTCGTAATCAATGCTTAGCGGGAAGAAATCCAGTCCTTGGACTTTTTCCGGGCTGACCATAGCTGTGCCAAGTACGACAGTGTCGCCATAAGTCACCAGTACACTGGCGGAAGTTCTAAAACCCACGCGGTTTACTTCAAGGCTGAGTTCACGACCGCAAAAATCGGTACTGACTTTAGTTATTTTTTTACCATACGGGTTGATTATTTCACCCATAAATTAGAGAGTTTCCTTTCTGGCTTCGCGTTCAGAGGGCAAATATATGGCTGCTTGTGCAGATCCTGTCATATATCTGAATCTCTGCCGCGAAACTTACTTTATTGGTCCTCACAGATTTTAACTTGTGGGGTTACTTAATGTGCACAAGCTTGTCCGCCAACTGGCGGATTAGAGTCTGGGCACTTTAGCGGCGAATGCCGAGCTTTTTAATCAAAGCAAGGTAGGCTTCGCCGTCACGAGCGGCAATGTATTTAAGCAAACGCTTGCGCTTACCAACCATCTGCAGAAGCGCGCGGCGAGCCGCAAAATCGTGCTTATTGCGCTTCATGTGATCTGTTAGTTCGGCAATCCGGGCAGTCAAAGTAGCTACCTGCACAGCAGGGCTACCGGTGTCTTTATCGTGAGCCTTGTGGTCACTCGCGACCGCGGCTTTCTTCTCACTAGTTATCATTCTTGGGGTCATTTTAGCAAATTAAAGGTGTTTTGGCAAGGTCTGAACACTCCTTTGAATAATTTCTGCGTTCAGTGGCTCAATCTCGAGCGCATCGTCTATTTTATAGTCTGCAATTTTTGTTCGTTTGAGTGCAGACATATAGGCGCCGGTACCTAAGTTTGCGCCGATATCTTCTACTAAGCTGCGGATGTAAGTACCGCTGCTAACAGAGGTGGTGAAGCTTAATTTTGGATATTTGTATTCAATGTTTTCTATGGAATTAATCGTGACTTGACGCGGCTCAATTTTCACCTCTTTGCCCACCCTGGCTAGTTTGTAGGCCCGCTGGCCGTTGACTTTGATAGCCGAATAAATCGGGGGCGTCTGGTAAATATTGCCCACAAATTTGCTCAATACCATGCGCACCTCGGTTTCATCTGGGCGCTGAGTACTTTTTTTGGTTATTTCACCCTCGATATCTCCTGTTGAGCTTGTAGCGCCAAGAGCTGCTTCTACTTCATATGTTTTATCGAGCTTAGAAAATTCGTTGGCCCGTTTGCAATACTTACCAATAACTAAAACCATTAAGCCGGAGGCGGCCGGATCCAGCGTGCCAGTATGCCCAACCTTTACTTTATACCCAGCGGCTTCACTTAAAGCGCGCCGCACGCGAGCAACCACACCAAAGCTTGAGATTCCAGCAGGTTTATTAACTAACAAAAAGCCGTCCATGATGGCTAAGAGTATAAAGATTTACTTCTTATCTAGCCAGCGTGGTTACCAAAAGGTGGCGTGCTCATCGGCATAAACGGTGGCGGTACTGGTGGCGGGGCAGTTGAATTGGTAGGCTTATTGTCTGCTTTATCTGTAGGAGTTGGCGTAGTCGAGCCTGGGATCGGCAAACTAGGCGTACCGTTAGGCTCTGGCTTTGCGGCGGGCTGTTCGTGGGCAGGCTCGGCCAACTCGGTAGCGCCCAAGCTCTCTACAGGATTATTAGCTGGGTCAAATGGCACGCTCGATAGAGCACTTTCTACAGCATTACGAGCGGCATTAACATCGGTGGCCGGGGCTTGAGCAGCTGGTTTATCCTCGGTCTTTTCGGCCTTGGCGGCTGTCTGTTCACTGAGTGGCTTAATAACGGTTTTATGCTCGAAAATCTGTTCTTTGCCGGGGCCGTCACCACTCAGGGGATCAATCGGCACACTGTCATAAGGATCCTGCCATTCTGGCATAGTAGAGGCCGTTAATGGACTTTCTAAGAACGGATGCTTAGTGGCAGGGTTTAATAAAGTATGCGAACCGGGCATTTCCGAAGGATCGGGCTCGGCTTCTTTCTCTTCAGATTTTTTAGACTCTTCGGCTGTTGAAGTTACGGCTTCTAGCGGCGACTTTGGACCTTTGTCGCTATCGTCGTCGTCATCTTCTTTTTTTTCGCTCTCAATAGGTTTTATGAGTTCGCCGGCTGTTTTTAGATTTCCCTGTTCGTCTATGTGGATCTCGTCGGATTCGGCGGCTTTGGCTTTTTCTTCTTTTTGTTTTCTTTCGGATTCTTTGAGTTTGGCCTCAAGATCGTGTTTGACGCTCAGGGTGCCGTCTTCGTCTACTTCTGATTCTTCGGTTTTTTCGGCAACCGGTTTAGCAGCTTGAGGCGGTGCGGCTTGGTCGAGCTTGCTGACAATGAGCTGCTGGTTAGCGCCCGCCGCCATTAACTGGGCGCTCATTGTCATAACTTTTGGCGAAGTCTTGGCGTTCCCGAATCTGGCAGTCTCGGCAACGATACCGGTTAAGAAAGCCGTAGCTATTTGGCCGTCAATCAAGCCCCCGCCAAATGCTTCCGAGATACTGACCAGCATTTCGGACAAGCTGCTGGCCGAAGTATCCTGCCAGTTAATCTGTCCAACATCCGGCGCCTTGCCCTGTCCGGCGTTCAACGAAATAACCGTGGCGTCGTGCAAAATTCGACCGTGAGCCGAAATAGCAGCGTCAATTTGATTACGGTCTTTGATGCCAAGCGCCATAACCACCTCGACATTAAAGTCACCTTGGCCGAACATTAGGTCTTTTTCGGTCAGGCTGGTTCTATAAGGAGTTATAAAGATTTTGACTACTTGGTCCTCGACCTTATAACGCAGCTTGTCGGCCTTTTCTTTATCGAGGCTGATTATAAAATCGCGTAGACTGTCCGTATTTGTTTCGATTGTTCGTTCGGGTTGTAAAAATTCTAGGGTCGAGGGCACTTGCCCCGAAAAAACAGCTGTGGCGTGTTTTTGCATTTTGTTGAGCAACAGTGTCAAACCAATGCACGCAGCCAACTGGTCAACAGTGGGGTTAGTGCTGACAGTTACTAAAACATTAGTCGCCTGGCGGACTCTTTCTACAATCTGTTGTTTTGCGGCTGCCGGATCCATATAAGTAGTTTACGTTTTTATTTTAGAATCTTCTGTAGTCAGATTATCACCGAAGTTAAGCATAAGCAAGCTATTTTCTTTACCCAGCACTTAGCTTCAAGACAGCCGCTTAAAGCGGCTATTATGAAAGATTTGAAGCTAAGTGCTGGGTTTACAAATTAACACCTTAAAGGTATAGTCATTGCTTGTATCAAGTTTAATCACTCGTTAAGGAGTTAAGTTTAAGTGCCTATTATTAAATCAGCGAAAAAACGCGTAAAGGTTGCCCAGAAAGCTAACTTGCGCAACGTAAAAACTAAGCGTTCAATGCGTGAGGCTTTGAAAGCTTTTGCTAAGGTGTTGGCTAGCGGTACCCCGGCCGAAATTTCTGAGGCTGAGCGCAAGGCTGTCAGCGCCATTGACCAGGCTGCCAAAAAGGCCGTTATTCACAAAAACAAGGCTGCTCGCCAAAAGGCCGCATTGTCTGCTAAAGCCAAGGCTGCCGGCGCTAAGAAAACCACTGCCAAAAAGCCGGCCGCCAAGAAGGCTGCTGCTAAAAAGCCAGCTGCCAAAAAAGCCGCTAAATAGCGGTGATATAAGTACGAATTGCTTCGTCGAGATCGACCGGTTTGGATTTTCCTAGCCGGTCGATTTTTTCGGCCTCGGAAGCTAGCTCTTGCAGTTTGTGAACAGTTATTTTTTTGGCCAGCGGCTGAGCTTTGCTCACCGGAAACTGGCCAAGACCGGCATCGGCTGCGATCTCGGCGGCTGACTTTTGCTGTCCTAATTTGGCCAGCGCCAAAATTCGCAACTGCCAAGCTAACATGGCCATAATTTCTTGCGGTTCTACGCGCATGCTTCGTTGTTCGTCGTACAGTTCCAGCGCCCGCTTTTTATCACCGCCAAAGGCCGCATCTAGCAAATCAAAAACTTTGCTTTGAGGTGTTTTTTCAGTCAATAGATCAATTGTCTGCCGGCTAATCGCGGGGTCGTAGGTTACTAATTTTTCTACTTCTCTAGCTAGAATTTGTTGGTTGTCGCCTACCCGGCCAACCAAATAATTAGCGTCACTTAAACTAATCGAGCCGCCTTGTTCTTTGGCATAATCCACTAGCCACTTGGCCAAACTACGGCTGTCTGGCAAATTAAATTCTTCAAGTGCCGTCTTGGATTTTAAGGTTTTATAATAACTGGAGCGCTTATCAATTGCCGGCTCGTAAAAAACAAGGTTAGTAGAATCGGCCGCTGACTCAATAATTTGTTCAATGGTCTCGCTAGCCAATTTGTTGGCGGCGAAGTTTCTTAAAACAACTAATTTCTTAGCTGCCAAAAAAGGTAAACTTTGCACAGCGTCAATTACGTTTTGGGCGCTAACTTCTTCGCCGTCGATACGCTCTACGGCCAAATCGCCGTGTTCAGCAATAAAGTCGTCAACCAACTGGTTGAGTCGGCGGCTTAATTCAAAGCTATTGCTCCCGCACAAAGAAATTATCATCTTTAGAAATGATATCATTGGAGAGATTATGGGAGCGAACAAACATAAAATTCCGGCTAAGCTAACTAGCGGTACAGTGCTGCCCAAAAAAGCAACACCAGGAGCAGCCGGTTTAGATTTTGTGGCTATTAAAAGAGAGTTTTTTAAAGTTGAAAACGGCGAATTTAAAAATATAGAACCAACCGAAGCTAGGCAATTCGACTTGGTGCGCTATAGGACGGGCATTTTTATAGAGTTGCCTGAAGGTTGTGTGGCGCTGGCTTTTGCCCGTTCAAGCATTGCTAAAATGCCGCTGATTATGGCTAACACTACAGGAGTAATAGATTCTGATTACCGCGGCGAAATTATGTTTATGTTCAGAATTTTGAATCCGGAAAATATTGTCGAAACGGCTTATCAAATTGGCGACCGTATTGGCCAGCTAGTGATTATGAAGGTCGAAGACGCGGAGCTTATAAAAACCGACGAGCTAAACAGCTCTCACCGCGGCGACGGCGCTTACGGCTCAACCGGCCGTTAACTAAGGCAAGATTTGGTCGTGCGGGCAAAAGTGTGTACCTCGGCCAGCTACACGGGTTTTTTCGATAATCGTGCCGCAGCGCGGACACGGCTGGCCTTCTTTTCTAAACACATTGGCAAAGCTTAGGTAGCTACCTTTGTTGCCTTCGGCATCGACATAGTTTTTATCAGTGCTGCCGCCTTTTTCTATAGATAGTCTTAGCACTTGCAGCAATCCGTTATAAAGAGCCATGAGCTTGGTTTTAGGGATTTGGCTAACTATGGTTGCCGGGTGAATTTTGGCCAGCCACAGCGATTCGTCGGCATAAATGTTACCCACGCCGGCAAGCACTGTTTGATCCAGCAAAACGGCTTTAATGTTGCTGTTCTTGCGCCGCATAATACGCTCAATAAACATATCAACCGTAAAGTCGTCTTCTAGCGGTTCCGGGCCAACCTTTTTAAAGAAATCTATTTCTGGGATTTCGATAGTCGGCATCAGGCGCATCCAGCCGAACTTGCGCTGATCGTTGAAAAACAACTGCGGGCCGTGTGGGCCTACTTTTGGGCGAAGCCCAAAACTCCGCCCACGCTCTTGGCCGATTGCCTCGTCAGCGACTCCAGTGCTCACGCTTCGTACTTTTTGTACGATTTGCTCCGCGCTTCGTCGCTTCCTAGCACTCGGCTCAAGCCCATCGGTTATTTCCGCTTTTCTAGGCTCAAATGTAATAATTACACGCGTAGATTTCGCGGGCAGGTCGTTCACTAAGTCGGCGTTCGGATGCCCGGCTCCAAACCTTTGTTGGCCGACAAAAACCAGCTGGCCGGTCATTTTTAAGTGGATTATCAGAGAGTATTGACTAGAAAGATCGATGATCAAAACCTTTGCTCTGCGCCTAACGCCAACTACTTCGGCGCCGACCAAAAAACGCGCTACATCGGCTGGCGCATTCGGAAAAGACTTCGGCCAATCGTGCTCGACAGTTTTAATTTTCAAGCCTGGCAAAAGGCGGCTTAAGCCTATGCGGATAGTCTCCACTTCTGGCAATTCAGGCATTATAACCTTGACCTCTTCTTCTGTTTCAATCCCAGCACTAAAATCTTGATATTCCGCAATCTGATTACAGACTGCTCCATTTCAGGACTTAGCGCGGGACAGGCTTCGGGTAACTCCGGCATGCGCTAATTATTATACTAGGCGGCTTGCTGCAGTACTTCATCTCTGAAGGCCGCGGCTTCGTGAGGATGCAAGGCAAAGCCTGGCTTGCGCGCATCAATATCTAAGGGAATTCGAAGAATTGTTGGCCGCTTTTGACGATCAATTTCAAGAGGAGTTTGGCTGGTTTTGATCTGGAACGACCTCGTGGCTCCGTCTTGTGCGCGAACCATTATATCTTCAGCAAAATCTATGTCGTGTCTAGACGGTGAATATGTTGTTAGCGGAAAGCCAATCTTTTTAAACCCTTCGCAACCGATGTATTCGGCCACT
The DNA here is from genome assembly GCA_035758565.1 of Candidatus Saccharimonadales bacterium. Taxonomy (NCBI): domain Bacteria; phylum Candidatus Saccharimonadota; class Candidatus Saccharimonadia; order Saccharimonadales (SeqCode); species Saccharimonadales bacterium (SeqCode). The sequence goes on from DASTXL010000002.1 coordinate 105,758, forward strand.
ATTCCTGACAAAATTCGGCTAACGCTGGCACCTCTGGCGGCCCTTTGTAGCGGAGTTTCATTTGGTGGAATGCCCGAAACTAGCGTTCTGGCGTTGCTCAAAATTGCCTTAAGCATATCGTAGGTGTCGCGGCTGCTTTTGAGCGGAAAGGTCTCGCAATATTCGCGCATAAGATATTGAAAGCTAACCTTACCCGTATTCAACTCTGTTAGGTGGTCGCTGTGGCCACCAGATTCATATATATCCGAGTTGCTGAGGTATAACACTCCCGCCACCATAAATCGGTTATGAAAGTCCGTCATGGTTGATTCGTAACTTCTGGCCACTACTGGAAGCTCAAAACTTGGGTACTCAAAAAGCTTTCGCGCAAGGGATGCGGCTCTGGTCGCTCTTTCGGTGGGTCTTATGCCATAGCCAAGATTGTTCAAAAGAACACCCCATGTTTCAGAAACCTCTGGTTTAGGGGTTGGAAGCCCGGGATCAAATTGGCCTGACTTTTTCATAAATAATCCAAATTTGGCCTAATTTTACAATTTTTACATCATTTTTCAAATATAGGCAAGCTAAAGCGCGACGCCGGCCAAAATATCTAACTTAGCTAGGACAGCCTGCTCTAGTTGACCAGCTTCGTCAGAGGGCAAATTCAAACTCGATCTAGACATAGGAACCCGTACGATAAATCCGTCAGGGGTATGAACTATGTCCAATCCTGGGTCCGCGCCCTTTTTAGCCTTAACCTGAACGGCTAAGCTCTCTAATCTTCGATTAGTGACAAACGGCAATTTTATGTCAGTCTGAGCCAGATCTTCTTCGGCCGACGCATAGGTAGCAAGTTCCCAGCCGCTGGCCCTTAACGCCATCAAAATTTTATGCTCGGCTAGCATACCTATCAACTCGCCGTTAGTTTGGTTGATTCGACTATAAGTTATATCTAAGTCGTCCTCTAATAAACACTTGGCTTCATACATTACTGTTCTTAAGCCTTCCAACAGCAGAGGGTCGCCCGCGCCCTCAAAGGCGCCGACATAGTCTTGGAGATGCTGCAGAAAGTTTTTCTTTGATTCTATTTTTTTGAGCACATGGCCTATAAAACGAGATTTGCGCCTACCCTTAAACTTGCTTTCTTCGCTGGGGATGGCCAGATCGGCAAGCTGAGAATACGCTAGTAAAGCAACCGCATCGATAAACAAAGAAGAGACCACATCCGAGCCATAAGTTTCCGACATAGGGTCAATCGAAAGGCTGTCTAGGCCGTAGCGCTGAGTGGCCCTAATGAGCATCTCTGCCCGTTGTTGCGGGTTGGCGCTGCGGCTCGCTAGATCGGCAAAGTTCTGCTCGATTACGTCAACCGTCGGCAGCTGGCCGCGCAAAGCATCTTGCATGTTAAAAGCTTGCGGCCTTAACCTCTCTTGATAACTCATAGGCTAACTCTATAACGATAATTCTTATCCGTAAAATGTTATCCTTGTCTTACATGGACAGTTTGCAAAATATTATGGCCAACCACCATTTTGAGGCGCCGGACGAAGCCAAAGCGCTCAAGGATTATTTGTTGCGCAAATACAACACCGAGGGCCGCATAAAAGTCGATGATAATAATGTGATTTTAAGCGTGCCGAGCTCTGCCCTGGCGGCCACGCTTCAGCTGGAGCGCGATAAAGTTGCCCGAGAGTGTGGCATTAAAAAACGTTTAGTTATTAGAACCGGCCGCTAAAACTTATTCTTCTGGCGAACCGTCAAATCTTACGATATAAGTTAACCATTTTGTACCGTGACTCATAGGAATGTAGTCTTCGTGGAGGGTAGTCATGCCGTGGCGAGTCAGAACCTCTCTGAACTCTCCCCGTTGCCAAAAAGCAAAAAAGTATGGCGTGTTCTTTAGATAATCTTTGGTTTGAAGCTCCTCGCCTTCACCTTCTTTCATGGCAATAAAGCCGATGGCTTTAGCTTTCATATTTTTGGTAATCGAGCTTAGAGCTTCGTCTATACGGCTTTTTGGCACATGTATTAATACCGCCGCCGCCCAAAAACCATCAAAAGGTTTATCAAAGTCTAGATCATATAGACTTACCTGCTTAAAATCTGCGCCAGGATTATTTTTTCTGGCCTGCTCCAATTGCGGACCCGAGATATCGGTACCCACGTAGTCGTAGCCTTGGCCAATTAATTCCCGGGCATCGCGGCCAGACCCGCAGCCGATTTCTAAAAGACGTCCTGATGGCAATAGCCGGAAAAATTCATCAAAATTATCCTGCCAAAACTTAACAGTTTTGTGAGTGTCTGCCCAATCAGCGGCAACAGAATCGTAACTTTGTTTTGTAATTTCTTCCTGAGGCGTAAGTTTAGTCATGAGTTATTCTCGATAAATATTCTTTAATGCCTTTGAGCCAGCCGCCGGTGAAATAATCTTCCGGCTGGAAAGTCTTTACATCTACCCATTCGTATTTATCGTGATGATCGCCGAGTTTTATATCGCCACTTATGTATTTGCCTTCGTAGCCAATGGCAAAAATTCGGACCATTTCGCCCAATTTCATTTCTTTGCGCTCATGTCGGAAGAAGACTTTTGGCTCGCCGAGTTTGTATTTAACTTCGGGTCCGAGTTCTTCTTTGATTTTGCGCTCAATCACAGATTCTAGTGAAGCGTCGAACTCGTTTTCTCGAATCCGTCCGCCCGGAATATCCCAATCGCCAAACACATCATGCGTAATTAGCAGCTTACCGCCATCTCTTAGCAACAATTTGACTGCCACAAAATACAAATCCCGCTCCATTAAGTTAACTCCAGTCTCTACCAGCTTTGGCGGCTTTTAAAACATTTTGAATAAAATCTTTTTTTGCCGGTGAGTAAGATTTTCGGTCGTTAGGATATTTAGCGGCCAGCTTTATCTTTAACTTTTCATAATCCTTGGCGGCGGCTGGGTTTTTTAATAAATATTCTTTGAATAGGGTTGTCACGTCGATGTATTCTTCCCCTTTTTGGCCAACATGCAAATGGACTGTTCGGTTATCTTCGGGTCCTTTGGCGAACATTAAATGATCTGACATATCATCCCTTAGGTGATAATCCGCAGCCTCCAAAACTGGCACCCAGCTGCGGGCTTCATCTAAATCTTTCACAACCATCAAGATATCTAACAGAGGCTTAGCCATAATGTCAGGGATGCTGGTGCTACCCACGTGCATGATTTCTTCAATGTTAGAAGAATTTTTTAAAAGTTTCTGAAGTTCATCCTTTTCTTTGTCAAACGCGAGCGCCCAATTTGGATCATGCGGTTCGAGTCGGACTTTTTCCCGATGAACACCTAAGCTCATAGCTCGCCCCAGTTTTTGCCAATGGAAACATCGGTTTTAAGGTGCACCGGCAGGTCAGTGTAGACGTTTTCCATGGTTTCTTTGGCCATTTTGCCAACCTCTTCAGCATCTTCCTTAGCGCACTCCAGGAGTATGGAGTCATGAATTTGTAGCAAGATTTTTGGCTCGGCTTTCAGCTTTGAGCTTTCAGCTTTCAGCTTGTTGAGGTTCTTATAAACCTCAATCATGGCCATTTTGGTAATGTCGGCAGCGCTACCCTGCAAAGGCATGTTAATCGCCGCGCGGTAAGCGGCTTCGCGCACTACAAAATTGCTCGATTTTACATCTGGCGTGGGGCGGCGTCGGCCCAGCAATGTTTCTACGTAACCCTGCTCTTCTGCCTGTTTACGAGTTTTTTCAATGTATTCTTTGAGCTTCGGTCGGATTTCAAAATACTTTTTAATAAAGTCGCGTGCTTCACCAAAGCTCATGCCGGTTTGTTCGGATAATGCATGTGGGCCTAGACCGTACAAAATGCCAAAATTTACGGCTTTAACGCTGGAGCGTTGGGCCTTGGTAACTTTATCCGCCGGAATTCCGTAAAGTTCGCTGGCTGTTTCGGCATGAATGTCGCGGTCTTTGTTAAAGGCGTCGATCATGTTTTGATCGTTGGCCAGCGAGGCCGCTAAACGCAGTTCCTGCTGGCTGTAGTCGGCGCTGACCAGCAAATTGCCCTCATTGGCCACGAACGCCGTGCGAATATTTTTGCCTAAGTCCGTTTTGACCGGAATGTTTTGCAAGTTCGGATCGGCGCTAGACAGCCTGCCAGTCGGCGCAATTGTCAGGTTAAAAGTTGTGTGTAAGCGACTGCGCTCGTCGACTTGCTTCGGCAAAGTATCAACATACGTATTCTTTAATTTGGTGACCTCACGGTACTGGCCAATTAAATCAATGATCGGGTGCATTCCCCGCAGTTTGGCTAGCTCGCTAGCAGCAGTCGAGAATCCTGTCTTACCCTTTTTAATTCCCTGCTTCGGCAAGTTTAATTTTTCGAATAAGATGTCGGCCAGCTGACTCGGACTGCTGATATTAAACTCCTGATCGGCGTAGCCATAAATCTGCTGTTCCAGGTCACTAATGCTGCCTTCGAGACGAGCGGAGAACTTTTTAAGATATTTGGTATTCAGTTTGATGCCGGTCAGTTCCATGTCGGCCAGCACCGGCGTTAGTGGCCATTCGATATTTTGGGCTAAATCATAGAGTTTAGGCACTTGCTCGAGCGCTTCAACTTGGCCATGGTAAAGCGCGCGCATTACAGCAATAAACTCGTTGGCCCGTTCGATAAGCTCTTCTGTCGGCACGTCGTCAAAACTCGGCAAATTGTAAGCCATTTCGGCGGTAGCGAGATCATTCAAACTTTGTGAGCGAACTAGCGGGTTAATTAGAAAGGCTCCGACCAAAATATCATGGCAAACTGGTGGAAATTCAACGCCGAGATGAGCGAGCAATTTTAGTGTGCTTTTAGTGTCGTAGCCAACGATGCCTTTGTCAGCCTTGCCGAACAAATCTTTCAACACGGAGGCAACCTTAGCTTTGTCTAGCCTCGGTAAATCAAGCGTATAGGCGGAATTATTATCGCCGACAATTAGCACCCTAGGCTGGCTGCCATGCGGCCCGGCGGCCCGAGAATAAACGAAGATCGGCTCTGAATTATTCAGCTTTAAACTAGCCAGTTTTTCGTCCTTATTGATAATTAGATTCTTGGGCAAATCCAGCTTGGCACCAGTATTATCGGCCTTTTTTGTATCCTGCATATTGTCTGGCAAATTACGCAGCAAGCTCCGAAACTCCAGGTCTTCCAGCAGGTTGCGCAGTTTGGCGGTGTCGATTTTCGTACCGTCCATCTCGCTAAGATTCAACTTCATCGGCGCGTCGCACCAAATGGCTGCCACTGTCTTGCTCATATAGGCCGAATCCTTGCCGGCTTCAAGTTTCTTGCGCAATGACTCCTTAATATCCGGCAGATGTTTGTAGACGCCGTCGAGAGTCTTGTATTCCTGCAGCAGTTGGATGGCCGTTTTTTCGCCAACGCCCGGCACGCCGGGGATATTATCGGAACTATCGCCTTTTAGCGCCTTTAAGTCCAGGAATTGTTCGGGCTTTAGCCCGTATTTAGCTTCGAAACTTTCGGGATGGAATTCTTCTATATTGGAAAAACCGCGCTTCAAGGCATAAACGTTCACGTGGCCGTTAATCAGTTGCAGCGCGTCGAGATCGGATGTTATAAGCATGGTTTCGATATTTTTGGTCTTGGCCTGGGCGGCCAGCGTGCCCATGATGTCGTCGGCCTCGTAATCATCGAGTTCGTAAAGCGGCCAGCCGAGCGCGGCCAGCACGTCGTGGAGGATTGGAATCTGCGTATAAAAGTCGGGCGGCGCCGGCTTGCGCCCGGCCTTGTAGTCCGGATAGATTTCCAGGCGTTTTCGGATATTGGTTTTTGGTTTGTCCCAGGCAACACAGACATAATCCGGCCGGAGTTTCTTGATAAGCTCTAGCGCCATGGTCACAAAACCGAATACACCGCCGGTCGGAATACCCTCTTTGGTAGATAAATTCGGCATGGCGTAATAACCACGGTAAAACACGCTTTTACCGTCAATAATTGCTAGCTTTTTTCTTTGCGCCATATTACCTCGCCCTTGCCCCGCACTAAAACCTGAGCGGAGTAGTTTGTAATCAGATTATGAAGTCTCAAGTTTTTAGTGCCGGGGTCTCCGCCATTAGGCTAGATTATATACCTTCGGATATAAGCACGCGATTGCTTATGATTTAAGTGCGCGTTAATAGAGCCAGATTATAGTTCGGGTCTAGTTCTCGGGCAATATCGGCGGCGGCTGTGTAAATTTGAGATCTTTGATACCGCTCTTCGTCTAATTCCTCCTTGGTCTTTTGAAGTTCTGCGGAATCTTTTTTCATGCGAGCGGCTTCCAAAAGTCTAATTCTTTTATAGCCCGCCGGGAACCTTGCCTCTAAAGTTTCAAATATCTCCACATACTTACGCTCCGACGCCAGGTGAGCGAACATTCGGCTAAACACATCCTCTGGAACTTCTCCACGGCGCAGAGTATCTATAGCCGCTAAGATCATTGGAAAATTATTGACGTCGTGAACCATAGTTTTTTGGCCACCACCAAGCGCAACTTCTATATCAGGAAAATCTTCGTTAACGTATAGAGGATTGGGAGTGATTTGAGCCAGTTCTTGTTCGAGTTTAGTTTGGTCCTCGAGCGTCCAGATATCTCTCTCGTTAGCAGTTTGCTGCTGCCTAAGCCGCTCGAGTTGACTTTGCACTTCGCCGTCAATTGGTGTGGGCAAATCTTCTGCCATATTTAAATTATAAGTTCAGAGTTGATTTAATCTGTAATTTAAAACCCTCTAAATCATTGTCGTTGTTGGTTAAAAAAATATCAGACTTGGCTTTGACAGCCGACATACTCAAGGTAGCCGCATCGCCGCCTTCGTGCATTTCGTCCTCTTCTTCTTTCAGGAATTGATCAAACGTTTTTTGGTCTTCGGCGCTGCGCGACCTAGAAGAAACGCGCTGGTAACGCAGTTTAGGATCGGCATCAACCCAAACTACTTTGCCGCCCAATTGGTGGATTTCATCGGCTTCGCCGGCGTTTCTAAGATTAGAGATAACCAAGCCAGCGTATTTGCCGTCTGTTGCTTTAAAAACTTCAACCGCTTTATCCATGAGGATTCCTAGGCCAAATTCCCGGCGCCACTCGGCGCTAATTTTCCTTAAATTCTGGCGCTCGATTGGCAAATTCCGACGCCTGGCTTCGTCACGCAGCAAATCCGACACAGAAACAAACAGCCAGTCATAATCTTCGGCGAGAATTTGACCCAGAGTATCTTTGCCAGAGCCGTTTGTACCAGAAATACCAATTAACTGGAGCGGCTTACGCATCCTTGAGCTCTTGTGCTTCTTGCATACCCTCTAGATGATTCAGGGCATCTCTTTCTATTTTTCGAATTCTTTCTCTGGCCATTCCCCAGCTTCTTCCGATTTCGTCCAAAGTTTGAGGCTCGCCCTCAAACCCGTAGCGGGCTGATATAACTTTTCTTTCCATATAGGGCAAGCTGTCTACGAGTTCGCGGATACGCTCACGGCGAATATCCTCGTGAACGGTTTCTTCGACAGGGGGTTCGGAATCGTTTTCTATCATGTCGCCAAGCTCAGCATCGTCTTCTTCGCCAACGGTCATGTTCAAAGATACAGAAGCTCTTACCAGAGACTTAACTTCCTCGACATCCTGAACCGACAGAACGGCTTTGTCGGCAATTTCTTCGTTAGTCGGTTCGCGCCCTAGCTCCACAACCAAGTCGCGTTCGGCTTTCACAACTTTGTTGAGTTTTTCAACCATGTGCACCGGAATACGGATGGTGCGGGCCTTGTCGGCCAGGGCCCGGGCTACAGCTTGGCGAATCCACCAGGTAGCGTAAGTAGAGAATTTGAAACCTTTGCGCCAGTCGAACTTTTCAGTGGCTCGATTTAACCCGATGCATCCCTCTTGAATTAAATCCAAAAAGGGCAGGCCTTGGTTTCGATAACGCTTGGCAATAGAAACCACTAAGCGCAGGTTACTCTCTACCATTTTTTCCTTGGCCGCCGCATCGCCTCTCTCAATTCTTTTGGCCAGAGTCACCTCTTGATCCGCAGTCAGTAAAGGGTGTTTACCTACCTCTCTTAAGAAAAGCTGTAAACTATCCAGCGAGCCGCTCCTAATCAGCTCATCAATTTCCTGCTCCTCACCCTCGTGGTCGCCGTTGATAGTCACCCCCGATTGTTCGATCATGTGAATCACCCGGCTAACATCGTGATCCTCTAAACCTAAGCCGTCACAGGCACTGGTAATTGATTCTAGATCAATAAGGCCGTGGTTCTGGGCCGACTCGAGTAAAGAGCTTATCTCTGGCTGACTTAAAAGATCCGCATAATTGTCGATTCCTGATTCATAACCGCCACCTACCACTTCTAGGTGTGGCTGCGAATAGTAGGCGGCAGGTCCGTCTTCTTCCGGAGCAATACTAGTATTAAAACTTGGCCCGAATTCCATTTAGGCTCACTATACTACAGCTTTTGCAGCTAACCATGAGCATTTACTGCAGGTATTCGTGCAGACGGCGGGTTTCTTTGTTCTTGCGCAGTTTAGCCAGGGCTTTGGCTTCGATCTGACGGATGCGCTCGCGGGTAACGCTGAACTCCTGACCGACTTCTTCTAGAGTGTGGCTTTTGCCGTCCTCTAGGCCAAAACGTAGCTTTAAGATCTTTTGTTCGCGCTCGGTTAGTGTGCCTAAGATTTGACGAACTTGTTCTTTGAGCAGCTGTTCGCTGGCAGACTCGGTAGGACTTTTTTGGTCTTCGTCCTCGATAAAATCGCCCAAAACGCTATCTTCTTCGTCGTCGCGGACCGAAGCATCGAGCGAACTGATATCTTGTTTAATTTTCATGATGTGCTCGACCTTGTCGACATCCATCTCCATAGCAACGGCAATTTCTTCGTTGGTCGGTTCGCGGTTTAACTCCTGAGTCAGGCGGCGCTGGGTGCGCAGCAGCTTATTGATAGTTTCGACCATGTGCACCGGAATACGGATGGTGCGGGCCTGGTCGGCAATGGCCCGGGTGATAGCTTGGCGAATCCACCAAGTTGCATAAGTAGAAAATTTGAAACCGCGTTCTGGATCGAATTTTTCTACTGCGCGCAACAAACCAGTGTTGCCTTCTTGGATTAAATCAAGCAGGTCTAAGCCACGGCCTACATAACGCTTAGCAATAGAGACTACCAAACGCATGTTGGCTTCGGCCATTTGGTCTTTGGCCCGTTTGTCGCCGGACACGACCCTTTTAGCCAGCGCCAACTCTTCTTCGGCGGACAAAAGCGGGATTTTACCGATTTCGCGCAAGTAAAGACGCACGCTGTCATCGGCAATATCGTCTATATAAGAGTTGTCCTCTTTTAGAAGTTCTTCTTCGGCTTCCTCTTCTTCCCAATCGCTCAGTTCTACGGCGTCAGGTTCGGTAGCCGGCAGCAGTTCGATGTCGTTTTCGGTCATTTCGGCATATAGGCGTTCCAGCACATCGATATTTGCCGGAGCGTCTGGAATCAATGCGAAAATATCGCGCTGATCGAGTTTACCGTCTTTCTTACCCTGCTCGAGCAACTGGGTAATTTCTTTATCATAAGTTTTGTTGGTCCGCTTGGGCGCGGCCTTCTTGTCTTCAGCTTTCTTTCTGGGCATATCCCCTCCCTACCTAAAGCAACGCTTAAGCTGCTCTTTTCTTTGATTACAGCATAGCGTTATTTAATTAAACTGTTAAGCTCATCTGCTTTTTTGACTAAAGCTTCAATTTCTGCCTCGTCGGCAGCTCGCATTTTTTCGGCTAATTTTTCTTTTTCTATTTTGACGTAACGGTCTATTAACCGGTGTTTGAGGCGCTCAGCCTGAGACGCTAAGTCCTCTGGCGGCACACTGCTATAAATTTCCTCAAACTGTAACATTATAATTTTAACATAATCAGCCACTGGCTGCAATTGTGCGGCTATCTTGGTGTCTCCTTTAAAGTCAGGGTTGGACTTCAAAAAATCATAAGTTTCTTGCTGCGGACCCTCGGTAAATACATCTTTAGGCAAGTCGCTCAGCAAGCTCCGCAAATTCGGCACCGCCAACAGCATAGCCAATAAATGGTCCTGCAAGCGCTGGTGCTCAAAAGCCACAACGTCAATTTTGCCGGGTTGGTATTTGGATTTTTTAAATAGCTGCGGCTGTGTTGACTGGCCAATAAACTTAGCTTTTACGGCATCAAAGCTGGTGTCGGTGAGTTCGGCAATTTTCTTTAAGTAATGCTCCTTCTCAACGGGATCTTTGAGTCGGCGGATGGTGGCTATCAGCGTGTCGGTAAACAGCCTCTTTCCGGCGGCAGTTTTTACATCTACCTCTGTTAAGTAGCGTTCAATGAGCCAATCTGGCGCATAAATACTTTGTTCAATAGCCCGCTCCCAGGCCTTGGGATTTTGCTGCACAAGTTCGTCGGGGTCTTTCGCTCCATCAATGCTTATGATGCGCAAATTGACTTCGGCTTTTTGAGCTAACGGGATAACCCGTTCGGTAGCGGCAATACCGGCGCGGTCGCTGTCAAAGCTCAGGCGAATATCGCCTGTGAAACGCTTAAGCGCCCGCAAGTGCTGCTCGGTCATAGCTGTACCAGCGCTGGCTACTACGTTTTTAAAGCCAGCTTGCCAAGAGCTAATAACGTCCAGGTTGCCCTCGACAACTACAACAAAGCTTTGCTTTCGAATGGCTTCTTTGGCCAGGTGCAGCCCAAATATCTGGCGGCTCTTATCGTAAACGATCGTGGCCGGTGTGTTGATATATTTGGGTGAATTTGGCTCATCGGCAAGCTGTCGGGCGGTAAAGCCGACAATCTGCCCAGCTTGGTCGGCCAACGGCACCATTATCCTACCCCGGAACATGTCACGGGCGGCACCGGCCCTACGCATACTTATTAGCCCAGCCCGCTGCATTTCATCGGTCGTAAAACCACTCTTAGTTAAAAAATTAACTAAGGCCACACCAGTGCTGGGCGCATAGCCCAGCCGCCAAGCAAGTATGGTGTCTCTGGAAAATTTGCGTTTATTAATCAAGTAATCAAGGGCTGGCTTATTAACCGTTAGCTGCTTTTGATAAAACTTAGCCGCTAGCTCCAGAACCTCGAGAGTCCGGCTCTTAAGCTTGCTATTACTAGAACTGCCGGCGGTCTTGTACTGGTCTAAATCAACGCCGGCTTTGCGAGCTAACATCTCGAGAGCGCCTTTAAAGTCTAGGCCTTCAACATCCATAACAAAGCTGAACATGTCGCCGCCTTTGCCGCTAGAAAAATCGTGCCAGATTTGCTTTTCGGGACTAACAATAAAGCTCGGAGTTTTCTCGTTAGTGAACGGACTCAAACCTTTAAAGTTGCGGCCGGCTCTGCGAAGCTGGACGTATTCGCTAATTACGTCCTCAATACTTAATCGGGATTTCACCTCTGAAGCTGCATCCATACTCTAATAGTAACGTATTGTATGTTTGTTCACAGTCAAAGCGGCTTTGTCTGCTATATTTGACGATAATATGAGCGAATTTAGGGCAGTTATTCTTGATTTAGATGGCACTGTTGTAGAGCCCACACCTAGCGCACTTCCATCGGAGCGGGTGGTAAATGCTGTTAAGAACACCGTGGAGAGCCAAACCAGAGTCAGCGTCGCCACTGGCCGTCCATATTGGATGGCTAAAAATATCATTAATCGTCTGGGCGTGGTTGATTTTTGCGCCATAAACGGCGGTGCCGAAGTTTACGACCCCGTCAAGGACGAGCGAGTATATTACACTAAAATCCCCAGACTTAGCCAGCGGGCCGTCGTGACAATTTGCCACAATATGGGAATTGACGTTTATGATGCAGAGAGTCAGGTGGTTGGGACGCCAATAGAAAGACCGTCGGCTGTTGACGAGAACAACGTTAAGTTGTTTATTTCCGGCTTGGAAGAGATTCGCGCTGATGAGCTCTTAGAAGAATTGCGGCCGATTGATGATGTTTTCCCTGTGAAGTCTACCTCGTGGTCGCCGGGTGAAGTTGTCGATATTCATATTACTCACAACTTGGCTACCAAGGAACAAACCGCCAAAGCAATTTTAGAAGCTTATGGGATTGACCCCGACCACAGCATAGGTATAGGCGACAGCTGTAACGATATGCCATTGTTTGCCGTAGTTGGCAGAAGCTTTGCAATGGGTAACTCGCATATTGACCTCAAAAATGTAGCCGACGATGTGACGGCCAGCCTCAAAGACGATGGCGTGGCTGTTGTTTTAGAAAAATTTTTTCCAACTCCAGCATCATCGTCAATAAAAACTCAGGCTTTTAGTATTCCTGCTTTTAGCCCCGGTCGCGTCCCAATAGCTTAGTCGGTAGTTCCCTGTTAGAATAGTGCTTATGCAACCGCAAAGCCCGAGCGGGCCGAACCCGCAGTTCGATTTCATGCTGAAAGATCAAGGTAAGCAGCGCCGCTCCTTACCATCGTTCAGCTTGCCTAAGCCCGTGCTTATTAGCGCCTGCACGGTAGTCGTAATTATTATCTTAGTTGTTTTATTTTCTTTGCTGTCGGGTTCTAAAAATAAAGATACCAATCAAATCACCAGCCTCATGGCCGAGGCCCAAGAGATATCACGGGCCAGCGGTTTAATTAACCAGCAATCCAAAGACGCCAATGTAACCGCTCTAGCTTCGACCGTCAGCACTACGCTTTCTAGCCAACAAGCACAACTTAGCAACTACCTTACCTCTACTGGACACAAAGTTGATGCCAAGCTTTTGAGTGCCGATCAGAACACCGGCACAGATACGCTTTTTCAGACAGCGGCTCAAAACAATAACTTGGCTTCTACTTATAATAATTACCTCAAACAGAACCTGGTCAACTATAAGACAATGCTGGCCAACGAATATAGTTCAACTCCGAGCAAGACTCTCAAAGATATTCTAAATAACGCTGCCGGTAGCGTTAACGCCATTTTAAGTTCTCTTAATTCTTAACTAGCTCGTAGGAGTGACGGATTAGGTCTTTGACCTCGTCATCGGCTAGTTGGCCGGTTAGAATAATGGTGTTCCAGTGCTTTTTATTTAGGTGGTAGCCCGACATCACGGTTTCATAACGTTCGCGCAGAATTTCAGCTAATTTAGGGTCGCACTTTAGGCTCAGACGCAAAGGGTCGCTGCCTTCGGCAATCAGCGCAAACATCTTATCGTTCAGCTTATAAACTGCCGTACCTTCGCCGAACGGATAGTCTAGCTTAGCGCCCGACAAACTTAAAATATAATCTTCTACCTCTTTATGGGTTTTCACACCTCAATTTTATCAGACCAAAAATTTGACAATTGCGCGCTTAAAGGCGTTAATTAAAGCAATAATTTAGTGTTTTGGGAGATTTAAGATGCGCGAGCGGCTTGTTAGGGTGGCTAAACAAACATCAAAAAGGTTCTTAACACTAACGGCGGCTACGATTATGGCCTTTTCTGGCCTGGCTTTGGCCAGTCCGATGTTCTTCACTGGCAACGTTGCGGCCGCTGGCGGCATCCTTTTGCTAAACGAGATTTTTCCCAGCCCGGATCTGAACAGTCAAAGTGAATGGGTAGAAGTTTATAACCCCGGCAGTACCAGTGTCAGCACCAGCGGCTGGAACATTTCTTCATCCGGCCACGATTTTAGCGGTAGTGGTAATGTAAGCAACAATTGTTCCGACACTGTTCCGGCCTACGGCTACTGTGTTTTTACTGATAACTCCCAGGTCAGTGCCCAGCAACTGCTCGCCAACGGCGGCGACACAGTTACGCTGACTAATGGGGTTAATAGCGACTCCGTAACCTACCCTTCTATAAGCAGTAGCTCTGATATGAGCTACGCTCGGACCGTGAACGGCGCAGGTAGCTGGACTTCGGCCTCTCCAAGCGAAGGAACCAGTAACGATCCTGCCGACAACTTGAGCGTCTGCGCCAGCAACTGTGACTATACGAGCATTGGCGCTGCTATCTCTGGCGCCCAAGCCGGCACGGACATCTACGTCGATCCAGGCACTTACCATGAGAACGTTAACGTTAATAAGGCCGTTACGCTTATGGGTGCGGGCGCAGATAGTACCACGATTGTAGCTACCGACGGCAATTCTTCGCCGCTAACCTTCAGCGGCAACGGCGCCACTGTCAGCGGCTTTACTATCACCCACGACTACACTGACTCTGAGCTGGCCGCCTGGAACTTTAACAATAACGGCGTGACTTTCGGCCAATTGACCCACGACAACACTCTTGAGAATTCAACAGTCACTCTTAACCGTAACGGTGTCTACCTGAACAATTCAGAAGATAACGTAGTGACCCGCAACACCATCACGAACAACCGGACCGGCGTTAACATGACCAACGATCTGGCCGGTACTCAGATAACCGACAATGTAATTTCGGATAACTGGACCGAGGGTTTGGTTACCTACGACTCGGGTATTGCCATCAACTATTCCAACGTCACCGTTAGCGGCAACACTTTTGATCAAAACTGGTACGAACAAATCACTGTCAAAAATACGAGTCTCTCCAGCGGCACTCTTGACGTTAGCGGCAACACTTTCAGCGACAGTCCGGTCACTTACACGACTTCTTCCAGCTCCAGCTTGGACGAGCCGGGATTTGCCGCTCAGCAGCCGGTAAGCCTAGGCGGTACGGCTACCAAGCCTGCTCAAAGTCTGCCTACCCTGCGCATCTTTAACGGCGGCAACGTCAGCCTAGGCTACAGTGGCAAGACTTTGAAGGTTGGCGCGGACGAACCTTACACCACTATTCAATCAGCCGTTAACGACGCTTCGGCCGGCGACACGATTGCCGTTGATGCCGGAACCTACAATGAGTCACCGACTATTAATAAGTCGCTGACCCTGACCGGCGCCCAAGCCGGCGTAGCTGGCTCTAGCCACAGCGGCAATGAATCAACGGTTAACCGTTTCTATGTCACTGCCGGCGGTGTTACCGTCAACGGTTTTAGCTTCAACGGCACCAGCACCAGCGGCCAGCTTCAGGTCTTGTCGGCCTCTACTTTGTCAGGAATTGTCGTCGAGAATAATGTCTTCAGCGGATATAGCAATGTTGCTCTGCCAACCAATGGTGCCGGTAATATTGTAATTAAGCAAAACCTGTTCACCTCTCCGGGCGCTCCAGCTGAGGCTATCCAGATCAAGCCATACAGCAACCAGAACGTCATTAATCAGCACGACTGTAACGGCACCCAGGTCTTAAACAACGTATTTACCAACGCCACAACCAACGGCGCGGCCGATATCAACTTTTCCTGCACCGGCAGTAATTCGTCTAATGTTACCGTGTCGGGCAATACCAGCACTAACCCAACCGACCCTAACGGCCCGAACATGGTAGCCTTCTCGGGTGTCACGGACGGGATTGTGGTAAGCAACAACACGGCAAGCACCAGCGGTTCACAAGTACTCTTCTTCGGCAGCGTCAGCGGCACGGCTTCGATTACCGGCAATACCTTCACGAATGGTGGCGGGAAGGCCGTTTCCATCCATGGCGGCGACCATTATGCCGGCGTAAATGACAGCTCCAACACTGGTACGTTTACAATTACGGGCAATACCTTCAGCGGCAACGCTTACGGCGTATACGTACAAAGTGGCTCCCTCAGCGGCAGTGGTTCAGTCGACGCCTCACACAACTACTGGGGCACGGCCGTAGCTTCAACCATAGAAGGCGAGAACACCAGCGGTGTCACCGTTTCGCCATACTATGTTGATCACTTAAACGGCACTTTAAGTTCGGTAGTGCCTACCACGGTTTACGTTAACCAAACCGGTCACATCCCCGGCTACGACGAATTCTCTACCATCAGCGAAGCCGTCAATGCTGTCGCCAGCGGCGGTACCGTCAACGTCGGCGCCGGCAACTACACTGAAAGTTCACTTACACTTGCTAAGCCGCTGAACCTGTTCGGACCAAACAAGGACGCTAATCCGAATACCGACACCCGCGTCAGCGAAGCGACAGTGACCGGCCACATCCTGGTCACTTCCAGCAATGTTGAAATCAAAGGTCTAACTCTTACCGATCCAAACTATTCTGGCGTCAGTATTGAAGCCGTCCAGGTCTACGGTTCCGGTTCGCTAGTTAGCAACGTGACTGTCCAAAACAACATTTTTACCAGCATTGAAAACAGCGCGGCTCACGGCGCTTACGGCGTCATGGTTCAGGGCAACGTCAAGACTATCGAGGTCTACGCCAACAAATTTAGCGGCATCAACGCTACTACTAGCGGCGGCTGGGCCCACGCTATCGAAGTTTCTCCCACCAGCTCCAATGGCAGCATTCCGCAAGATGTTAGGGTTATTGGCAACAGCTTCTCGAACATTACCAACGTTGGTAATTCGGATGCTTACGCCTTCAGCGTCGATAGTACTACCTACGGCGGCCAAACAGTTTACGCTGATGCCTCGCAGATTCTACCGTTTGCCGGCAACAGCCTGGCTGGCCTAAAGGTTCGCAACCTTGACCCCAACCATACCTTAGATCTAACCGACAACTGGTGGGGCAATGTCTTGGGCGCTAGCAGCAGCCAATACAGCGGCGCCGTCGATGTATCGAGCTGGTGCACAGACAGCACCTGTACTTCCGACCAATCGGCCTCAAGCGGCACTACTACATTGCCGTCAGGTTCACTTGGCACGCCAACCACTTCCGGCAACACTTCCAGCCTTACACTGCCTTCAACCAACGACGTAACAGCTTCTACTACGACTTCTAGCGGCACGGTTCAAGTTACAATTCCAGCCGGTATCACTATTAGCGCTCCGGCTAGCAGTAACTGGGATGGCACTATTACCGCCCCGACCGTCACAACTGTTCAACTGGGTTCTACTAAAACTGTCTCGCTAGCCATCCAAGTTGGCGCTTCTGGAGTAGATTTGACATTCGATAAGGCCGTTCGCTTGGTTCTGCCCGGCCAGGCTGGCCAATCAGTCGGCTTTGTTAACGCCGAAGGCGTCTTTAGCACCATCGACGCTTGTGTAGCTGGCGACGACCAGAACGCTCAGGACACAGCCTTACTCGCGGGCGGTGATTGTTATCTGACTTCCGGCAGCGACTTAGTAGTTTGGACCAAGCACTTCACTACCTTTGTTGCCTATACGCCTGCACCGCAGAGTTCTAACGGCAACTCTTCTAGTGCCACAACCACTTCCGCCTCAACCACTGGCTCCCAAGCCAGCAATGGCTCTGGTGCCGGCGAAGTGCAAGGACAAAATACCTCAGCTACCAGCGGCAAAACTTCAAGCACCAACGTTAAGACACCAGCTGCCAACGCTAGCCAGCCTAAGGTTGCCGCCAAAGAAGCCGGCGGCATCCGCTGGTATTGGTGGGTCATCGTTGCCCTAGTTGCTCTAGCAGCTATCGGCTTTGGTGTTTACCGTTACGCCGACGGCACTGACAAAAATTAACACACCCTAAAAATGAATAAACTCCGGAGTTAGTATCTCCGGAGTTTATTTTTATGCTACCTATGATTAGGCTTTGGAGCGCGCGGCCGCTAGGGTGTCAGCGTACCACTTTAGTGTCTGGCTTTGGGCCCTTAGGCTGACTTGCGGACCATAGGGCTTGTCGCGCAGCTCTTCTTTTAGTACGCCCTCTTCGTCAATAGCGTCACCAACTCGGTCGCTAAAGAATACGGCCTGCGGGATACTCACGGCGCCAACCCCCGGCAAGGCCATGCGTAAGTTGGCTACCGCTTGTGCGCCACCGGCGGAACCGTGGGCTACCAAGGCTACTGGCTTATTCTCCATTTGATAGTCAAGAAAATCTAAGGCGTTCTTTAGAACCGCTGATGTTGAGCGGTTGTATTCTGGTGTTACTAAAACGTATCCGTCGAATTCTGCTATCTTGTCCAGCCACGTCTTAACCTCCGGCTTCGGTTGGCGTTCTGGGTTATACCGAGGACTTACTGCCTCGTCAAAAAAAGGCAGCGGATAATCTCTGAGGTCAAGGGTCTCAACTTTAGCTATTTTAGAAACTTCCTTGGCTACCCAAGCGGCTAACTTATCTGTTTGGCGGCCTTCACGAGTACTACCAACAATTACGGCAATTTTTGTCATTTATTCTCCTTGGTTTGGTGCTATACTTTTTATAGTTAAATATTAAATCCATTACTATATTTTGTAAAGTATGAAAAGTTTATCAAGAACCAAATCTCTCGAACCTCACGCCGGCTGTATTGCCAGCGCCATGGAGATAATTGGTAACAAGTGGACTGCTTTGATTTTGAGAGACCTAGCCAGCGGCTCAAAGCGCTTCAGCGAACTCGAGAAATCCGTTGGCAAAATTAATCCCCGCACTCTTTCTCAGCGACTAGACGACCTCGAGGTGCATAAAATTGTCACTAAAAAATCTTATGCCGAGGTTCCGCCACGAATTGAATATACGCTGACCAAAAAAGGTGAGGATCTGGTGCCGGTTCTAGAGCAAATGGCCGCGTGGGGCACGCGCTACTACCACGCCGGCTAGTTCTTAGGTTTAAATTCTAAACTGGCCGAATTTATACAATAATGCTGGCCACTTGGGCTGCTAGAATCGTCAAATAAGTGCCCAAGGTGACTGCCGCAATTAGCGCAAATAACCTCGGTACGATGCATGCCATGACTACTATCTTCTAGCAGTTTAACAGCATCACTTCGGACCACGTCGGCAAAGCTTGGCCACCCAGCTAACCCTGGAATATCCGACTCATACTTGGATTCGCTACTAAACAGCTCGGCACCGCAAACCGGGCAGACATACATCCCTTTTTCTTCATTGTTCAAAAGTTCGCCGCTGAACGGTGCTTCCGTACCCTTCTCCCTCAGGATGTGGTACTGTTCCGGTGTTAACCTTTTTTTAATCTCTTCTTCACTAAGTTGGGCCATCTACATCCTTTCTGGAGCTTCAATACCCAGTAAGTTTAGTCCGCCTTTTAGAGTTTGGCTGTAAAGTTCCACCAATTTTAGGCGCACCTCTTCGCGCGGATCATCAATGATCCGGCTTTTTTCATAAAAACTATTAAATTCCTGAGCTAGCTCATAAAGATAAGTACAAACGTGGTGCGGCATCAGCTCTTCAGTTGCTTTCGCTACGACTTCTTGGTATTCGCCAATTTTGCGTAGTAAGCTTCTTTCGGGTACGTCCAGGTCTAGGCTTTTAGCAGGTTGTTTATCCGCCTTAGACAGAATGCTTTTCGCCCGGGCGTGAGCGTACTGTAAATAAGGTCCCGAATTTCCTTCAATGCTTACCGACTCGGCCGGGTCGTAGATAATATCGCCGCCCATGCGCTGTTTCAAGAAAGCATACTTAACAGCTCCCAACGTGACCTGCTCGTCGTCCTTGCCGGTTAGTTCGCGGTTAGCAGCAGCGGCAAACTGAATCACATCAGTGGCACCCAGGATATTACCCAGCCGGCTGCTCATTTTCACGCCGCCGGACAGCTTGACGATCCCATGAGTTACGTGAGTAGTGCGTCGGCTTAAGTCCGGCGCAAACTGCTCGATACTTTTAAGTACGACTTTCATATACTCAATAATGTCATTCCCGGTAATTACCACCGAGCGGTCAAACTTATAATCATTCCACTTGGCCATGATTAGACCGACGTCTTTCGCTTCGTAAGTCGGCAGCCCCTGAGAGTTTATAAACACGCGGGTGTGGAGACCATATTTTTCACCCGGGAAAACTATCGCGCCGTTGCTTTCCTCATAAACGTCGCCGATATGCTCCTGGACGGTCTTAACCCCCAGTGGTGCCGTCTGGCTTTCCGGATAATACTTTTCAAAGCGGCTGCCTATGAAACGATAAAACTCATCAAAATATTGATAGCTCCATTCCCTGCAATTCCAATAAATCTGCGCGAAGGGCGATTCGTGGTCGTCCAGCTCATGCACCTGGTAAACGCGCTTGTTGTAGTCGATAATCTGTTGCTTAGCCTTCTCGTCGGTTTCGTAGGCGTTGTTACCTTCAACGTAGCGCTTAGTTATAAAAGCTATTCGGGCCGACAATTCTTGTTCGGCCAATCTTTGGATTTCACTTAGAGCCCGGCCCTCGTTGAGCTCGCCGTCCGAACAATGCCCGACAATTGCCCACATGGTCTTACCTACATGTAAGCCAACGTCACCGCCGAAGTTAACGCGGTGCACCTTGGCGCCGGCGTTCTCAAGTAAATTAGCGACGGCATCACCCATGATTGAGGTGTAAAGATGTGCGGCGTGCAAAACTTTAAAGGGATTCGGATCAGAGTACTCGGCAACTATTGTTTGGCCGGCAAGCGGCTTGGCCGGTTCAGCCTCCACAATGGTCCAGAGAGCCTCTTGAGTCAGCGTAATATTGATAAAACCCGGCCCAGCCGGCATAGCGGTATGGATTTTTTTGTAGTCGCCGCCATTTAACTTGTCTGAAAGTTCTTGGGCAATATCACGAGGGTTTTTGCCGAGCCTGCCGGCCAGCTGTAAGGCTACGTTGCTGGCATAGTCGCCGAATTGGCCGTCGCTCATTTCTACCGAGGGTTTGACTTCGATTTTATATAAGTCCCGGCAAAGCTTGGCTAAATCCTCTTGAAGCTCATTTATCATCTCTTTAAATATAAAGCCTAGCGGTCGCTTTTAGAAGCTTTGAAGACCATCAAACCTTGCCAAAATGCCAGATAGCTAACGCTTAAAAGCACAAAGAATAAGCCGGTCATGTCTAGAGCATGAGGGTTACCCAGCGGATCTGTCACGCGGTCGGACACGTTAATAATTAAGCCGCTAGTATTGCTCACCAGGTCCCAGCTGCTCCAGCGCAAAACTCGCCCCATATAAATAGCGAAGCTGGAGAGCAAAATGACGAGCTCTATCAAAAGCCAGCTTTTCTCTTTTGAAAGGCGCTTCAAAAACTCCCGGTGCAGTAAATAAAGACTAGTGAACCCCAGTACAAAGCCATTGAGCACTAATGTACTGATTAAAACAATATCGAAAAGTTCGCTTATCTCGCCGGTTGGGTAAACATGAATAAAGTCCGTCAATACATACCAGGTATTCGGTAAAAAGAACAGCCAAGCGAGGCTCAAAAGAACATTCTGCCAAGATAGCCAGCGCCTGATTCTTAGCTGCTCGCACAAAATCCAGCCGAACCCTAGACCAACCCAAGCCAGAGCCAAGTTCTCGGGTATAAACCAATAGCGTGTAGTGCCGGTGACCGCGGCACGGTAGCAAAGCAGGCCAATACATAGCAGGCTGAGCAGCCCCATTGACGCTATATAATGCTTAATTGCCTCACTTCTTAAGCTCATAGGCTAATTATACTAAACGCGCGCCTTTAAGCACTGAATTGGACCAGCCAATTGGGACTGTCCAAAAAGTGTTCTATGCGGAATTGAAACTCTTTGAGTGCCTGCTCGCGGGCGGCATCATCCATACCAAGCACATTCATAGCAGCGAACGGCTCATGAACGTTAAAACCACAAAAAGCCAACGTGCCGTAGTTTATAGGGTGCAAGAACTGGTTAATACTGGCTTTGTGCTCGCTGGTAGACTGATAATATTCCGCCGGATGCCCAACGCTCACAACCAACATTGCCTGCTTGCCGCGCAACAAACCTTTTTCATAAAATTGGCCACCGTCCCAGGCAAAGCCCATGGCCAATACCCGATCAAACCAGCCTTTCAAGATAGCCGGCACCGAATGCCACCATAGCGGTGCCACGAAAATTACAAAATCAGCAACTTGAACCTTATTAATCTCGGCGCTAATATCCGGCGCAAAGGCATTGCCGAGGCCGGCGGCGTGTTTTTGTTCGAGCATATAGTTAAAATGCCCTCCGCTGGTAGTTACAAAATCCCATTTTTGCGCGGAGGGGTTAAACCCAGAGCCATACAGATCGCTAATGGTAACGGTGTGGCCCTGACGGGCCAAGACTTCGGTAGCCAAGTTCTTCATGGCCGCCGTGAAGCTGCTTGGCTCGTTATGCGCATAAACGATTAATATATTCACTCCACCCCCTAATATTCTTACGCTTATTTTAGCTTAAATGCGTAGGGCTCCCAAGCATTGAAAATAAAGCTTGGGATAAAAGCCAGGCTGTACAAAAACTAAGCGAAAGAGCCAACTGGCCGCACCATTTGGTCGCTCATCCTAAAAATCATCTGGCTGATTCGCCAAGTACCGTTAGAGCCTTTGACCAAAATGTAATCAATAGTGCCGCGAACGGTCCAAACATAGCGATCGCCGTGATCGGCTACGTAGTGCATGTTCTCTACCTGAGTCGTAACTTTAGCGCGGCGTGAGTTAAGCATGCGAACAGCCAGTTTTTTGATGAAGTGCCGGGTGGCGTAAAAGTAACTGCCGATCTCTCGGCGCCAGCCATCCACCAGCCTGTGCTTAGGGATTATCGCCGGCATCTCGCCGGTCATGGCCTTGTTATCGATGAATGGATTTTTAACAAAAAACTCTTCTAGTTGCCGCCACTGCTTCATGTCCTGAAGCATAGCAACGCTCTGCACAATATCTTTTATTTGCTCTTTGTCGCTCATTTAATGCCCCCTTTTGTTTGCTACCTTCGTTAATGCTAACGAGTAACACTGAAAATAAGCTAAATGCTATTTTGGTAGCGGTTAAAATTTTAACTGCTACTGCTTATTATTTTATCACCAGCAAAAATCACTTGCCTCTCCCACCGCTTGGCTTGAGGATAAGCCAAGCGGAAGAGCAGCGATAATAAAAACCTTGCTGAAATTGTGCTACTCGTTCGCGCAATTTCCGAGCAAGGCTAGGATTAGATTGATGCGTGGCGGAAGGGGCGGGATACCTAAAGTCGCTAGCGCTCCTGGGATAATTTCGTCGCGTGCTCGAAATAAATTCCTGCGCGCGCTCCTCATTACCGAACCCTGGCTCAAATCCTGCGCTTTCAACTAGAAAGCTAAAGCCGGCCTAGTGAAAGACCGGCTTTACCTTCCTGGCGGAAGGGGCGGGATTCGAACCCGCGATACGCTTTGGGCGCATACACGCTTTCCAAGCGTGCTCCTTCAACCACTCGGACACCCTTCCGTACCGAAATATTTTACCAGAGATTAATCTAGATTTTTTTACAACTTTTTCTTTTTGTATAGGAAGTTATCCCCAGCGTACACTTTAAAGAGACTTGGAAGTTAGCCTGCCAGTCGATCGGGAGAAATCCGCAAGTAGGGTGCGGCTTATTCTTCAGACTAAATTTTTAAAGGATTTAAATGGCCCTTATAGAACTACGTGACGTATCGAAAGTTTACGGCTTCGGCGATGCTACTACTCTGGCGCTCGACGAGGTGAGTTTAAGAGTGGAAAAGGGCGAATTCGTGGCCATCATGGGCCCATCCGGCAGCGGCAAAACGACCTTAATGAACATTATAGGAGTGCTCGACCGGCCCAGCCACGGCGAGTACTTGCTCGACGGCCGCCATGTTGCCCGTTTTAGGCCTAATCAAAGCGCTAAGTTGCGCCGCGATAAAATCGGTTTTGTGTTCCAATCATATAATTTACTGCCACGCCTCAACGTGCTCGAAAACGTAGCCCTACCCTTGGCCTACAAAGGCATGACGCCTATGCGCAGGGCTCGTCGGGCTAGCGACATCTTAGAACTAGTCGGTCTACGCGACCGCGAGTATTATATGCCCCGCCAGCTGTCCGGCGGCCAGGCTCAGCGGGTAGCAATTGCCCGGGCACTTATTAATAATCCGAGTTTGCTGATCGCCGACGAACCAACCGGCAACCTAGACAGCCAAGACAGCCGCGTTATTATGGAACTTCTCTCGGATCTTCATCGCCAGGGTAATACTATTTTGATGGTTACCCATAACCCCGAACTAACCCGCTACGCTCAGCGCGTGCTCTATATGCGCGACGGCGGTGTTGTCGAAGATGAACAAACAGCCATTGGTCAAATGGCCCGCGGTGCCCGCAAGACTTTCTTTGAAAAGAAAACTTTGAGTGATGATGAGATTGCCGCCGGTGTTTCAGCCATAATGCACGCCCTGCCAGACAAAGCCAAGCCCGCCAAAAAACGCCGCGCCAAGCCAAGAAAAACTACGCGCAAACGCGTGACCAAAAAGGTAGCGCGCTAATGTTCAGCGGCAATTACAAGATGGCGGCGACCTATTTGCGCCAAACCAAATGGCGCTCATTGCTCACCATGCTAGGTATTATCGTCGGCGTGGCATCGGTAATTACAGTCGTTAGTTTGGGTGAAGGTCTAAAGCATCAAGTCGTTGGCCAGATTAATTCCCTAGGCAGCGATGTCGTGACCGTTCGCTCCGGTAAGCTGGTTCATCAGAACGGTAACCAACAGGGTTTAAACCTGCTGGCCTTCTTATCGGCTAGTACGCTAACTACCAAAGACGTTACTTCGCTAGGTAAACTCTCGTCGGTCAGCCAAGTTGTGCCTTTCGACTTTGTCACCAACAGTGCCAGCTCGACCGACACCGAAGTTGACAACGCTTATGTGATTGGCACCACCCCAAATATGCCGCAAGTTCTACACCAAAAGATGTCGTACGGTAGTTTCTTTGACGGCGACTCCGACAATTTTGCAGTTATTGGTACCAATGTGGCCCACGGCTTGTTCGGCGAGTTCAATCCCGTTGGACAGTCTCTGCAAATCCGCGGCCAAAGCTTTATTGTTCACGGCGTGCTTTCGCCAACCAATGGCGGCCTGCTTTCAATCGCCCAAACAGATTACAACAATGCTATTTTCATCCCCACAACCGCGGCTCAAGGTCTTACCGGCGACCACACCAACATCTTGCAAATCCTTCTTAAATCCAAGAATTCCTCTGACGTTTCGCAGGCCATTGCCGACGCCCAAGCTGATCTAGCGTCTAATCACGGCAACGACGATTTCACCGTTCTTAAACAAGATCAGTTGCTCGATTTAGCCGGTGGCGTAGTCAATTCTATTACCGGTTTTATATCTGGGATTGCCGCAGTTAGCTTGCTGGTTGGCGGGATTGGAATTATGGACATCATGCTAGTTAGCGTTTCTGAACGTACGCGCGAAATCGGGGTCCGCAAGGCTCTGGGCGCCACCAATCGCCAGATTCTAAACCAGTTTTTGGTAGAAGGTCTGGTGCTCACTATTTCTGGCGGCGTACTAGGCATTCTTGTTGCCCTGCTGGCCAATGTAGCCCTACGGCTTTATACCAACTGGCAGCCGGTAGTTAATTGGCCAATTATTCTACTAGCCGTGGGCGTATCGATTTTGGTGGGTGTAATTTTCTCGACGGCGCCGGCAATCAAAGCTGCCCGCAAAAATCCCATTGATGCCCTAAGAGGTAATTAGATTTAGGTTCGCTTTTTTATAACTAGCCAAAGATAGACAACTGCCGAAATGATAAAAATTGTCCAGCTAATAGTCGCCAGGGTGGAGCCAATGGTCACCTTGGTGCTCGCGCTATTCAACGCTGAACAATTAGTGTCTGAGCCAATGGGACAGTTATAAACGTTCCAGATAGATAATACGCTAGCTATTTCTATCACTAATGTAGCCGCAAAAGAAGCTATCAAAATTTTAAGTACGTTTTTCTTAGTTAGTTTCATTGGTCGAGTTGTTTTTTGAACTTTTCAACCAGATCAACCGGTGCCGGGTTTTGATTGTTCAGCAGGGCTACATAAATTGACACAAAGTCGCCAAAGCAGACTGCCCAAAGCAGCTGCTCCAAAACTGTTTGGCCCTCAGGCTTCACAATGTACGGTGCTGGTCTGCGACCGGAAAGCAATTTCTCGGCCACCTCAAACCGCTTTAAAATTCTAGGATTTTCTAAGCCGGAACGCAGCTCCACAATAGCGTAAGGCTTCTCAATTGGATGGCTAGACCAGCCAATCAGTTCATTATGGTCAAATTCACTCAACTGATTCCACCAAGCTACGTTCTTAGCGTTCTCGTTAAAACTTATTTTCCACTTGTAGGCAGCCGGCGCCATCAGCGGACCGCCGTAAATCACGATCGAATTGCCGGCTAGCTCCATAGCTAGTTTTTTGGCTGGATTATCTTTTTGCGGCACCGTTGGCAGCCAGGTTTTAACCACTTCGGTTAGAAATGTGGCAGTTTGGTGCAGCTCCTTGGTGGCCTCGTTTTTGTTGAGCAGGCCGGCGGCTTCCAAAATCGCCACAAGGGCCTTAAGGTTATAAAAAACCGCATACCTAGGCTGGTCGGCTTTAGGCAACAGTAAAAGCGAGTGCCCTTTTTCTTTGGCAATTTCGACTAACTTGCCGCCACCAGCAATCACTAGAACCTTAGCGCCCTTTTCTTCTGCCTCGGCTAGAGCCGAAAGTGTTTCTTCGGTATTGCCTGAATAACTAGAGGCTATAAAAAGCGTCTCCCGCGAAACGTATGCCGGTAAATGGTAATCGCGGCATACTTCAAAAGGCAAATTGTAGCCAGGCCACGTAGCAGCCAGCAACGCAGCTAGTGCTGAACCACCCATGCCCGCATAAACCACATTGCTAAATTCACCGCTTATGTGTGGGAGTTCAAAGGCATACTCTAGCTGTGCCGGTTGTTTTTCGGCAATACCCAGCGCATCTTGCCCGTCTCGGAAGTGGATGAACTTCAAATCGTCGAGCATAAGCCGTTTGACCCCCTATAGTTACCTGCCTATAATTGTAAATGATAAAAGCAAAAGCACCTAAGGGGGTGGAATGTTCGGACTAAACGATGATGACCGGCCGCACCACGACCACATGCCAAAAACTGACAATATGAGCGACGATTCTTCTAGCTCGCCGTTCGCGGCTGCTTATTCTTCGTTGAATGGCGGCATCAAGCCAAGCCCTCACCTCGGAGACAACGCTGGTATGCCAGAAGAGGACTTATTGCAAATTAAGTCTCAGGCCCTCAAAAGCCTGGCTCCGCTGGTCGGTCATCTAGACCAATCTCCCGAGGAAAAATTCAAGACAACCATGATGATGATTCAGGCAACCGATAATTCCGATTTAATTCGAGATGCCTACAGCGCCGCTAATCAAATTCCAGACGAAAAGGCTCGCGCCCAGGCTCTTTTAGACGTCATTAACGAGATAAATTACTTTACCCAAAAGGGCAAAAACTAAGAAGCGCGGCGGGTTTTGACGGCGTAGTGCAGCCCTGCAGCCACAAAGCTGGCCGCTAAAAATATAACAGCGACATCGCCAGGACCAGTATCTGATAGTTGTTGATTTTGATTTGCCGAGCCAGGTCCTTTGCCAGAACTGGCGCTCCCTGATGTAGAACCGGAATTAGACGAGCCACCTGTGGACTTTTTGGGTGTCTCGCTAGAGCCGTTAGGCTGCAACGGAGGAGTGGCAGTGTTGGCACCCCGAGGATTGTTAACAGCCCCATGGTTAGAGCGATGGTGGATCCAGCGGGCGCCAAAGAAAATCACCACAATCAATACGATAGCTACAACCACCTTGGTGGCCCAGCCGAACCACGGCTGATTAGTTACCTTTTCAAACATGGTGGGTTCAGTATCCGTGCTAATTGTTGGTTCATCAGTAGGATTATTAACAACCGGCTTTTCGGCGTTCATTTAAATCTCCTTTTGACATGATTATATCATAATTGGAGATTTATGCAATAAGCTATACCTGCCCAGGGACTTTTTTAACCTTTTCTAAATATACCTTTCTGGTAGTGCTCATAAGGTCGCTTGAGCCGTCTAAAGTTAGCGCCCACTCGACAAGTCCGCACCGGATGGCAATGGCCGAGGCCGCCGTACGATTTTCTACGCCGAGCTTCTCATAGATGTTAGTCAAATGAAACTTTATAGTCTGCGGCGTAACAAACCGCTCTTTAGCTATGTGTTTATTGGGCAAGCCCAGACAAACACAACCCAGTACATCCAGCTCTCCGTTAGTTAATTCCGACACTTCTTTAGGCATGTGATCCCTGGGATCTCCCTCGGCTTGTGATGGAAAGCTGATCGCATACCCGCTTGCCTTAACCAAAGAAGCGATAGATTTAAGCACATCCCCCGGCTGGTTAACTTCAAAGAGCTCGTACATTCGTCTCATATGCTCCCAGACATATTCTTCAGAAAGGCAAAGCTTTTCGGCCGCCTGCGCCCTGGAGGCTCCTTCGTCAAGCATGGTCAATACTTCGTACATGGCCAGCGGAATTCTGCCCAAAATCTTTTGAGCCGACTCTTTGTTATCCTCCGGAATTAGCGCCTGGCTTAGCCTGGCCATCATTTCCTGGTCTTCGGGCGATAGTCGAAAAATACTAATGTTGTTTTGGAAAATGCGATTGGCTACCATCATTAATAGGCCGGCAGCCTTTATAACCTTCTCCTTCCTTGCGGTCTCCTGGTTTGTAGCCTCGTTATAGATTGCCACGGCTTTTAGCCCACCGCTAACGCCTAATTTTTTATAAACATGGCTGCGGTGATACTTAACCGTTTCGGGCGTAACCCACAGCTGTTGGGCAGCTTCCTGGATACCCAGCCCTTGGCTCATTAACTTTAAGTGCTCGTGTTCGGCAAGGGTCAAAGATTCAGCTCCCTCAGGAAGCGACCGATCCCGGATATTTAAAAAATCCAAAGCTATGCCGCCAACCTCAGCGGCAGCTATGGCCAATCTAACTTCGACAGCGCGTATCCGATCTTCTGTTTGGGAGGCGGGAACAGGTTCGTCAGTGGCGCCGGTCGGGATTTCGAGCTGATCCAGCTCTCCCAGGCTCTCCATCGATCACCCCCACGCTTGCTTACATAACAAGCTAACAAGGTGGCTGATATTTATCAGTGACTAGGCGCACAAGCAGTCAAATAGGCGGCTATTTGCCGCCTATTTTCTATGCGATTTGGCAGAGCTTCTACATCATGCCCATACCGCCCATGTCAGGGGCGGCCGGGGCAGATTTTTCTGGGATGTCGACAACTAGCGCGCCCATGGTCATGGCCGTCCCGGCGATGCTAACAGCGTTTTGGATAACTTCTCTAGCCACGCGGGTTGGGTCAATTATTCCTTCGGACTTAAGGTCGACCAACTTGTCCGGTGTATTAACATCTACGCCCTGGCCTGGGTTTTTGTGCTCACGGATCTTTGGCAACCATTCGTCAGGATTAAGGCCAGAATTATGCATTAACTCATAAAACGGTCTTAACAGGGCTGTTTTGAACAACTGCTTGCCTTCTACTAACTCATCCGTTGAGTCAATCTTTATATGATCGCTAAGATTTACGAGCGTTACGCCACCGCCCGGTACAACGCCTTCGCTCATAGCGGCCTTAACGGCGGCCACGGCGTCATCGACGCGGTATTTCTTCTCTTCAATTTCTGTCTCGGTGGCACCGCCGACTTTGATAACGGCAACCTTGCCGGAGAGCGCCGCGCGGCGCTTCTCTAGATTTTCTTTGTCGTATTCACTTGTAGCCGCATCGACTTGCTTATTGATTTGAGCGATGCGGGCCTTGATAGCTTCGGCCGAACCAGCGCCTTCGATAATCGTCGTCTCGTCCTTGGTGACGATAACTTTGCGGGCGCTACCGATCACGCTGACGTCGGCGTTTTCGAAAGTAGTACCGGTCTCTTCGCTAATTACCTCGCCGCCGGTCAAAATAGCAATGTCGTTCAAAATGTCTTTGCGACGATCACCGAAGGCCGGAGCCTTGACGGCGACGGTATTAAACACGCCTTTCAGTTTGTTGAGGATCAGCGTGCCCATGGCTTCGCCTTCGACGTCCTCGGCAATCAAAACCAGATCTTTCTTGCCGCTCTGAGCTAGTTTCTCGAGCATCGGAAGAAATTCCTGGATGCTAGAAATCTTAGCGTCAGTAATCAAAATCGCCGGCTTGTCATAAACGGCTTCCATACGCTCGGTATCAGTCACCATGTAGGGGCTAACGTAGCCGCGGTCCATGCTGAAGCCTTCGACAACTTCGCTCTCGAGCGCCAAACCCTGGCCTTCTTCAACGGTTACCACGCCGTCTTTGCCAACTTTTTCCATAACGTCAGCAATCAGCGCGCCAATTTCAGCGTCGCCAGCGGAAATTGTGGCGACTTCGGCTACGCGCTCTTTTTTGCCGGCAATGTCTTCGCTCATGCCGGACAGCTGGTTAAGCACGTCTTGCGCGGCAGCTTCCAGGCCTTTTCTAAGCAGCATCGGGTTATGGCCAGCGGCGATCAGCTTGTTGGCCTCGTTTAAAATGTGGTAGGTCAAAACCGTAACGGTAGTGGTGCCGTCGCCGGCAACGTCGTTCATCTTGCTGGCGGCTTGCTTGATCAGTTCGGCGCCGACTTTGTAGCCCAGCGTTTCGTCGTCTTTGTCTTCAACTTCTACGCCCTTGGCTACCGTCACGCCGTCGTGCGTGACACTCGGCGCGCCGTAACTTTTGCTGATTACCACGTTGCGTCCCTTCGGGCCCATGGTAGTTTTCACGGCGTTATATAAAATCTCGGCACCTTTTAAGACGCGGGTGCGGGCGTCATCATCATAAAAAACTTTCTTGGCCATCAAAATCCTCCTATTTAAAGATTAACTGAGACAAACCTGGGGTTTTTCTCGTCACGCCGGGCAAATTGTGCGAAATTTGCTCGGGCTGCTCTTTTCCCTTTTAAAACTAGACTTCTCATTACTTTACGGTCGCTAAAATATCTTCTTCTTTAACTAAAATGTACTCTTTGTCTTCAACCTTGACCTCGGTTGTCGAGTAGGACTTATAAACAATCCGGTCACCCGGCTTAATTTCTTTTACCCCTTTGCCAACCTTTAAAACTTTGGCCACTTTTGGCTTCTCGGCGGCTTTATCTGGCAAGTACAGGCCAGATGCAGTTTTAGTCACGGCCTCTTCTTGCTCGGCCACGACCCACTCGTTCAATGGATTTAAACTAGACATATCTCCTCCTGATTATTACCTAGAATGGAGCCTCAAGCTCCAGCTAGCACTCATGATATACGAGTGCCAAAATTCCTGTCAAGAGATATGAAGCTTATGCTTGCCGTAACTTAATTAATGTTGACCGATTAAAATCAGAGGAGTAGACTCTTTTTATTCCAGGCCACCCCCCCCCAAGTGGAAAGGCAGGTGCGTTATGTCGGGTTACGCAATCGATGGCCTCGTCATCGAGCGCTGTGGCCGCGAGGTCTCGCTGGTCAACGTCATGGGCGCGGTTCCCAACCCCGCCTCTGTCGGTCCGATCCGACGGGAGTTCGCGAAGGTCATGGGCATGCATCCGAAGCGCGTGGTCGGCCCCTCTGGGCCGGACTCCACCGGTTCGGTCACCGTCCTGACCGCCACGGTCCCGGAGCACCGCGAGGACGACGCAGAGCTGACGATCTGGGAGATCATCGCCCGCAAGGGCAACCTGATCGAACCTCAGCTCACCAAGACGAGCCCGAGCAACTTCGGCTCACGTCGAAGGCGCGCGATGCGCAGCCACCCGCACGAGACGCCGCTTCCGCGGCTAACGAGTCGTGGGCGCAGCTGCGGGCACCTGCACTAGCCGGATTCGCGGGGACCGGGCAGCGCCCGGTCCCCTCCCCTGTTGGACTGGATACCTGCCGCGGATTCTGCATTAGCAGAAGCCCGCGGTTCTCCCTGTTATACTTAGCCCATGGCCAAAAATATCTTGATGTGCGCTCCTGACTTTTTTGATATCGAATACGAAATCAATGTTTGGATGCACCAAGAAAACCAAGTTGCTGAAGAAACCGCCGAAGACCAGTGGCGCAAACTTTATAAAATTTACTCTGAAAAACTTGGCTGGAACGTCAAATTAATCGACCCCGTCAAAGGCCTGCCTGATATGGTATTTGCCACCGACTGCTGCCTGATGATAGATGACAAAATCCTACTTTCCTCTTTCCGATTTCCGGAACGCCAGCCCGAAACCGAGCACTTTGAAAAATGGTTCCGCGCCAAAGGTTATACCAAGATCAAAAAAGCTAAAAACTTCTTCGAAGGCGGTGGCGATAATTTAATTTGTGGTAACAAGATCCTAGCCGGCCACGGCTTCCGCTCTAGCCCGGAAGCGGCCACGGAACTGCAAAGTTACTTCGACCGCGAGGTTGTCAGTCTAAAAATCGTCGACCCGCGCTTTTATCATTTGGATACTTCCCTAGCCGTGTTATCCGACGACACGGTCGCCAGCTACCTGCCGGCCCTCGACGAAGCCAGCCAAAAACGCCTAAAAGCCGCTGTTCCAAATGTTATCGAAGCCACGCTAGAAGAAGCCCAAGGCTTTGGCTTAAACGCTGTAAGTGACGGTCACACCGTAATTACCAGCAACGAGTCAGAAAGCTTGCTCGCTAAATACCGCACCGCCGGTTTTGAAGTAATTGGCACGCCAATTTTAGAATTCCGAAAAAGCGGCGGCGGCGTTAAGTGTTTGACTCTCGACCTAGACCACTAGATTAGTGCATTCGCGGACGCGCAGCGCCCACATTTCCAGTTCTAAACGAACTGCCGTTTGTCTTCGGGCCCCAAGGTACATGGGCGGCCATGGCATGAGCCCGACGAGTCATCTCTTGGTCTTCGGCCAGCTTAACGACGTGCTGGATCTCGGCAACCAGGCCGTCCTGGCCCAAAACTACCCTATATACATCATCGGCCGCGCAGACGTGAGCGCCAACTGGGTCAGTAGCCTCGTCTAAGATTGCCTCATAGGCCGTGCCGCTGCCTACAGGCAGCATTTCTACTAGCCGGGTCAGGCTCAAAGCTCGTTCAGCCTCACCGGCTCTCAATGCATAAATTCTTTTACGCTGTTCTTCGAATGATTTTGCCGGCAATATTCCGACGGGGATATCTATGACAGTTTCAGATCCGTTCATTGGGACAAATCCTTAATCTTGCATATTATACTTAATTTATGCATATTTGTCAATAAACGAATGTTTGCGATTACCGGTTACGAAGCGCCGTGCGAGCAGCCTTAACTTCGTCATAGGGCCGCTCGATCACGCGTTCTTGATTGGCATCGTCTTGTTGCAAGTGCCGCAGTTCAGCGGCTTTTGGCCCATTAGAGAGGATGGATTTTTCGTGACCCTTGCCGAGCAGCAATACTACGTCACCTTTCTTGGCGACCTTAAAGGCAGCTGCAATGGCTTCTTCACGCTTGTGTATTAAAAATAAATCTCTTTCCCGAATTTTACCGATCTTCTCGGCACCAGCGGCTATTTCTTCCATGATGGCTAGACCGTCCATATCACGGTCGTCTTCTTCGGTTACGAATACAATGTCGGCATATTTGCCAGCCAGCTCGCCTTGCACGGCTCGCTTCTTTTCGTCGCGCCGTCCAGCCGAACCGAACATCACGATTAACTTGCCTTTAACTAGCGGCTTGATGTCTTTGAACAGTTTTTCAAAGCTGTCCGGGGTGTGAGCGTAATCCACAATTACCTCAAAATCTTGGCCCTCATCCACCGTTACCATCCGACCCTCTACACTTTTTAGAGCAGCTATTCCCTGTTCTATTTGCTCGACACTCAAACCTAGAGTTCGGCCAACTCCCAACGCCGCTAAAGAGTTATAAACGTTAAAACTGCCTGGCAAATGGCATGTGATGTTGTATTTGTCGCTACCGATTTCAACGCTATATCGGCTACCGCTGGCGTTCATTTCTACGTTTTTGGCTTTTAAGTCACCCCTCTTGATACCGTATGTTACTGGATTTTTAATATCCTGGGCAAAAAGCTCCGCACTTGGGTCCTCGGCGTTTATTATTCCGGTTCGCAGGCCTTTGCGGTTTTTGTTTGTTAGCTTGAACAACTTTCGTTTGGCATCTCGGTACTTCTCGAACGTGCCATGATAATCTAGGTGCTCTTCGGTGATATTCGTCATAACCGCCACGCTATATGGCACGCCCCACACCCGGTATTGAGCCAGTGCATGACTGGTTGTCTCTAAAATTAGCCAATCCACACCTTGCTCTTGCATATACTTAAACCGCTTGAGCAGCACTGGTACGCCGGCAGTAGTCATATGTTCTATCTGCGGCTTAATGTCGTCACCAACACCGTAGGCCACAGTTGTCATCAGACCGACTTTATAACCTGCTTCATGTAGCATCCGATGGATCAGAAAACAGGTAGTTGTCTTGCCATTGGTGCCGGTTACGCCTATAACTTTTAGACTCTGAGATGGAAATCCCTTTAGCGTATTCAGCGCTACGGCCTCCCCTAGGTGCCCGTAAGGTTCGACGGTTCTGAATACTTTTTTTGGCACGAACTTTTTAACTATTGTTCTCGGGTTCATACTCTAAAGTATACTGTAAGCTTATGAGAATCTTAGGGATTGAAAGCTCAGCCGATGAAACCAGCGCTGCCGTAGTGGAAGATGGCAAAAATCTACTGTCCAATATAGTGGCCAGCAGTCTAAAGCTGCACGAGGTTTACGGCGGCATCGTCCCGGAAATTGCTGCTCGTTCCCATCTAGAAGTAATAATACCGACTATAGAAAAGGCCTTGGCCGACGCCGGAACTAATTGGCAAGATATTGACGCTATCGCCGTAACTAAAGGACCGGGCTTAATTGGCAGCTTGCTCATAGGCGTCTTAACCGCCAGAACGTTGGCCATCTCAAAAAACAAACCTCTATACGCCGTCAATCACGTAGAAGCCCACGTTTATGCCAATTTCATAACCGAAACTAAGCTTCAGAATTACCAGCTGCCCAAGCACCAGCCTCAGTTCCCCTGCCTTGCCCTAATTGTCTCTGGCGGTCACTCTCAGCTAGTTTTGTTCAAGAATCACGGCGACTACCAGATTCTCGGACAGACACGCGACGACGCCGTCGGCGAAGCCTACGACAAGGTCGCCAAAATGTTGGGCTTTCCCTACCCTGGCGGGCCCAGCATCGAGAAAGCCGCGCGCCTAGGCAATCCTCAGGCAATCAATTTGCCGCAAGCTAAGCTTGATGGCGAATACGAATTCAGCTTTTCAGGCCTTAAAACAGCCGTTTTAAGAGCCGCTCAAGCTTTAATCGGTGAAGATTACACATTTCCTTCTTCTAAGCTTCCAGAGCGCTTAAATGAGGCTCAAAAGGCTGACATTGCCGCCAGCTTTGAGCGAGCCGCTCTTTTGGCTCTGGTGGACGCTACAGCTAAAGCTACCATCAGACTAAATCCTAAAAGCATAGTCATCGCCGGTGGAGTAGCCGCCAGTGGGGGGCTGCGGCGCGAATTAGAAGACAAACTACCCCTTGCTCCCACTTATACAGATATGAAACTGTGCACCGATAATGCCGCCATGATTGCCTCCCTGGCCTATTACCGCCATTCAATGGACACTCCAGCCGACACTTACTCCCTGTCGCCCGAGCCAAATTTAGCAATGTAGTTGAAAACGTAAGCTCGTTGCTGTTAAGCTAAAATCAAACAAAAAGTGAAATGTTAGGGCACTATTTCACTTGCTTTTCGTACGAAAAGCTTAGTAGTTAGTGCCCTCTTTTTCATGTGAAGGGCAAAAAGTTAACACCTTTGTTATACTGTAAAAATCATGAAGTTATCGAGCGCTTATGAGCCCGCAGATTATGAATCCGACATCTATTCCCTCTGGGAGAAGGCAGGGGTCTTTAAAGCCGACCCCAAGAGTTCTAAGCCTCACTTTTCTATCAGCATGCCGCCACCCAACGAAACCGGCAGCTTGCATGCCGGCCACGCCATTTTCTTGACTCTGCAAGATCTTATGGCCCGTCATGCGCGCCAAACCGGCAAAGACGTTCTTTGGCTCCCAGGAACCGATCACGCTGCTCTTGCTGTGAATGCGCTTATGGAAAAACGGCTGGCGGAGCAGGGGACTAGTCGAGAAAAAATTGGCCGAGAAGAGTTTCTACGCCAAACTCGGGAGTTCGTTAGCCAAAACCGCGGCAATATGAATGCTCAGATCAAGGCCATGGGCTCTAGCGTTGATTGGAGCCGGGCTCGCTACACCTTAGACGAGGCTCTAAACCGCTGCGTTAATGAAACCTTTGTCAAAATGTACGACAGGGGTCTAATTTACAGAGGTCACCGCATTGTTAACTGGGATCCTAAGCTTCAGACCGTAGTCTCCGACGACGAAGTCGTTTATAAGGAAGAGAAGGCACCATTTTACACTTTGCAGTTTGGCCCCTTCCAGATTGGCACTGCCCGCCCAGAGACTAAGTTTGGCGACAAGTACGTCGTGATGCACCCTGATGATGAACGTTATAAACACTTCAAAGACGGCGACACTTTTGAGTGCGAGTGGATCAATGGCAAAATTACCGCCACGGTGGTCAAAGACGAAGCGATTGATCCAGAGTTTGGCACCGGTGTCATGACCATCACGCCGTGGCACGACCACACGGATTTTGAGATTGCCGAACGCCATGGCCTAGAGAAAGAACAAATTATTGATTTTGACGGCAAGCTACTGCCCATAGCCGGAGAGTTTGCGGGGCAGGGTATAGACGAAGCCAGACCAAAAATCGTTGAAAAGCTCCAAGCTAAAGGTTTGATGGTTGATATTGATGAGAATTACATTCACAACGTCGCCATCAATGACCGCGGCAAAGGAGTTATTGAACCGCAAATCCGTTTGCAGTGGTTCGTAGACGTTAACCGCCCGGCAGTTGAATGGAAGGGTCAGTTGCGCAGCTTGAAAGAGGTTATGCGGGCCGTTATCGACGATGAAGATATCAGGATCCTGCCAACCCGCTTTGAGAAAGTTTACTTCCACTGGATCGACAATTTGCGCGACTGGTGCATATCGCGTCAAATCTGGTGGGGACACCGCATTCCGGTTTGGTACAAGGCCGAAGAGCGTTACGTTGGCGTAAACGCGCCCGAAGGCGAAGGCTGGCAACAAGACCCAGACACACTTGATACCTGGTTTTCTAGCGCGCTTTGGACCTGGAGCACACTGATTGATCAAGATTTAGCCAAAGATTTTTCCCTGTCTTTAGAAGATATTTTGGCCCATAGTTTAGACTTCCAGACTTACCACCCCACCTCTGTTATGGAGACCGGTTGGGACATTTTATTTTTTTGGGTGGCGCGTATGATTCTGGCCACCACATTTATGACTGGCCAAGTTCCCTTTAAAACTGTTTACCTGCACGGCTTAGTGCGCACCGAAGCCGGCAAAAAAATGAGCAAGAGCGACCCCGAGGGCAATGTTGATCCAGTAGAAATTATTAGCGAATATGGCGCTGATGCTCTGCGACTGGCATTAATATCAGGCGTTAGCGCCGGTAATGACCAACGTTTGGGGAAGGGAAGGATTATTGCCAGCCGTAACTTCTGCAATAAGCTATGGAACATCGCCCGTTACATTGAAACTAATGCCTCTGGCGACTTAAGCGTAGACCCCGAACCAAAGACTGTCGCCGATCATTGGATACTTAACAAGTTAAGTATTGTTCAGGCGAGTATAAACCGCGATGTTTCCGGTTTTAAGTTTGGCGAAGCCTACGACACCCTCTATCACTTTATTTGGGACGATTTAGCCGATTGGTATATCGAGGCCAGCAAGGCAGAGCAGAACCAGAGCGTTTTGGCCTATGCCCTAAAAACCAGCTTGCTGCTGGCCCATCCTTTTGCTCCGTTCGTTACCGAAGCCATTTGGCAGCAATTGGGCTGGGGGAACACTGTTCTAGCCGCCATAGAACAGGCTAAGCTTCCGGCTTTTGATCAAGCAGCATCACAGGAATTTGAAGATGTTAAAGAAATCGTTACCGAAGCCAGACGCATAGCTAAAACTCTAAATGTACCAAAGCCCGACATGGTTTTTGAAAGTGAACCGTTAGTTGCGCAGAATAAAGAACTTATCTTAAGGCTCGCTAAGCTGGGTAGTGTTCGTGAGGTTACTAAGGGTGAAGGCCTTAGGTTGACCTCGATAAACAGAGTTATTTGGCTCGACATAGATAAAACTAAGGCTCGTGACCACGCCGATAAACTTGCTGAACGCGTTAAGGCAGTTGAGGTAAATATCGCTAATCTAGAAAGCCGACTCGCTAATAAAAGCTATGCGGAGCGAGCACCGGCTGAGTTGGTTGGGCAGACCAAAGCTCAGCTCAAGCAAGAACAAGACGCACTTGAACGCCTAAACGAGGAGTTAGCCGAGTTTAAAGCTCTAGGTGGGCTTTGACTTTTTTAATGCTGGCTTCGGCGTCATAGGGGTTAAAGCGACAGATCTGCCAGCCCAATTTGTCGGCATTAACCACCGCTAGCTTGTCGTCGTCAACTAAAAGAATGCTTTCGGGTGCGCAACCAGCTTCTTCTTGTGCGTACTCAAAAATTTCAGGACCGTATTTGAGCATTTTAACCACGGACGAATCTATCACCTTAGAGAATCGCGACAGGGTAATTTTGCGCTGGGCAGATAAGCCGTCAATTAACTTCGGCATGGTGTTGGAAAATAAGCCAATCTCGTAGTTTTTAGCGGCCCAATCAACTAGTTCGGCCATGCCCTCTACAGGCTCCACGGCAGATAGGTAAAACTTGCCCCAATCAAAATCATCCATTCCAAGATGCTGACCCATGGCCCTGTTGAAGTCGGCCATGCTCATCTTGCCGTCACAGACGTCGTCGTCATATCGCCAGTAAAAGGCTTCGATAGTATCAACCGGCAGTCCGGTCAGGCTCGACAGCTTAGTGAAGGCCTTTTCGTAAGATCGCACCAAGGTGCCGTTAAGGTCAAAGTAAACAAATTTAATACCACTTTTAGAGGTTTTTTTAGCCATCGGCTCGGCCTTTTTGACGTCCAGCAAAGTATCAAGGGGAACCTCGGTAGCCGCAGCAATAGCTGCCACCGTAAAGACGCTTGGTGCCCGAATAGCGCCACGCTCAATTTTGGCCAGTGTCGAATAAGATAAGCCCGCCTTTTGACACAACTCTTGTTGTGTCAGCCCAGCTCTCTGGCGAGCTTTTTGCAAGCGCTGCCCCAGCGCCTTTTCTTCTACCCCCATATAGCCATATAGTACCAGTTAAGTTATGAACCGCCAACCACATAATGCCACCTAGAGGGGTAAATCTGTGGAGATTCTGTGGATTAAAAGGCTAGTTTCGTGGCAATTTTTGATAATTGATCATGGTCGGGCTCAACCGACTGGTCTGGCACATAGTGATATTGCCGGGCATTTTCGAAAGGGAAGACATGAACATGCGCGTGAGGTACGCCAAGGCCTTCAATCTGGAGGCCGACGTAAGTTGGTTCTAAAACATCTTGAATACGTCCTGCAATCTTTTTGGCTGCCCCCATTAGATGCTGATATTCCTCGTCACCCAGATTCCAAACAAACTTGACCTGCTTCTTGGGCACGATTAGAACGTGACCAGGAGTCTTAGGGTGAATATCGAGAAAAGCCAAAACTTGATCGTCTTCGTAAACTTTGTGGCAGGGAATTTCGCCTTTAATAATCTTGGTGAAAATGCTGTCGCTCATAGCTTCATATTAACAGGTTGTGCTCTTGATTTTTCTTACTAATTATGCTAATGTTTAATAAGTTTTTCAAAAACAAAAATGAGCGAATTAACAATCCCGAGCATCGAAAAAGAAGACATTAGCCCACCTAAGATCGAGGCCGGCGGTACGGCAATTGTGCTACAGAGGCATGAAAAATACGACCGCGACCGAAGCTCTGAACGCTCAGGCTCCGTCTTCGAGGATGCTGCTGAAGCCGCCAAAGAACGAGCTTTGGCTTTTTTTAAGGAACTTCTATCCAACGAAGATCCAAATAGTCCCACCTACGTTTTCTTTGGCTCAAGCGACACCCAGTACAACAACAAAGGACGCCGCAGCTTGGAAACAGCCGAGCTAGCACAGCAGGCCTGCATCGAAGTTATGGAGTCGCTAGGCATCAATCCTGCGGAAAGAATACTCAACCTCAACACCAACCACAGTTTAAAAAAATTCGACAGTAATCAACAAGGGCAAGATTTAAACATTCGGCCAATTATTAAATTGCGGGAGCCAAATATTTTTGGAGACCACGATAACCACCGACTAGGGGGCATAGATAAGGAGGCCGCCGCCAAGTCTGGCGACCGGCGCTACTTCGACTACATGATCCAAAAACACGGTTCGGAGGGTGACGAGGCATGGACTCCAGAAGTTTGGGCCATACATGAAAAGGACGGTGAAGAGGAAAAGAGACGTGAGCTTGGGGCCGAGGGAGTTTATGACATCTTGGACAGAACAAAACGCGCCCTTGCTGGACTTGCGAGATATTCTGAAGCTTTTCATGACAAGAATCCTGAGGCTAAACTACTACTATGGGTTACCAGCCATTACGACACCATAAGTCCTCTTGTGAAAGATGCTCAAGGAATCAGTTTGAAAGGTGATGAGTATCTGAAGGTTGATTACGGAGGCGGGGTCGTCATCA
The DNA here is from genome assembly GCA_035758565.1 of Candidatus Saccharimonadales bacterium. Classification (NCBI taxonomy): domain Bacteria; phylum Candidatus Saccharimonadota; class Candidatus Saccharimonadia; order Saccharimonadales (SeqCode); species Saccharimonadales bacterium (SeqCode). The sequence continues at coordinate 145,994 of DASTXL010000002.1, forward strand.
ACCTGCCAAAAGGTGGCGAAACCGTCTTGGAGGCTAGGAGTCAAAAGGTGCCGCTCGCTATCGGCAGGGTAGCGGTGGGTTAAGCCGTCAGGGCGTCTACAGCCGCTTGAATAGTTTTGAAAAGCGGGACACCGTGATCGGTGTGCCACTTTTTAATAACAGTTATGTGGCTCTGAACTTGGTCGAGAGCATCACTCTTAGCGCCACCATCGTAGTTATTATGCTCGCGGTAAGCAATGTAAGATTTGTGCGTTTCCCAGTCGGGAACAACCACGGCATCAGGCTTTAGCCAATAGTTAGAGGCCCCCATGACCCAAAAACCTTTGGTCTTGGCCTCCATAGTTATAAGATCGCTACGCTGATCAACTCTGTTGATAACATCTAATGGCTCTTCCCACCACGCCCCATCGGGATGGGCGCCGGCACCAATCCACAGATCATCGCCATCAATCCAGTGAGGCTCCGCTTGATTTTTGCAAAAATGCGTCTTACCGGCACCGGACGGGGCTAGAATAAAGAGACCTTTTTGGTGGGTTTTGTACTTAAGAGCCAATTGCTGGTAAAAATTCGAACCATCGCGGAGAATTAAAGGTTTTAGTTCCATACGCTCATGATATCAAATGGCGGAGAGGGAGGGATGTTCGACCCAACCCGTCAAAAAGCTCTGCTTTTTGCGGTCGGGCCCGCCTCGCGGTTTGCCTGAGCGGGCAAACATCGCTCCGGCCGTTCGAATCCCACGCGGGCCAAGCAGTTGTCTCGCTTCGCCTCGTACCAAATTAATAAACCCAGCTAGCGCTGGATTCATTAATTTGGCGGAGAGGGAGGGATTCGAACCCTCGCTGGAACTTTCGCCCCACTATCGATTTAGCAAACCGACCCCTTCAGCCTCTTGGGTACCTCTCCATTGTATTTAACTAGCCTGGCGGAGAGGGTGGGATTCGAACCCACGGTACCGTTTCCGGCACGACGGTTTTCAAGACCGTTACCTTCAACCGCTCGGTCACCTCTCCACGGAGGCCCTTAAACAGAGGTAAGTATACCAGCTCGCGGGTGGTTTATCTAGACCGTTATATAAGTTAAAATAAGCATAAGCCCTGGTTGTTAAGCTTTCTGTACTGTTTTAGCAATAAGGCAACAGTTTCACAGAGTAGTTTCATGCTCGGGACGGTGAACAGTCAACAAAATTTCGGCGTCAGCCGACAGAAAGTCTACCACTAGATAAGCATGGCAGAGGAAGAAAATAATTGGGTATACCATTCTAGTGAGAGCGGCACCTCCACCAAGAAGAAATCGCAACCAGTAAGTTGGGAAGCCTCCGAGTATATCGACCACAAGCAAGGTCCGTTATGGTTCTTGGCGCTTAGCGTGGGAACGGCGATTATCGCGGCCGGAATATATATTTGGACCAAGGATTATTTTGCCACTGGAGCTATCATAGCGGTGGGCGTAATTGCTGGAGTTTTTGCCCATCAAACTCCTAGAAAGCTGAGCTATGGGTTATCTGGCAACACCTTAACAATCGGCGATAAAGAATATCATCTGTCGGAGTTTAAGTCGTTTTCTATCATCGAAGAGGGAGCAATCAGCAGCGTAGAGTTGACACCACTCAAAAGGTTTATGCCGCCCCTGTCTGCTTTTTTTGAAACTAAAGATCAAGATAAAATTATTGACGCTTTGGCGGATTATCTCCCCTACGAAGACAAAGAACTCGATGGAGTTGAACGCCTTAGTCGCCGCCTCCGCTTCTAGACTGGCAATTACCCCTGTTATCTGCTAAAATTATCCATTGTACTAAAGGATTCCTATTGTACAACAAGGGGTCCCCGGCAAAGCTTGCCTTTGTTGGGGTAAAGGAGGAACGTAGCCTCAAGTCATTATTTTGCTGGGCAAAATTAGACAGAGGCGCAAGTTCCGACGCGCGCGTGTAGCTCAGGTAGCTCAGACAGGACAATCGCGTCGAGCTTGCGGTTCAGCACTTTTGAAGTCCTCATAGTTCAATGGATAGAACACTGGCTTGCGGAGCCGGCGATAGAGGTTCGAATCCTCTTGAGGGCACCAAAATTGCTGAACTAGCCGAAGTTGGGGTCCCCACAAAATATATTTTGTGGGGTATTTGTGTCGTAGGTTCAAATCCTGCCACGCGTACCAACTTAAAACCACCTCATCTCGAGGTGATTTTTAATTTAGAATTACGCTACTCGTTGACGCCCAGCGCGGCGTGAGCAGCATCAACGTCGCTGTCGTAAATGCCGTCAACTACTATAATCTTTTTGCCTTCTTTAATAAACGCACGCCAATGATCTTCGGATTCTTTGCGAACTATAATCTTTCCCATAACTCCTCCAAAAAGTTAGTGCGCTATCTACTATCTAAGATAAGCGTACCTGCCGCCGTAAAATTTTTATCATTGAGCTTTACCTAGCGTGCTGCTAAACTGTGGCGTGATTCATGCCGGCAAAGATAAGAGCAGTGTTTCTAAAACAATCCGGTGAGCTACTGGAAGATGAGAGAGTTGGCGGGCATTGGCGGGCAGCCGTCAAAGTGGCCGCTAAAATTGCGAATGCTCATCGCAAATTAAACGAGTTACATGTCAGCGGCTTAACCGTAGTTATTGGGGCGGGCAACATAGCCCGTGGTAATACCCTTAAAGCGCAGGGTTTGGCCGATAAATACGCCGACGCAATTGGGCGCTGGGGAACGATCGGCAACGCCATGGTTTTGGTGGGCGCCCTAGAGGCCGCTAAAGTGCCGGTCGAGGTGCTAATAACCGCGAACATGCAGTACCAAGATCCGAAGTTTTCTTTCGACAGCTACAGCCCTCAAAAAGTACTAGCCGCCCATCGCCGGGGAAAAATAGTAGTGATTGCCGGAGGAACCGGCGAAGATAACGTGACAACAGATAATGCCGTAGCCTTTTATGCCAAGGACTTTCGGAAAGTGTTCGACGGCGAAATTGCAGTGCTCAAAGGCACTAAATATGACGGCGTTTACGATAAAGATCCAGCCAAAAATAAGGATGCTAAAAAATATCCGACCATTAGTGCCAAATTTATGCGTGATAACTACGAACAGTTCAAAGTTGTTGATAAAAGAAGCTTAGACCAGCTCATTGATGGGGATTTAACCATGCTCATTTATAGCGAACCCCTTCACCCGCTAGAAAAAGTATTGGCTCTTAAAGATTATCAAATTGGCACCCTGGTCACGCCAGACTAAGAAGTTTTGGGCTCTACTTTAGAGGTGCAGAATTGGCAGCGAGAGGCCTTTCTAGGGATGACTCCAAAGCAGTATGGACATTTTCGAGTAGTGGGCTCTGGGGTTTCTTTAGTGCGCATAGCTAGCTCGCTTAATTTGTTGATGGGCTGCACTACAAAGAAGAAAACAACAAACGCGATTACTAAAAACGACACCAGCACATTAATGAAGTCACCATAATGAAATACGTGGTTCTTGCCAATAGCAAAAGTTGCCGAAGCAAAACCATCGGCGCCGTTAACTGGCAAAATTGGCGTAATAATATCTTTAACTAAAGCCTGAACAACACCGTTAAAAGCCGAGCCGATAACAACACCGACGGCTAGGTCAATAACGTTTCCGCGGAGGATAAACTTTTTAAATTCGTTAAACATTAACTACTCCTTATCCATCAATTAAACCAGCAATTAGGGCTCTAGCAAAGAGTTAGGGATTTAATTGGCGCCGCGCTTCGGACTGAGAGTTTTTGTTCATGGCCGCGGCTTTGCTACCCGATCTGTTGCTGATCCAAGTAAAAATATTTTCCGAGAAAATAAACACTAGCGCCAGCAGCAGATAAACAGTGCCGCAAACCACAAAGCTCTTGTCAATTGGATGGGTTAGATCCGTAATAACGCTGCGCACCTCTGTTTGGGTAACATTGTTCGAGATTTTAATATTCGGCACCACTGCTTTCTTAACGACTTCGTCGAAACCCCAGCCAAAAGCCAGCGTCAAGATTCCGGCTACGGCCAACGCGAGGCCCACCCGTCGAAGGCCACGGCCTCGAGTTGAACTTAGCATTACTATGGCAATGGCCAGTAAAATGACCAGGGCTGCTAGGTAGTAAGGTGCCTTTTTGAAGTGCTGGTATCTGTTCGGCAAATTCCGCAGTTGGTCACTAAAAATGCTTTGATTAGAATTAGAGCTTTTAACGCTACTGGCTGTTACGTCGGATTGGCCCAGGTAGTCTTGGTTGTTAGCAATCTGTGATTTAACCTGAGTGGCAATTTGTAAGGGGCTTACCCCGGGCGGCAAACAGCTGGCATTTATAACATCGGTAGAAATCCGTGATAACGACGTACAGGTTGGCAGGGTTGCGGCTCTTTGCTCAATAACCAAAGAAATGTTGTTGGCTAATTTGTCTTTGGGACCCGCTAGGCTGATGTTGAAGTTCGGAGTCTGAGTTTTACCGTTCAACCAGGCGTAAATACTATCTATAATCTTGTCGGCGTCGCCCTGGACTTCAGTGGGTGTTAGCGAAGATTCGGCAGCGGATTTGATCTGAGGATCGTTCAGAGGAATATTGCCAACCGATGTCGAAATGCTCTGCGTTTGCGCTAAAGCATTTGGAACGATTGTTTTATAAATTCCGCTATCGGCCAGTGCCTTTTTGACGTTGGCAGAGTTACCAGCCGTATGGTTAATACCTATGCTTATGGCTAAGCTAAGCAGGGTCAGAGTCAGCAAGCTAGTAAAGCTAGCTACCAGGCTTTTTCGAATGAAGCTCATAGCGCTTATTGTAGCTTAAGGCTAGTGACTTATGGCAAAAAAAGCTTTAAAATTCCCCTGTTAGCCAGCTTGGAGAGGTGACCGAGTGGTTGAAGGTGCCGCTCTCGAAAAGCGGTGTGCCGGTAACGGTACCGAGGGTTCGAATCCCTCCCTCTCCGCCAATAAAAATTCCTCGGCCGGCAGGTCGGGGTATTTTTATTGCTGAAAGTACGGCTCGGTTCCTCGGGCGGCTGCTTTAGCAGGCGCAACCGAGGGTTCGTTGGAACGAAAGCACGCGCAGGAATTTATTTTGAGCATGCTTGAGTGGAGAAGGACGCAGTCCGCTATCCCTCCCTCTCCGCCATTATTAGAATGTGAAATCACGCATAGCGTAAAAGAAAAATACAGAGAAAAGAACGATGGTAATTAGCACAGTTACGATTATAAGATTGGCTGCATTCGCCAAGTGATCCACTAAGCGTTTCTTAGCAAATTTATTCTTACGCCATTTTTTTATCCCAACCACAGAGGTCACAAAGGCGGTGGTAAAAAATATCCACGAAATTGTTTGCAATATCCAGCTTATTTCGTTGCTCGTATTAATGCCTATCCTATCTGCCGCCCAATAAGCCAAGGTGAGTTGTAGTATTGCCAATATAGCCAGTTGATTACTGCTCATAAGTCGGATTATATAGCTATAAGCGTTTTGCGAAAACTAATGCGTCTACCGATTTTGCTCCGGCTTTTCGTAACACGCTTGTCGCCTCGCGAATAGTCGCGCCGGTAGTTAAAACATCGTCAACTAAAAGAATGTTGCGCCCCGTTATTTTTTGAGGGTTTGAAATATAAAAAGCTTTTTGCAACTGCTTGATCCTATCTGAACGCCTAGCGCCAACTTGACGGGATTGCCCGACGCGCTTAAGGCAGGGCATGGACTTAAAGCCTAAGTTGTCGGCCAGAGTACGGGCCAGTAGGGAGCAGTGATCAAAACTTCTTTCTCGAACGCGCGCCGTGGCTGTAGGCACCGGCACTATGACATAGTCCAGGTTCGCAAATGCACCGTTAATATAAGGCTGAGCAGAATTAGTCATAATGGTGGCGATTTCTCGAACTGCCGTGCGAAGGTGTTTAAATTTATAAGCTTGAATTAGTTGCTGCGCTACACCATCGTAATCGGTAGCTATAATGACGTGCCTAGGAGAGCCGGCCTGGCAGCGCTTGCAGCTGCGTGCAAGCGGACTGAGCGCACCGCAGTTGTAGCATCGCTCGCCAAAAGGAACGATGTTAGCCTCCAGGCAGGGCTCGCATAAACTAGCGCCTTCGGCGCCGCAGCCCACGCAATCGGGCGGCGCCAACCACCCAATAACTCTTTCCAAAACGCTCATGCCACTGTTGTAATTCTTCTGTTGTTAAAGTTCATGGTAACATATTGTAACCCGATAATGCCTAAGCTATACTAGCATTAACACAAAGATGCAAATCTAAAGATAAACGCACCTGGCTCAAAGTGCATTCATCTTTACACCTAATAATTAATTTCGGAGGGAGATAAAAATGGCTCGAGGTAGCCGACAACAGCAAGATGATCTTTTGATGGGCGATGATATCACCGCCGCTTTCCTAAGCGAGGATGAGATTATCGACGACCCAGCAGCAGCTGCCGCTCCAGCCGCTGTCGACGCCGAGTGGGACGAAGAAGAGCCGGTAGCAGGCCAGCTGGCGGTTGACGTTTATGAAACTAAAGAAAAGCTGGTCGTTAAGGGCCGCGTTGCCGGCGTTAACAAAAGCGAACTAGATGTTAGCATCTCTGACAATACTTTGACTATTCGCGGCACACTGAGCGCCGGTAGCGAAGATAACGTTGAGAATTATTTCTTGCAAGAATGCTATTGGGGCGAGTTTAGCCGCAGCATCGTTCTGCCGGTGGCCGTCAAAGAAGACGAGATCGAAGCAGTCCTTAAAGATGGCGTCTTAACCGTCAGCTTTGCTAAGCAAAAGCAAGATACCGTCAAAAAGATCCAAGTTCTTTAATCCTAAGTTTTAGGGGCAGAATAAATAATCCCGAATTAACCGGGATTATTTTTTTAGGCTAGTTTAGCCGGTAATGTTTTTGATAGTGAAGTGTACCAGCAATTGCGATAAAGCCACGATAACCAAGCCGATGATGGCATAAAGAATCGTATTTTTAGCACTAGTTACGCTAGAATCGCTGCCACCACTCGTCACATAGCGGAAGCCGCCAAAAATTATCATTATGACAGCCACCACTCCAACTACAGCCGATAAGAGGTTGACTATGTGGTGGACAAGGTCCTGGATGCTATTGCTGGCCTGGCCAACATTGCCACAGGATGCGTCGGGCGTTGACTGGGGGAACTTTAGGTTAGAGCCGCATTCTAAACCGTTATTAATAGTTTGCTGAACGGTTTGGGCCGACACAAGGCCGCCCACTCCGAGGAGTAGCGAAAAGCCGAACATCAGGGCAATCAGTTTAGCCTTCATGCTTTATATTATAGTCTTTTAGGACGTAGCTTGGCTAATTACGAAGTGAACAATGACTTGGGCGATGGCGACAATTACTAAGCCGATGATGGCGTAGATAATCGCGTTTTTAGCCGTTTTGACACCACCTTCGCTACCAGCACTGGTAACATAACGAAAGCCAGCGTAGATAATCATGACAACTGCCACAATGCCGATAAGGGCTGAAAATACGTTAAGGATAGTTTTAATCTTGCCGCTTAAGCTGTTGCTGTCAGTCGTACAGTCGCTAGTTGCTCCTGGACTGGCAGTCCCGCTCAAATTGAAGTTGCTACCGGCACACAAATTGCCATTAATAGTCTGTTGCTGAGTGCTCTGAGCATAGCTAACCGCTGGCGCTAACACCGGCGCCGCAAAGACGGCTAGCAGGCTGATAGCCATCACTAGGTTTTTGATTTTTTGGATCATTTTAGAATAGTTCCTTTATTACTGCTTTTAACTTATATCTAAGCATAAGAAGTGTCAACCCAGCACCTAGCATCAATATTGGTAAAATCGCCTCATGTACTCTCTCTATCTGCTAAGGAGCCTTGAGACGAAAGAGTTTTACGTTGGTGCAACCCTGACTTAAGAGGCGATTTTACTCACACAACGCCTGTAAGAATATCGCCACCAAACACGGAGCACCTTTGAGGTTGGTTTATTATGAGGCATACTCGACTAAGACAGACGCCGTTCGAAGAGAAGCTAGACTGAAGCAATACGGCCAGGCTCTACGCCAAATCAAGGCCAGAATAACCTTAGTCGATTGATGCTAGGTGCTGGGTCAATAAGCTTATGCTAGTGGAGATTGGCGTTGGATGACTGGTCATAACCCGAGGCTGGCGGACTGGCGTCGGCGGTAGAAGATACATTGGCGATGACAAAATGAACGATTATTTGAGCCATGGCGACAATAAGCAGACCAATCATGGCGTAAATAATGCCGCTTTTAGCGGCCTTGACAGAACCCTCGCTGCCCGCACCAGCCACCAGCCTAAAGCCGGCGATGACAATCATAATTACGGCCGCTACGCCGGCGACTGCCGACAAAACATTTAAGATGGTCTTTATGGTGTTAGCAATGGTATTCCCCGGGTCGCTCGGCGCACCTTTTTGGCCAGCAGCCTGGTTAACACCCGACTGTATTGAGTCTTGAACGGCGTCAGCATAAACAAAAGATGGATTTACGGCCAAGCTTATTGGCAGCAGGGCGAGAACAGCGATAATAAGAGTCTTAATTTTGGTAATCATAAGCGTATTATAACAGCGTTCCTATTATGAAGCTGGCCAGGACCCAGGCCAGGGCGGCAATGATTAGACCCACTATGGCCGAGGTTATGCGGCTTTTGGCGCTTTTGACGTTTTCGGGGCTGCCGCCAGAGGTAATTAAGTTTATGCCGGCAACCACAATGATAATAATCGAGGCAAAACCAATAATCAGACTTAGGACTTTGGCGGTTTTAGCGATCGCGTCTATGGCTGGATTTTTATCTTTGCCCTGTTGCTCGTTAGCCTGCTGACAAATGGCCGAGTTCTGGACGTTTGTGTTGGTGTTATTATTGCAGGCCCGATTTAGCGGATTGTAGCTGCCGATGGCTGCTGCTCCCGAGGCTAAGCTTATACTCGCAAATACCCCAGCAAACATAAGAGCGAGACACTGAAGTAATCTTTTCATGTTTGCACCTTCAGTATAAATTCAACGATGGTCGAGGCCAGACCAATCACCAAAAGCCCAATAAAGGTATAGATAATCATACGCTTAGATTGCCCAACCATTTCGGAGTTGTCGCCGGCCAGCGTATAGCGCAGAGCGGCAATTAAAAGAATTAAGAAGGCTATAGCGCCAATTAACACATAAAAAACGTTTAGAGCGTGCTGGATGGTCGTGCCGTTGGCCGATGTATCGGTGTGCGGCAAAGCGATATCGTTTTTATTTAATATTTGTTCGGCGATATATTTCAACATATTTTTAACTCAGGGAATTTCCTACAAAAGTTACCATGGCAGTGGCCGCCATCACAATGGCTAGGCCAACTATCGCATGAACAATACTGCGTCGGGAACTGGTGATTTTCTGCGGATTACCAATCGCCAGTAAGTAATTTACGCCGGCAACCATAATCATAACTACCGCAATAATACCGGCAATGTGCAGCATAATATCGAGTATGCCCAGTGCCGCAGCAAAAATATCAGATTTGATGTTGAAATTAATAATGCATTCGTTTGCGGTACTCGAGCTAGTGTCTAAGAATTGCCACCAGTGTGGGATGCCAAAGAACCCGCCCTTGCTGCAAGCATCAGCTAGGTAGGGAGCAATCATGCGAATAGCCCTCCGGGGATTAGCCACTGCAAGAAGCCGAATATCAGCATATAGAGAACTAGCGCGATCAGTGCATTAGCAATGCGTTTTTGGGCCGCTCCAATTTCGTTAGAGTTATCGCGTGCTAAGGAATACTGAATACCGCCCAAAATTACCATTCCAACGACTATAACCCCTACCAGGCCGCTGGCTATATTCACTACTGTACGAACATCGGCAATGAACTTATTGTGGCTCAAGCACTCTTGCTCGGTTTTGTTCACGCAGCCGTTACCAAAAGTGCTGCCAGCATCTGATCCAGCGGCTAACGATACGTGGGGGATAAAGAAACCAAGGCTAAGTATAAGCGTTGGCAAAAGCAGTAACAGTTTTAGTTTTTGTATCATGTCGCTACCTTTTTTAAGCATAACAGTTTGGCGATATTTGGCAAGAAAAGCTTAAGTGCTTTTAATCTGTTGCAAGCATAAAAACTATGGTACTATTTGAAACAGATATATATAAGAATAAAAATGAGACTGACTAAAAGACTTGGGTTGGGCACAGTTTTAACCGTCTTGACGGTAGCCGTGCTGATGGGTCTAGTCGGATCGCGCCCAGTTAAAGCCGTTGCCGGATCTTGGTTTAGTACCGCCAACGTCCAGGCGGTATCTGGCGGTTCGGCCTTTTACTTTACGGACACGGGCGGCAAAACCGTGAATGTGAGCATAAAAGACCAAAACAATAAGTCGGTTACGGTTGGTTTTACCATAAACGGCAATGTAGCGCCGCAGAAAAACAACACATACATCTACACCAACTCAGCTGACTTTTGCCAGCCAGCAGACGGCAGCTATCCACCGGGCACTTACCAAAAAAACAGCACCATTGCCGTGCAGATCACCGGCAACAATCCTACAACCGGCAAGATTGTCCAAACCTATATAAACGGATTTACGCAAGAAAATGTTGGTGTTTGGCCCGGTCAAAACCAAACCAACTGCGGTATAGTCGTGGGCACCGGCAACAACCAGCAACACTATCCAGTAGCAATAAAACAAGATAGCGTGAGCGTTAAAAACTCTTCGCAGGCATCCGGGCCCGGCTCTAATTTCACCAAAAGCGCTGTTAGTAATTCCGTATTCAAATTTGTGGGCAACGCTGGCGTTATAAAAATGGCCCTGCCGGGGTCTTCTGGCACCGACGCTACTTTTGTAGATAAGCAACCCTACGACAAAGATTTTAACTACGTTTCGACTTCCAAGGTTTTTTGCGATGGCAACGGCGGATTAAGAACGGGTCAGCTGAACCTAACGCCGACTTCAACTTTTGACAGTATTGCCATTAAAGCGCAGACGGCGTTTAGCTACTTTAACGGTTCTAAATGTGTTTCGGACCCAATCACCATTAGTGTTAATAATCCCCAGGACAAGCTCACCGGTGGCATCACCTCCACGCTGGCCGAAGAATTTGCCCAGTGGGACACCGACAGCAAAGGCAATGCTGTTATCGATATCTTAAAGTGCAACACCAGTGATGCGACCTGTTCCACAGATTTTCAAATGTCTGTACTGCAGAATGCCGGCAACAAAACATATGTTCAGAACAACTCCAGCCAGTGCGGTGGCTACAACGTAAAGCTCGATTCAGTCAATGGATACACGGGTAATTTTTATCAGAACGGATCTAGCAACTGTAGCCAGTCCAACAATAGGATCGTTGGCATAACTGGCACCTACAATCAGGCTGCAGCCCCAGCTACACCCGCAGACGGCGGCGGCACAGTATCCAATCAAAGTTGCGACACCAGCACCTGGAGTTTTGGCTGGCTATTTTGCCCAATCTTATCTGGCATAGATGATGTGATCAGCAATCCCCACTATGGTTTAGACGCCGTAATTCAGGGTCAGCTCAACTTTAACACTAATGAGAATCTTGCCAATTCTGGCGTTGAGCCAGTTTGGACGGCCATTCGCGACATATCGAGCATATTTTTGATAATTATCATGCTGGTGATGGTTATTGCCCAGGCGCTGGGTGGACTTGGGGGCCTGGACGCTTACACCGTTCGAAAAGTTTTGCCAAAAATAATTATCGCGGTTATTGCCGCTCAGATTTCCTGGAATTTGCTGATTTGGGTAATTAATGTGGCCAACGACGCCGGCCAGGGAATAGCAGACCTTATGTTCTTCCCGTTCCCGGGCGGGGCGTCCGCTATGCAATTGCAGAATCTAATAGCTAATCTGGGCGCCGGGGCGCCGGCCGGCATAACCAGCGCGGCGCTATTTTCTGGTGCTTTAGTGGTTATTTTAAATCCGTTTGGGATTGCGATTTTTGCACTGGCCGCAATCATGGCCGTTATAACCGCCGTGGCCAGCTTAATGATTAGAACAGCGCTCATTATTGGCTGTGTAATATTCTTCCCGCTGTTTATGATGGCTTGGATATTACCGGGCACTAAAAAATACTGGGACATGTGGAAGAGCAATTTTTCTAGGTTGTTGATAATGTTCCCCCTAATCATGGCCATGATTGCCGTAGGCCGGATCTTTGCTTGGATTGGGGGCCACAATGGTTCCACCGGCCTGTTTGACGTTATTGCCGTACTGGTGGGCTATTTTGGCCCGTATTTCTTTATTCCAAAAGCCTTTAAGTGGGGCGGCACACTGCTCACCCAAGCTAACGGCGCCATCAGCGGTGTGACTAGCAAAATTGGCGAGGGCCCAAAGAAGATTCTGCAAGAACGCCAAAAAGAGCTGGCTCACCAGAAGCAAATCAGCGCCGCCATGAGACTCAATGAGTTAGAGCGTGGCAATGCAGGATTCCGAAAGAAATTTGGCAGCGCTATTAGAGGAGACAAGTTGCGCTCCGGTGAGTGGGACCCGACTTACATAGGTATGCCTCCTGGTATTGGCCGAAAGGAAATGATGCGTCAACGACGTGAAAAGATGGCTAAATTCCGTGCCGCCGTACCAAGAGCCGAGGAAGAGGAAATTAAAGACGCATTTGATAAGTTAACTCTTCAACAGGCAACAATGACCGAGGACCAGCGCAGGGATAACTACAGGCGCATTATCAATGATGGAAACTCATCCTCAGCAGAAATTCAAGCTGCCCTAAAACAAGCGCTGTCAGATCGCGACTACGCCACTGTCGAAGACTGGGTTAACGCCAATACGAACAGCGAACATGGCCGCGAACAAATCAACACTTTCCGCAAACTCAATGCCGGCGAACTATCTGTAAGAGTTCCTCACTTGCTTAAGGGTGATCTAGATATAGATCCTAGTAGTCCGAACTATGGCCAACACCAAGGTATCATGCGAGCCGCCGGCAGCAACCAGCAAGAGGTTGCCCAGTTCCACGGCCGAACTGTTGAGGCTATAATTTCTCACCTATCGCAGAGGGCTCAAGCCGGCGATGCGGCAGCTGGTACTGCTTTGCAGGGATTTTTGCGGACATACGCCGCGGCCACCGCCAATCCCGATGTTAGCGGGAACATTAATCAAGACGCTGCGAATGTTGTTCGTCGTTTCGTAGACGAGCATCAAGCTGTAGCATACGACCCAGCCGGCAATCCAATCACTTATTATCGATCGAGGCAGGGCCTGGGGCATGTTGAGCAAGGACCTGGCATGACGTACCGAGATAGCCTGATTCACGATCCCTCTTTTGCCCAAACCGTAAGTACTTTGACTACTAATGTACAGGACGGGGGAGTTATTACGCCAGGCTCAAGATCAGCCCCGCCGCCAGCCGCAGACCCAACAGTTATTCACCTACAACACCAAACCAACTATAATGTCAGCCTGCCTCCAACGGCCGCCATTACAGCACCACCAGCTGGCGCGCCGCCAAACCCCCAAAGAGAGGCCTATAAAGCCAGCGTTATTTCCGACGAAAGTACCGCTCAGACCCTGGCCCACAGCTTGGCCTACGACGTCGATCCTGCCGGACGAGCAACCCACATATCAGCCCTACAGGAACTTAGAACAGCCAGCGTTGGTAATGCCGACAGGACTGCTGCCTATAACTCGGTTATTACACGAATTCAACAAGCCTATACCCAAAGAGTCCGAGACGCAGCCGAACACGCCAGGGCCAACCCGCCAGCCGGCATGACACCAGATCAAGCTGCCGCGGCCGCTAGCCAAGCGGAGCAAGCTGCGATCGCGCCGCAGATGCAAGCTTTTGAAAGCATGAGGATAATTTAATGGCAGTCTACAAAGTGATCCAGGATATCGAAGCCGAAGACAAGTTGCTTGGGCCGCTGAGCCTTAAAGGATTTGTCTATGCCGCTACGGCAGCACTGCTGGGTTTCATAAACTTCAAGTTGCTGGTTAGCGAAGCGCTGGGTCCGGTAAAGTGGGTATTCATTTTTCTATTTATATTTCCGATGATTTTATTCGCCGTACTGGCTAGTCCATTGGGCCGTGAACAACCGACCGAAGTCTGGCTGCTAGCGCGTATTAAGTTTTTACTCAAACCTCGTCAACGTATTTGGAGTCAGCTGGGACTAAATCAGCTAGTAACAATAACTGCCCCAAAGAAAGAAGAGCAGCATCTTATCAAAGACCTTTCTCAAAATGAGGTGCAGAGTCGTCTGCAAGTTTTGGCACAAACTCTAGATACTCGTGGTTGGGCCGTCAAAAACGTGGCCGTCAACTTAAATACGTCTCCGGACTATTTGCAGGCAGCCGACCAAAACTCCGACCGGCTTATTGGCACCGATGTGCTAAACGTACCGGCACCAGTTATAGATGTTCGACCAGATGACGATATTCTAGACGCCCAAAGTAACCCAACCGCTCAAAATTTCCAATCGCTTATGCAACAAGCCGAAGAAACCCGCAAAAAAGAATTGGCCGATAAGCTAGAGCAGGCGCGCAAGACTGGCATTATTTCTAAACCAAGCGCACCCAAAGAGAGCAATGATACCAAGGAACTGCTCAACGAAATGCACAAACGGGCCCAATTCTATACCGGAAAAACAGATACACCCTCAGTGACACCCGAGGTGCAAACTGCTAAACTGGAGCTAGCCCAAAGCGGTAATGATTTAAGCGTGGCCACGATTGCCAATTTGGTTAATCGAGGCAGCGACGAAATAGTGGTACCGCTACACTAGCGCCTAGGGGTGGGATAAACAATGAATGACGGCCAAACACCAAATCAAAATCTACCGTTTATACCGGGAACACCATATCCTGGCGTTTCTGTAACTCCAGGATCTAGCATACCTCCAGCACCAAGCACTCTGCCGACCTCCAGCCCGCCGCCCGTACCGTCGATACCGGGTCAGCCACCCGTCGCCGGCGTTCCGCCTACGCCTTCTGCTAAAGAAAAAGGTTCGGCGACCAACCCAAACAGCACTCAAAATGCTCTCTTGATAAGCGAGATTCGCGACGGCATTATCATCATGAACGACGGCACTTTCCGGGCGGTAATTATGTGCAAGTCTATTAACTTCGACCTCATGAGCCCCGAAGAGCGAGAAGCCGTTGAATTTAGTTATCAGGGATTCTTGAACTCGCTTTACTTCCCAATTCAAATATTTATCCGCAGCCAAAAAGTTGATATCCGTCCTTACCTAGAAAAAATGGACAAGATTCGTACTCAAACCGACAATATGTTGCTTGGCCTTTTAATGGAAGATTATGTTGCCTTTTTGGCTGACATTGCCCAGCAAACCAACATTATGGACAAACGTTTTTACGTGGTAATTGAATACCCGGATCCAGACGAAAAAGATCTTAAGAGCTCTATTAAGCAAAGCACTGGTTTCTTCACCGGCTTAGCCGATCTTTTTGCTCCCAAGAGTACGCATGTTGTGGTCAATGAGGCGCAGCTGGAACAGGCTAAAACAGAGTTGCGCAACCGGGTGCAAGCCGTAATGCAGGGTCTGCAGGAGTGCGGCGTTCAAAGTATTCCGCTAGACACCCAGGAGTTAATCGAGCTTTACTACGACGCCTACAATCCTGACACCGCCACCCGCCAGCAGTTAAAAAACTTCGAAGATCTAACGGCTCCGGTCATCACCAAAGCCACCAGTCCACAAGCTAATCCGGGAGGAGCTAGCTAATGGCTTTATTTGGCAAAAAAAATAAGACGCCTATTACTCCAGCCATGCAACAGGCTCTGGAACAACAAGAGGTAAGTTCGGCTTTTGCCAAGGGCGTAACCGCACTGCGCGACTTTATCGCGCCGAGCTCGCTGGTGTTTAATGGCAATTATTTTCAGCTCGGCACCCGTTATGCTCGCACCTACTATGTCTACGGCTATCCTCGTCAGCTCTACACCGGCTGGCTATCTGGCATGGTTAACCTCGATGAGGTTATGGACCTGTCGATTGTTATTCATCCAGTAGATAGCCAGGTGGTTTTAAATAATTTGCGCAAAAAAGTTTCTCAACTAGAAGCTGGCATCCAGATCGATTCCGAAAAGGGCCGTGTCCGTGACCCAGGCAAAGAAGCAGCCGTGCAAGACGCCGAAGAAATGCGCGACAAATTACAGGTAGGTGAAGAACGTTTCTTCCGCTACGGCATGTACTTCACAATCTACGGCGGCTCAATGGAGGAGTTGGAGTTTGTCAGCCACAAGGTTGAAAGCCTTCTGGGCCAGCAGCTTATTTATTCCAAGGCAGCCACCGCTCAACAAGAACAAGGCTTGAATAGTTGCTTGCCGCAGTTCAGCGACCAGCTGCAGATTTATCGCAACATGAATACCGGCGCCATTTCTACCAGCTTTCCTTTTACCAGCGCCGACCTATCCCAAGATAACGGCATTCTTTATGGCATTAATATGCATAATTCTGGCCTGGTGATCTTTGACCGCTTTAGTTTGGAGAATGGCAACAGCGTGGTGTTTGCTAAATCCGGCGCCGGCAAAAGCTTTACCGTTAAGCTTGAAGCTTTGCGCTCTATGATGCTTGGTACGGAAATATTCATTATCGACCCCGAAAACGAATACCAAAAAATGTGCGATGCCGTCGGCGGTGCATATGTCCGCCTGAGCTTAAACAGCGTTACCCGGATTAATCCGTTTGATCTACCAAAGGTCATTGATACCGATGACGCCGACAATCCTCTGCGCTCTAACCTTATTACTTTGCACGGTTTACTGCGGTTAATGATGGGCGGTGCCCAAATAGAAATGCAGGCGGCCAACGGAGCAGCCGTAGCACCGGCGCTAACTCCGGTAGAAGAAGCCGATCTAGATGCCGCCTTAATTGAAACTTACGCAAAAGCCGGCATCACTAACGACCCACTAACTCATGGCAGCACGCCGCCAACCATTAATGATCTTTACGATACTTTGCTGCACATGGGCGGCACCGGACCGCAACTGGCTCAGCGTTTGCGCAAATACACCAGTGGAACTTTTGCCGGTATCTTCAGCCAACAGAGCAATGTTGACGTCAATAACGCAATGGTAGTGTTTAACATTCGTGACCTAGAAGATGAGTTACGCCCGGTAGCCATGTATATTGTCTTGAATTATATCTGGAATAAGACTAAGGCCGACAAGCGCCGCCGCATGCTGGTTGTTGACGAGGCCTGGCAGTTAATGCGCTACGAAGATAGCGCCAACTTCTTGTTTAGTCTGGCTAAGCGAGCTCGCAAGTACGAGCTCGGCATCACTACTATTACTCAAGATGTCGAGGACTTTATGGCCAGTCGCATGGGTAGGGCAATCGTAGCCAACGCCAGTATGCAGATTTTGCTCAAGCAATCACCAACCGCCGTGGATGTTTTAAGCGATGTCTTTAAGTTAACCAGCGAAGAGAAGAAGCGCCTCAGCCAGTTCCCGGTTGGACAAGGTTTGTTCTTTGCCGGCCAGAACCACGTTCATATTCAAGTTATCGCTAGTCCGACCGAACAAGAACTTATTACAACTACCCCAACTCTTGAGCAAGAAGCTTCCCCTCGAGCCGAAGTACCTCTGGCAGACAGCCAGCTTCCCTCGGATCTAGAAGCTGCCCAAGCCCAACCAGCTAGCGGAGTTTAAAGCATGGCGGAACCGGCACGCCAGTTTGATAACAGCGAAGAACAAGAGAGGGCCAAGCTGCGCGACCTAGGCGGTGGCGGCCAAGGCGGCGGGCCCGCTAGTTCGCGCGATAACATCAAGGCCGCCCCAGACCCGGTGTATGATACCAAAGGTAATGCGCCCGTAGATCAGCCGGGTCGCAACCTAAGGTCCGTGCCGGATAAGGACCAATTAAACAACGCCGAAAATAGCGGTGGTCAGGTCGGCGGTCTCGCTCCGCAGCACGAGGGCGCCTTTGAACGCGGCTACACAGGCCAGGGGAGCCCCAAGGGACTGTCTCGCTTTTCTCTAAAAGGCCGCTTGAGCCGGCGCCGCGCCGTGGTGGGCGGCGGCGTGCTGGCTGGGGGCATAATTACCGCAGCCGTTCTTTTTACTACTGTTTCCGGCCCGCTTGAGTTTATTCACTTTGCCCAAACGCTGACTCGTTTTCACTTTTCGGCCCAAAACGACACCCAGGACGGCCGCTTTTTGAAAGAGGTTAGGTTTTTTAGGTACGCCAAATCCGGCCAGCTAGAAAAAACGCGCCTCAATGTTTTTGCCAATAAGTGGGCCGACAGCTACGAGGCCAAGATTGGCACCAGCGGCTTATCGTCGGCCTACTCGCCGATTTTTCAAAACTTTGACGGCTATGTGGTTGACCGATCGCAGTTTAAAAACCCTGACGGATCCCAAATGAGCGACGACAAAATAAAGGCAACTATTAAGGATCAATACGGCGTCGAAGCCATTGACGGCGACGGTTTAGCACACAACCCCGGGCTTAAGGGCAGGTTAGTTGTTAGCTCCAGAGATCTAAGTGCCCTGGAAAATATTAAGTTGACCTACGGACTGCTGAGGGCTCAGGGGCTAAATAAATTATCGGCCATAAACGGCACCCGTCTTTTGATAGTTCGCGACGGCGTCACTCTTCACCCGATAAAAATTTTGAAGACCAAAGGAGAAACCGCCGCCGAACTAAAAAAGGCCGCCTATCAAAGCGAAAATCAAGATATTAGCTCTGGCAGCACTACAGAAGTAACCGCCACAGACTCCACCGAAAACAATTCTAATTCCACAGAAAATCAAAAATCTTCGGCGGCCAGCGCCAAAGAAGGCGGTGAAGAGCTGGTAAAGGCCGGCGAGGACCTGGCCAGTAGCCTGGAGTCTGGCGGAGACGAAAGCTCGGTAAAAAGTAGCGCTTCCAGTCTAAAATCCGGATTTCTCAATGCCGGGCTTTTGTATGGTACAGCCTGTGTCGTTAACGGCATCAATAAAAACGCTGCTACCTTGGAGCAAATACACGTTGTCGAGCCCTTAATCAGGATGGCAATGTGGACCATAGCACTTGGCAGCCAGATTCAAAGCGGCCAGGGCATAGACTTAGATACCCTCCACGCCTATGCCGAACAGCTCGATGGTATAGACTCTAGCAATAATCAATCCTCTTGGATTAATAGCGAGAGCATTCAAGCCAACCTGGGCCACGCCAACACCGGCGTGCCACCGGACAGTACCCTAAAGAGCATAAACGCCAATAAGGTTCCGTTCCCCTGGATGCAGCCTTTTTCCGGCGCGGTTGATGTAGCCTGCAGTACTCCAGTGGTGGCGGCCGGCGTGCTGGTTGGTTTCCTGGGCGGCGATATCGCTACGGTCGCGCTGGACGGTCTAAAGCAAGCTTTAGCAACCGACGCGATAGACCGCGTCGTATCACTTTGGGCAAGCGGCACAGCTATAGACCCCGTAGCCGTGGGTGCCGACAGGGGTAACGAGGCCGACTTTGGTGCTGCCTTGGCTGCCAACGATCATTCGATAGCTGCCGGCGGCGTGGCTCTCAGCACCTCGCAGCAATCCGTTCTTAACAACTTAACCAATCAAGCCTCAACCGCTGAATTCAATAGTCACAGTCTGGCCTATAGAATCTTTGACCCCTATGATCAGCGCACAGCAATTTCAAGCCTAATAGATAATTCCAGCACCAGCGTCACCCAAAACATCGCCAAAATGGGTTCGGCTATGCTAAACATTGGCCATATTTTTGGGTCCATCGGCAGCCTATTCAGCCCCAAGGCCCAAGCCGCTTCTGCGGTGCCTTATGATTATGGCTTTCCGATTTATGGTTTTAGCGCCTCGGAACTAAACGACTCTAGATTCGAAAATCCTTATCAAAACGCCTGCTATGTGGTTGGTGGTTGCAAAGATCCGGACACCGGCCAGCCGATATCTGGATTTTTGAGTGTTGATCCTGGCACCGGACAACCCAGCCCTGAAGACCCCTACCTAAAAAAGGCGACTGCCTGTTTTGACGTTAAGATAGCCCCGGACGCCAACGGTAATTGGGCGGTAACCAGTTTAACATCCGACGAAAATAATAAATTTGAGGTGTATAACAAGAACAAATACCCTGCTGATTGCGCCAACCCCACCGGACTTGATCCCACCAACTGGCAGCGCCTGCGCTTCTTTATATTAGACGAGGAAACAGCCGACAGTATGGGTTGCTATGCCGGCGACACCCAAGGCTGCACCAACATTGGCGCCAACGCTAACGACATATCGTCCAGCGGTTCTGGATCCGGGGCTACCGGCTCTACCGATACCGGCGATAACTCCCAGTTGGCCCAAAAAATCCTAGACTACCGCAGCACCGGCCAGTACAAATGCGACAACCCCGGCGACTGCACCGATCTACAAAAAGTGGCCAGCAACCAAAGTATTGCCGGCAGTGATGGCTGTAAGGCTCAGAATCTGGATCCCAAGGTTCTACAGCTAATTCTATATTTGATAGAGGTGGGCAACTTTAAAATAGGCACTTACGCCTTGTGCGGCGACCACAGCTTTGATAGTCTGGGCGGCCACTCTGGCGGTCACGCCGTAGACATAGATTCCATCAACGGCGTGTTTGTTAATAACGATTCGGCCCAGGCCAAAAGCTTAACTCTGGGCCTGGATCAATACCTCAATAACAATCTGCCTTCCGATCTCAATATTAAGCAGCTAATCTCGTTTGGCTATGGCAACCATCAGGACTCCGATCTTCAGGCCCAGCAGCGCGCCAATGGTCAACTTTGCACTTCTTCGTGTCTGGGTTTTTATGGAATAAGTACAGAGCTAGAACACATGAATCATGTCCACGTAGGTTTTTAGTATGAGGATTTTTAAATCTAATCAGAATCTTAAAAGACTTTCATTGATGATTGTATGTTCGATGCTAATGATTGGGGTATCATTTTCTGGCACTCTTGCTCTAAGCGATGAGCAAATTAAACTATTTGATCAGGGAATTTACTACTTTGATGCCGCCTTGTCTTCCTCAACTCCTTACTGCAGCTTAGGTAGTGGAACCCTGCCATCCCAGGTTCCGTCGCCCTACAACGGCATTTTTACCGCTGCCGCTTCGAAGTTCGGCATACCACCGGCGCTTTTGGCGTCCATATTCTACGGCGGCGAACACGGCAACAGCTTTCCGGACCCGCCTCCACCTTATGGCCATGGAAGTCCGTGGGCCTCTTCGCCAACCGGCGCCCAAGGTCCATTTCAATTCGAGCCCAACACCTGGCCATCTTACGCGCAGGACGGTAATGGCGACGGAGTTAAAGATGTTCAAGACTTAACCGACGCGGCCTTTGCAGGCGCCAACTATCTTTCAGACCTGGGCGGCAAAACCGCCAACAACGAGTCCGCTGTCAGGGACGTAGCTTGGAAATACAACGAAGGTCCCGGCGGCAACCCCAACCCCAACGGTTCTTACGCCAACAATGTTTGGGCGGCTTTTCAGAGCTTTAGCGGTGGTGGCTCTGGCGCCCCTGCCACAGTCGACACTTCGACTACCACCAGCGCCCCACCTACTGGCTGCAGTGGAAGCTCCTCGCTCGGCTCTATAACCATAAATCAGGATGGCAGCTTTGGTACGGGCGACGGTTTAATGGGTCATCCGCCGACCATGATCGGCGTTCACTATACCGCTGGCAACGAACAAACGGTTCAAGACGTTATAAGCGACCTCAAAGACCCAACCGGCAGCAAGCACTGCAACCACGTGACCCATACCTGCAGCGTTCAACTAACCGTTCTGCCTGACGGCAGTATTTATCAGCTAACGTCTCGTTTAGATGTAGTGACCGAAAATATTATTAACTTTAACGACGCCGATATTGGCATAGAGATTGTCGGTAAAGACGAATCGACCCTGCTGGGCAACCAGGCTCAGTTCAAATCTGTCGTGGCCTTAGTAGCCCAGCTAATGCAGAAGTATAATATCAAAATGGAACAGAACTTCATTCAAAAATCTGGCCTGATGGGCCATATGGAATGCGACGCATGGAGCGGCGGTCATATCGGCAGTAAGTTTTCAGGTATATATAGCGGCGATAGCTCCGTAGAATCTACCGACGGCCACACCGACCCCGGGCCAACCTACATGTCTAACCTTAGGGACGCGTTAAGCAAAGGGGGTGTATCATGATAAAAAAACTGGTCAGCTTCTTTATTATCGGCATTTTAGTGGTTATTTTCTTGATCTGGCTCCAAGGTTATCTAACTAATGGCAATCTAACAGTTACTAGCACCGATTCTTACGGCACAATTACTGTTACTAAATCGGGTGGTTCTACGCCCATAAAACAAGCAAAAAAATCTATGTCTATTAAGCTACGTAAGGGCACCTACAATGTTTCAATTACAGGAAATTCGGTGGGGGCTAGCCAATCAGTTGCGGTTAAAGCTCATCATAATACCAGCCTGCAGCTCAACCCCCCTCAGCCGATCGGGGTGGAGCCAGTGGTCGGTGTAGGCGGCGCCGATATATCAGCCAACAGCCAGGACTTATATTTTATAAACGGCACTAGCCGAGGCTTAAATCATCTGGATTCCAACAACCAGATGCACACAGTCGGTGATGTTTCTACGTTAATATCCGCTCAGTGGGCCGCACCGGGCAGGGGTGTCGTTCAGGACGACAACGGCAATCTTTATTCGGTTTCCGGCGATAGTCTTAACAGGTTGTCCCTACCAGTCTCGCCGGCAAATTATCTGGCGGTAGCCCCCAACGGCGATACCTATTACTCCAGTGGCACAAAGGTCTTTAAGGGCACGCTAAGCGGCTCTTTTAAGCAAGTCTACACCGCCAAACAGTCGTTTACTTCACTCGCCGCCTTTAACGACGGCGTGGCAGTCATAGGTAGTCCGGCGGCCGACAACGGCAAGTCGGATGCCGGCTTTGCGGCTATTATGTTCAATACCGGCAAGGTTGTGTCCAAAAAAATATCTCTTTATGGCAGTTTTGCTTGGTCACCAAACGGCAAGCACCTAGCCAGCGTCGGTAATTTGACTTACGAGATTCTAGACCAAAACCTAAACGTGGTTGCTAGTATTCCAAATAGTTCAATCGCTAACCCTATGTGGGTTGATTCCAACACTTTGCTTTACACATCCAAGGACACGCTGTGGTCGTACAACATGTCTAGCGGCAAAGCCGGTCTTATAGCCAATATGCCGCTTGGCGACCCCATACTCAACGGCAGTGTTGGCCAAACAGGTGATTATGCATATCTAAATGTTAGCGACCAGTCGCGTGGTCAACTTATTAAACGCGTAGCCCTGAAGGGGCAACAAGTTTCAAAAGAGATTTATGAGCTTCAAAGCATCATGCCAGAAAACATTGGTGAATGCACCGCCGATCTGGTTAATTTTACAGGTTTAACCATCCGGGTTAGGGACCTTGGCGAAGGCCCAAGCAACTCTTCCTGCCAAAGCGTTATTCAAAACGACTTAAGCTCTCGTGGCATTGATTTAAAGACCCTGAATTTTACTCAAGACTAGCCCATCATTGACATTTTGGGCAATTAATGGTAGGCTTTTCAGTAAGTTAAGCAAAAACAAAAATGAGCGAAGCAAAAAAATCAAACGAAAGAAGCTGGCGCCAAACAGGTATGCTTATTGGAGCTGTAGGCGCTAGTGCGCTATCCTTGTTCGCTGGTAAGGCTGGTGCTGCTCGCATGGACTCGGCCCCCTCAGGCGCGACCCCTACGGCATCAGCAGAACTTATGAAGAAGCCGATTGGCCCCGTGCCGCCAGGTCTGGAGAAGTATGTTGTTCGCACCGACCAAGAGCGCGCAGCCCAGAGCCAAGAAGTAGATCAGCGCCCAATGACTGGTTGGAACGGTGTTCTGGTTGTCCATTCTGCCACTAAGATCCCGGGCGAGTTATGGTTAACGGACACCCCAACCGACTATAGCATAGGCCATGCTCATTTTGTGGGCGATTCTAACTTTTCCAAACATCCGTATAAACTGAAGAGTGGAACTAATTATATATTCTATAAACCCGACTTATTCACCATGAAGTTTGGCAACCAAGTTAGGACTTTTGTTAGGGCTTATAATGCTGGTGATTTTAAGGTTACAGTCTTCGATTTAACGTTTGCTGAACAAATAGGTGCGGTTGACTCTTATTCTATCGATGGTAAAAAGCCTGCGACCTTCAACGATAAAAAACGCGGCAATGATTTACCAGTTTGGAATAACCTATTTGTACCCACAGGGGATAGGGTAGACGGTATCCATAGTTTTCAGTTCGGTGTTCCTGTTCAAGGCACTGATCACGAAGCCAAGATATACACCTTAACTCCTAGCAAGGTGTTGCCGCCAGTTCGTCATTAAAGCTTCGACATGGTTATAAGGTTGGTGTTCTTGAAAAAATAGCCAAGCGTACTGTCGGCGTCGGTTGTGGTTAGAATTGATTGGTGGTCTTTTAGCATATCAACGAGAGCTTGGCGGCGGGCTCCATCTAACTCTGAAAGCACGTCGTCGAGCAGAAGGATTGGTTTTTGGCCGCGGGCCTGCTCGATAATGGCCAGTTCAAGTTTTTTGAGACTCAAGAGCATGGTGCGGATTTCGCCGCGTGACGCCGTAGCGCTTATTGGTTGATTGTTGATTTTAATAATAATGTCTTCGCGATGAGGGCCGAACAGAGTGAAACCGCGCTCTAGCTCTTTATTCAAACTTTTTTCGAGGTTGGCCACCATGCGGCTAGCGTAGTTTTCGATGGGCATTTGGTGGTCGTAGCTAATTTCTACTTTGGTATTTTTGCCGGCAATTTGGCTGTAAGTTTTGGCTAGGTTTTTGTTTAAATCTTCTACAGCCCGGTTGCGTTGTTCGGCTATTTTACTGCCATGCTCCGCCAAGCGGATATTCCAGGCAAAAATTTGTTGGCTGGCTAGCAACGAACCTTTTTTTAGAAGAGCGTTTCTTTGGACGAGGGTGCGGCGATAGGCCGCCGACAGGGATTTAAAGCCCGTAACTGACCGCTCTAAAAGGTCGTCTAGGTATTCACGGCGGCGGTCCGGTCCGCGGGTTATGGCTTGCAGGTGTTCTGGTTCAAAAAGAACAATTGGTAGGCTGCGCTCTAGGTTAATCCGCTTAAATGGTTGATTGTTTATAAGGTAGGTTTTAGTTAATGATTCATCGTTTTGTTCCAGCTTAAGCGAGCGTTCCTGACCAGCAAAAAACCCATCAAGCCGTGTCCACGACGCGTGATGACGCATTAAATTTACATCTTTGGCTTTATACGAGCTTCCGTGGGCTAAAACCACTATAGCCTCTAGTAGGTTAGTTTTGCCGGAAGCGTTTGGGCCGACAACTATGTTGACGCCGGGCTCAAACTCAAATGAGCCGTCTTTATAGGATCGGAAGTTTTGCAACCGGATGCTGGTAATCATTTATATAGCTTAGCTGATTTAGCTGCGAAGAGGCATGATTAGGTGGAGGTAGTCGGGTTCGCTGGCGCTGCGTAAAATGCAAGGCTCAAGCTTACCGTTGAAGCAGAATTCCACCATCTCGCCAGAAAATGCGTTTAGCGCGTCGATCAAATAACGCGAGTTTAGGGTTACTTCGCCGTCGGCAGTAACTTCAGCTTCGGCTGAGGCTGTGTTTTCGCCCAATTGAGAAGCAATGGCGTTAATACTAACCTTGGCGCCAGTTTTGCTGGCATTAATTGTAATGCTGCCAGCACTTTCGCGGGCGAATAAACTAGAAACCTTAGCTATGTTAGCTAATTCGGCGCGCTTTAATTTGGCAACCGTGGCAAACTTCGACGGAATTAGTTTTTTGTAGTCTGGATAATTGCCTTCGATCAATCTGGCGACCAAGGTAATATCGCCGGATTCAAAACGAACCTGCTGATCGTCGTGGGTAATTAACACCTCGCTATCGGCGTCATTGATTATGCGCAGTAAGTCTTGAGCGGCGCTAGCCGGCAATAAGAAATTAACTTGGTCTTTGGCTTTAGCTATAGTCGATTCTGCTAGACGGTAGCTGTCGGTGGCGGCGATGTTTATTCCTTTAGGGCCATTGCCAAAATAAACTCCTGTCAAAACCGGACGAGCATCGTCGCTACTAGCCGCAAACACGACTTGGCTTAGAGATTTTTTGAGCTGGTCGGTTGACATACTCCATGTCGATCCGCCACTAATTGCCGGCATGACAGGGAAGTCATCGGCACTAATTCCGTTAATTGTTGACTGATACTTGTCGGTTGTTATATGAAGTTTATTGTCGCTTAAATCAAAATTAATTACTTCATCCGGCAGGCTACTTATGAAGTCCTGCATCAGACGAGCGGGCACGGTGATGGCGCCTTCTGTCTCGATTTTAGATCCGACAAAATGAGTGATGGCAATATCGAGGTTGGTGGCCGCAATGCTTAAACGGTTATTCTCGGCTTTTAATAGAACATTGGCGAGTATTGGCAAGGTATTGCGAGTATTGGCTATACGAGCGACGGAATTTAAAGCCTTGCTTAAATTGGCTTGAGTGACTTGCAGCTTCATAAATTAAATCCTCTATTTAATTTATTAGTATTTATTGATCTTGCGGAAAATGGGTAAAAAACCACACCAAACAGAGGTAATTTGACTAACTTTGCTTGTGCAAAAATACTAAACACTTGTGAATAAAGTGAGTTTAAAAAGCGCACAACCGCGAACATGCGTGATATTTTTAACAGAACATTGTGGACGAGCGTGATTAAGTTAAAGGTTTGTGCCACGGCTTTCCAGGCTTTATCCACGCCGTTTACACAACCAAAAAACGCGTTAAAAGCCAAACCAAAGTAAGATTTAAGCATATAGCTTCTCCTTTAGTTCGCTAACATACTGCTTAACCGGGCCATCGTAGCTGATCTCTTTCTGGATTTTTTCAATGGAGTGAATCGCGGTGGTGTGATCTTTGCGACCAAGCTCGTGAGCAATCTTAGGAAAGCTTAAGTGCAGTTCGCTCCTGAGCATATACATAGCTACTTGACGGGGAACCACAATATCTTTATCGCGCTTAGGGCCCAGAATGTCCTCGATCGGGACCTGAAAATACTTAGCGGTCTTTTCTATAATGCTGCGCGAATTTAAATGCTTTGGTCGAGTGCGGTTAATGTCAAACATGCTGGCAACAAGCTGCATAGACGGCTCAACATTTCGCATCTCGCAAAAGGCTATAACTTGATTTAGAGCGCCCTCGAGTTCGCGGATATTGCTTTGCACGCGAGTGGCTAGAAATTCCATAACGTCGCGTGGCAGTTCAATGTGGCCGCTAGCCTTGGTTTGTAAAATAGCGCAGCGTGTTTCGAAATCGGGCGTCTGCATGTCAATTGTCATACCCCAAGCGAAGCGTGAACGCAGCCTTTCTTCTAGGGTTGGAATGTCTTTGGGCGGCTTGTCGGAACTCATGATAATTTGCTTATTGGCTTGATGCAGGGCGTTGAAGGTGTGAAAGAACTCTTCTTGAATCTTTTCTTTGCCGGCTAGGAACTGGATGTCGTCGACAATTAATACATCGGCACTTCTATAAAATCCGGCAAAATCGCTAGTATTTTTCTTAAACCTCAGCGCATCAACAAATTCTTGAACAAACTGTTCGGTAGAAGCATAGACAATCCGAGCGTTGGGTTTGTTAGCTAAGATGGCGTTGCCAACAGCTTGGATTAGGTGGGTTTTGCCAATGCCCACGCCGCCGTATATAAAGAGCGGATTATATTTAGTGCCGGGCTTGGCGGCGATTGCCTGGCAGGCCGCATAGGCTAGCTCATTGCCGGCGCCGACGACAAAATTATCAAAGCTGTAGCGCTCGTTAAGGCCCTGGCGATAAGAGTGAGTGACATTGGAAATGGTCTTAGCTTGCGGACGGACGGGTGTTTTTTGATCGGCTGGATTTTTAAGAATGACCGAGGTGTCTTGCACCAGCGGTTGAGCATAGGCAGTGTGAATCTTGTATTCAATTTGTTCCGGCTTAACGCCATTTTTTTCTAAAACATTTAAAACCAGGTCGTTAAATTTACGCTCCAATTGGTTTTTGACAAAAATATTCGGAACTCCAACGATAACCATGTCGTCTTTGTGGCGCAAAAGCTGAGTGTTTTTAAACCACGTCACAAAATTGCCGCGGGAAATGCTAAGTTCTATTTCGCCTAAGACTGCTTGCCAAAGAGCGCTGTCTTGCATAAGTGTTTTTGCCCTCTATCCCGTTGCTTGTTAAAAGCAACTAATAATCACTAACTATAATCAAACCTTTGTGGTTTTTCCACAGGCTTGTAAAAAATCACTACAGTCTGATTAAAAAACAGCCATAAGGAGAATAGTTATACACAAAACAACTTTACACCTGTTTTTTTGTGGAAAAAAGTTGGCTAACAGTGGAAAAACTGATAAGATTTGTGGGTTATCATTGTTAAATTAACGCAGACTCTTTTATAAAAAATGCTCGTCTGCTAGGAGCAAAATTAATGCCTAAGCGAACGTATCAACCAAAGAAAAAACAACGCTCAAGGGAACACGGCTTTCTTAAGCGAATGGCTAGTCGGGCGGGAAAGAAGGTGCTAAAAAGCCGGCGCGCTAAAGGTCGCGCTCGCTTAACGCACTAGTTCGTACCGCCTCTCGGTCCGCTTGCCGGCGGAGCCGTCAACCCGCCGATGCTTACGGCATACAACTTTGTCGTGATCACCAGGGCTCCTCGCTGTGCGTTCGCATACGAACTAGTGTCAGTACTCAATATTTTAGATAAGCTATACATATGATTAGTAGAAAGCATCGGTTTCACGGCTACGGCAGTCTAAAATATGTTTATCGTAACGGCAACACTGTTAGGGGCCCACTATTTGCTGTAAAAAGTCTGCACAACCCGCGCCGCAAAAGCTACCGTCTAGCCGTAGTGGTAAGTCGCAAGGTTAATAAATCGGCCGTTGTCAGAAACCACATTCGCCGCCGTTTGTACGAAGTCGTTCGTAGCCTAGAGGATCAAATTGCCGAGCCTTATGACATTGTGATAACGGTTTTTCACGACGTAGTAACAGAAGAATCTCCCAAAAAATTGGCCTCTCAGGTTAAAAAGCAGCTTTCTCAAGCGAACATAATCGGCGGACCAAAAACGTAGTGTTATAGTAGATAACCAGAGAGATTTATCCTTATATGTTTACAACCATTATTGTCCAACCGATTTTTAACCTGCTGGTTTTGATCTATGCCCTTATCCCCGGGCACAACTTTGGCTTAGCCATCATTATATTTACGATACTGATCCGGTTGCTTTTGTGGCCGTTGGTCAAAAAGCAACTTCACCAGGCCCGAGCGATGCGCGAGCTGGCGCCCGAGATAAAAAAGATTAAAGCCGCCACAAAAGGTGATCGTCAAAAAGAATCGATGCTGACCATGGAGCTTTACCGCGAACGCGAAATTAATCCATTTGCCAGCTTGCTAGTAGCTATTGTTCAAATCCCAATCCTAATCGGTCTATATAGCGGCTTGCGCCGGATTATTGACGACCCGCACCAAATCATCAGCTTTTCTTACCCTTTTATGCATAACCTGCCATGGCTAAAAACCTTAGCTGGCGATATTCATAAATTCGACGATTCGTTGTTTGGGGTGGTTAACCTAACCAGAACAGCTATTGAGTCCAGTGGAATTTACTGGACAGCAATGATTATCGTGGTTGCCAGCGCCATCGCTCAGTACTTCCAAACCAAGCAGTTAATGCCCCAAGATCCAGAGGCCAGGAGCTTGCGCCGAATCTTATCCGAGGCCGGCACCGGAAAGCAGGCCGATCAGAGCGAGGTGAATGCCGCAGTTGGCCGCAGCACCCAATTTTTGGTGCCGATTATGGTATTTATAATCGCCCTTCGCCTGGCGGTAGCGCTGCCGCTTTATTGGCTGGTTAGCAGCGTTGTAGCCTATGTCCAGCAATCACGCGCCCTTAAGAAAGATGCCGATAAGGCCGATGCCGCGGTTGGTACCGACAGCCGGGTTAAGGTAGAATCGAAAGTCTCGACCAGAAAAAACAAAAAAACCAAAAAAACTTCTTCTAAAAAAAGGAGGAGAAAATGAATCAAGACATAGAAGAAGCAATTCTTTACGCCAAAAAATACCTAGAGGATCTACTTAGTTTTTTTGGTCTAAATACTGACGTTTATGCTACCACCGAAGACCACGAAGTAATCGAACTGGAAGTTCCCTCGACACACCTAAATGGATTTTTGATTGGCAGTCGGGGAGACACGCTGCGCTCTTTACAGCAGCTAATTGCCTCAGCTCTTAAGAACCAAAACTTTAGCCACACCCGCGTTAACATTGATATTGCCGGCTATAAAAAGCAGCACGCCGAGAAACTAGCAAAACAAGCCGAGACTTGGTTTAAAGAAGTTCAAAAATCTGGTCAACCCAAGGAGCTGGCACCTATGAATCCGGCTGATCGCCGTACTGTTCATAAAGCTGCCGACGATTACGGACTAATCACCGAATCGGTTGGTTTTGGCCGTGATCGCCACATTGTACTAAAACCAGGCGACAAAACCACCGACGCTGAATAACTGTTACCCAAGAACTTTTTTGTATATATCTAAGGTTTGTTCGGCTGTTTTTTGCCAGGAGTATGTTTTGGCCAGAACTAAACCTTTATGGATTAAGTCTTTGCGCAGGCCTGGACTGCTAGCCAGCTGTATTATTTTGCTGGCGATACCCTTAGTGTCTTCTGGGTTAAAGTAGAGAGCCGCGTCCTTATAAATTTCTGGCAGGCAAGAAGCGTTGCTGGAGGCAACCGGCAGGGAATAGCTCATAGCTTCTAAGCCAGGGAGCCCGAAACCCTCGCTCAGAGAAGGAAATACGTAACCCAAGGCATTCTTATATAACCAAACCAACTGGCCGTCAGAAACGAAATCAGTAAAAATAACTTGACTTGTTAAGTTATTTTCTTGAGTCAGCTTTTTTATTTTTTCGTAATTCTTATCATTTTTTCCGGCTAGCACTAGCTTTAATTCCGGATGGCTAGCTTGGACAATTTGCATAGCCTCAATCAAACGTTCGAGGTTCTTGTGCGGGTTTGGGCGGCCAACATACATAACAAACTTCTGGCCGACTAGGCCTGCCACCTTTTTGGGCTTATCTTTATAATTTGTTGCTGCCTCGTAAGTTACCAAGATCTTTTTAGGATTAATTTTTGCAAAGCGTGCTACATCCTGGCGTACATAGTCGCTTGGGGTTATTAATATCTTTGATTTATGCCCGATCCAAAAAAGCATGAACCCGAACATCAGCTGCTTGAACTTAAACTTTAAAAAGTTTTCGGAGGGGTTGCTAAAGCGTAGAGCCGTAAGGTCGTGGACGGTAGTAATCGACTTGCCAAAATAAAGTAGCGGTTGCTGGGTAATGGCAAAATGAACAAGATCTGGTTTTAGGCGATAAAGCCGCCAGGCTAAATTAAACTGTTCTTTCAAGCTGCCATTAATCGGATAATTGGCTTTTTGGAGACTGAAATTGGCAGGCAATTTCAGGGATTTGCGGTCGTAGTCGGGCCAAACCAAAACTGTGTATCTGGTGGCGGTGTCAATCTTACCAAGATTTTCTAACAACCCCCGCAGATAGGTGCCATAGCCAGAGGAGCTGATCGGCCGGGCGTCTATAACGACATGCTTAATTTTGTCCATAAATCTCCATATGTTGCTTAACAATATTTTGCCACGAAAAATAATCGGCTAATTTTGCCGAGCCAGACTCGATGGTGTCTTGGAGTTCCTTGGAGTTTTCCAGTTCCGCTACAGCCCCGCCTAGTTTTTCTGGCGAGGGGCCTAATATCAGACGGCTGTTCTGGCGGTCGATAAAGGGTAGCGTCTCTGTTGGGTTTTTTGAGCCGCTGCTGATTAAAAGCAGTCCGTGGGTAATCGCCGTGATGGCTGTGCTTGATTTGGCCGAAAGGGGTTGGTGCTGGGGTAGAACGAAATATTTTCCAGCCTGAAGAGCCCTTGATACTTGTTCGTCGCTCAAAAACCCGGCAACAGCCACGCGCTTTTTAGCAGAATTAACAGAGTCTATCTGCTTCAAAATTTTGGCTTGATAACTATCCTGGGCGCTTAGTTCGGTGAGTAGCAAAAGTTGGTAGTCCGCGAGTTTTTCGCTGACCATGGCGTCGAGCAACACCTCAAGATTTTTGTTGGGCTGAGCAAAGCCAAAATAAAGCAAGGTTGGTTTCTGGTTGTCCAGTCCGCCGGACTTCATTAAACCGGAATAAACGCTCGGATCGGCCGGCACTCTTTTGATATTCGGACCAATTGGTATAACAACCGTTTTTTTACGCAAAAATCCAGGCAAGGCTAGTCGGTCTTGTTCGTTAGACAAGATTATTTTATTCGCCGGCAGAACGGTTATAAAATCACGAACCTTGCCGATGAGTCTGGACTCGTGATACTCGTGCAGGGTTACCA
Source organism: Candidatus Saccharimonadales bacterium (assembly GCA_035758565.1). Lineage (NCBI taxonomy): Bacteria > Candidatus Saccharimonadota > Candidatus Saccharimonadia > Saccharimonadales (SeqCode) > Saccharimonadales bacterium (SeqCode). The sequence goes on from DASTXL010000002.1 coordinate 178,299, forward strand.
GCACGCGTTTGCCACTTAATCTCAAAACATAAGGCAGTAGATTGATGCCGAGCTGCCGACCATAGCCAACGGCCGGATACTGAACATGAACAATGCTGGCGCCAGACTGCTTTACCTGCCGGTTAATTTTGACCAAAGTTGTAAGCTTCCAGTTTTTGACTGTTCGTAACCGTGGAACCGTAATTTGATCAACACCAGTGGTCGAAAGTATTTCATAGCTAATTTTTTGGGTCGAAAACTCTTCGATTAGTCGCTGGGTGTAATAGCCAACTCCACATCGAATAGGCGGCAGTGAGCCAGAAATAATTAAAAGCTTCTTCATAATCGCCTCTTCAGCTTGCCGCTTTTGCCGCGCAGACCGTCTGCCCAACCCCAAAAAAGCCCTTTAGCGGCCTGGTGTTTTTGCGAATAACGTAACCAGATGTTAATCACGTACTTAAGGCTTATGTACAATAATCTCAAAAAGGCGACAAATTTATATAAGCCGCCAACACGATCTCTTATAAATAAAAAGTGATTGCGGATATTGTAGTAAATATAGGCCGGTGATCGAACGCCTAAGCTAGAAGATACGTGATGCAAAATTTTGACATTGGGCAAATAAAGAAGCTCAAAACCTGCCCCAAGGGCCCGGGCACACCAGTCGGCATCTTCCCAGTAAAGAAAGTATTCATCTTGGAATAAAAGTTGCTTTAGATCAGCTCGTTTTAAGGCGATAGCGAAGCAACAACCGGTTATAAAACTAACTGTTTTTGCCGAGCCCGGTTGAGCGCTGGCTATCTTGCCGACTCCTAAGTGTTTGACAACTGACGTCTTGGTAGATAACTGGCCACCACCGTACCAAATGACGGCTGGTTTGTTGCTACTGAGTATTGTGGGCGCAGCCGCCAGCGCTGACTTATTGGCCTCGAGTCCTGCCACCAGTTCTTTAAAAACCTCTTTGTCGATAATTTCTGTGTCGGGGTTGAGGACAAAAACATAGGCATAGCCTGATTCTTTGGCCGCCTTTATATTTGGGTTGTGGCCACCGGCAAAACCAAGGTTATCGGAGTTTTCAATGACTTTTAAAGAGCGAAGCTTATTTTTTACAGCCGCATCTAATTTGAGCGGATCAACGAGCGAGTGGTTGTCCACCACTACGACATCGGGCTGCTCTTCCTTAGGCAGCTGGGCAATACCAAACAGGCAAGCATTAGTAGCGGCAGAATTGTTCCAGTTGACAATCGAAACCAGTGATTTGTTCTTCATAAGGGGTAGCTTATCAATCGACTAAACGGGCCCATCTCCTCTATAATACTTTAAGCTACTATGTTTAGACATGCTTTATCGAAGAAGAATCGAGCTTTAATATCAGAGCTGGTTCGGACAGACTTTAAACTGCGTTACCAAGGATCTGTTTTGGGGTATGCTTGGTCTTTGCTTCGTCCCCTTTTGATTTTTGTAATTCTGTACGTGGTATTCGTAAAATTCTTAAAACTTGGCACCGAGGTGCCACATTTTCCGATATATCTACTCCTGGGCATAGTTATATGGAACTTCTTTAATGAAATGACGGTGATGAGCCAGGGTTCAATTGTGGCCCGCGGTGATCTTATTCGCAAAATTAGGATTCCTAGATGGATTATTGTTCTGTCGAGCAGCTTATCGGCTTTAATTAACTTAGTCCTAAACTTGATTGTGGTGGGAGTTTTTATGGCTATTAACCATGTTGATATTCTGAAAACAACTTTGTGGTTCCCGCTAATCCTACTAGAAATATATGTTTTTGCGCTCGGTATATCGTTGTTTTTGTCTGCCGCCTTTGTTAAATACCGGGACGTTGGCTACATTTGGGAAGTCATTCTTCAGGCGGGTTTTTACCTTACCCCAATCTTGTACCCACTGGCTCGAATCACTAACTTAACCTTTCAAAAACTTATAATGCTTAACCCTATGGCCCAGACAATTCAGGACGCTCGCTACACGGTTGTAACCCATCAAACGGCTACGACCTTTAGTGTATACGCCGGCGGTTGGCTAAAATTCACCCCGTTTGTAATAGTGGTTATGGTTTTTGCCGGAGGATTAACCTACTTCATCAAAGAATCTAAATACTTCGCGGAGAATATATAGTGGACGGCGATACGGCAATTTCGGTCGATAGTGTTAGTAAAGTTTTCAAGCTGCCCCGCGAAAAGAATACCTCGGTTAAGTCGGCTGTAGTTAATTTTTACCGCCGCAATAAAAATTTTGAAATGCAAAAGGCGCTTAATAATGTTTCATTCGAGATTAAAAAAGGCGAATTTTTTGGAATAGTTGGTCGCAATGGCAGCGGCAAAAGCACAATGCTCAAGGTATTGGCTGGGATTTATTCGCCGACCAGCGGCGCGGTGAAGGTAGAGGGCACACTTACGCCTTTTATAGAACTTGGCGTTGGTTTTAACGCCGAACTGACTGGCCGCGAAAACGTTTTTTTGAACGGTGCGTTGCTTGGTTTTTCTCGCAAGGAAATGCAGGCAATGTACAAAGATATTGTTGATTTTGCTGAGCTTGGAAAGTTCATGGACCAAAAGCTCAAGAACTACTCTTCGGGCATGCAAGTTAGATTGGCCTTCTCTATTGCCATTAGGGCCAAAAGCGATATTTTACTTATCGATGAAGTGCTGGCGGTGGGCGATTCGGCTTTTCAACGCAAATGTTTTGAACATTTTGACCGCTTAAAGAACGAAAAAACAACCGTTATTTTGGTTACCCACGACATGGGTGCCGTAGAGAAATACTGCGACCGAGCTATTTTAATTAACAAAGGAGAACTGGTTGAAGCCGGTGGTCCCCGTGATATTGCCGCTAGCTATCGCTTACTAAACATGGCTACCAGTGAACGTGGCAGCGATAGCGAACAGATTTATGGCAGGCAAGTGAAGATTAAGTCTACCAGGCTTAACGGACAAACCGATCTGATACTCAAGAATGAGAAAGAGTTAAAGCTCGAAATGGATTTGAGTGCCGCTGTCGACACCGACGTAGTAGCCGGACTTTCTATTATTAGAGACGACGGGACTTTGATTGCACACTATAACTCTAAAGATGAAAAACCACTAAAGCTCGCCAAAAAGACGCAACATACTATTAAATGCAACATAAACGCCGAGCAGTTTTTAGAAGGCGGCTATCAGATTGATGTTGCTATTTATGATGAGCAGGGCGGCTACCTAGATCGTAAGCCGAATGCAGTGCGCTTTGCCGCCACGCCAAAAAATACAAGTAAATCAAAATTCGGAATAATGAACCTGGATGGTAAGTGGCAGCTAAATTAATCAGGGTCAAAAAACCCGCACTCACTAGGTTTAATATCCGGAAACTAAGGGACGGGGCCAACTCTGCTCAAGTTAACGACCTTGTTAATTATATAAATCATCGCTCTGCTCCAAGCACTGTTAGGCTTACCGGGGGGGGTACATCAATCAATAAGCTCGCCAGCCTGTCTAAACTTGAGCCCTTTGTTATTTCTGTCCAAAGAGCGGACGATCTTAAGAAAATTATTTTAAAGCTAAAAGAAGCCGGTTGCCAGAACGTTAACTGCGGCTATTTAAGCAATCAAAATCAGGGGTTAATCATTACCGGCACTCAAGCCTATCCCCCAAAAATAAAGACCGAAAAATCTGTGCTGGCTATTGTTTCGCTCCATAACGAGGCGGACATAATTGGACACACCGTAAGACACCTGCTAGAAGAGGGTGTAGACGTCCATGTTATCGATAACTGGTCGAACGACAACAGCCATAAGATTGTTCAAACTTTGGCTAAACGAAACCCAGGTAGAGTCAAAATAGAAATGTTTCCGAAAAAACGCGTAAAAAATTATGACTGGACAGGTATTTTATCGCGCGTTGAGCAAATTGCTTCTGAGTCAAGCTACGACTGGTATATCCATCATGATTCTGACGAGATAAGGTTATCGCCGTGGCCAGGCACATCTTTACGACGAGCAATTTCTTATGTTGATAGCTTGGGCTATAACGCCATCGACTTCACTGTCTTGGATTTTAGGCCGACCCAAGATGGTTTTGGCGCCAAAGACGACCCAGAAAAATTCTTTAAATACTTTGAGTTTGGAAGTCGATCGGGACACTTTGTTCAGGTAAAAGGCTGGAAAAAACAGCCATCAATTAGTTTAGCTAACTCGGGAGGCCACGAGGCAGCTTTCGAAGGGCGCAAAATCTATCCTCTTAAATTTGTGCTCAAACATTATCCTCTGCGGAGCACTAATCAGGCCAGTAAAAAAATTTTTAAAGAACGTTTGCCAAGAATTCTCGAAGAAGAACGCCAAAAAGGCTGGCACTTTCAGTATGACCACTTTAAGAAGGATCACGACTTCATCTGGGCTAAGGATGGACTAATAAAATTCGATGACAAGTTCTGGAGCAATTATTTGCTGCAAAGAATTAGTGGTATCGGGATTAAGGATTAGCGGCTGCCCTTGATTCGACCGCGAGTCTGCTGAAGCTTGCGGGCATACTTAAAGGCTTTGGAGTGGGTAATCTCGTTTAACCTTTGTTCTAAATCTTGATTGACAGCCATTAAATGAGAAATTTCTTCATATTGCTTGGCAGCTTCGACAGATAGTTTATCTAGCGCGTCAAGTGGACTGCTGGCCATGAATTTATCGTAGATTTCACTACCGGCGACTTTTCTTGGAGTGTCGAAGGGTTTAATTCCCATCTGGTCAGACACGTTGGATTGAACCTCGAGAACATAGTTGTTGAAGTGAGCCTCGGCTAAAATAAGATTGGTGAGATTTAGGAAAATCCGCTCATATTTTTCGTAAACAAAGGCGGGAACATACAAGTTCTCGGCAACTTCCATCAAATCGTATTTGTTGGCAAACATCACTACTAGGTTTTGGTAGCGACGCAGTAGGCTCCAAAAAAGCACTCGGCCCATCAATAAATCGGTAGGTACAGGAAAATCAAAACACCACTCGTAGTCGAATAAATTCCAGGAGCCACTAGCGTCGATAATAAAATTGTCGAAGTTTAGATCCACCAGTCCGAGACTGGCGCATTTTTGGTTGGAGTCGTATGTCGGTCCAAAAACTTTTACGTAGTTTTTATTGATGGCGGGGTTAGCGGTAGTGCTTGGTAAAGATGAGATAATAGTTTCTATTTTTGCGAATAGATCGAGAACTGCTTTGTGATCTCCGGCTTTAAGGGCTTCAACCAGAAGTCTCTCAGGATTTGACCCTTTTACATAGGAAGAATGGGCGCTGATGCCGACAATGAACGTTTCCACTATGGTTGCCGTCTTTTTCAGGTTTTTGACGTCGGCTAACCTATTATAGGTTTCAGCTAATTTTGCGATATGGGCGCAGGAAGCGTTATTGAGTGGTTGCTTCTGAGCCACCAGCTTACCCCCGGTCCTTTTTATGATAGTTTGGGTAGCGAATTTATCTTTGCGATCTCTCACGCTTACGCAAAAAATCGGCTGGCTCATTTTGCTACCACCAAAAAGGAATTAGCAAACTGGTCGAATAGCTGATTTTTTTCCAGGGAAAGCATAGCCATCTGTTCCGAAAAAAGTTGATGGCGTGAGGCATCGCGCTGCTGAACCGGTAATAAGCCAAGCGGGAATTCACAGTCTCGTCCTGGTAGGTATTGATCGCTATAGATAAGTAGCGGCAATTTATAATCTGGGAAAGGATAATAGAAATCTTGTTCTGAAAAACCGGCTGCACCAAAAAGACTACCAAGCTCGGCCTTGCCGAAGGTTTGCACAGCTTTATCGCCGGGATAGCCGTTCAGGCCCTCGAAAAATTTACCAGTGTGATCCTCGCGTGCGCCTGCCCAGTATTTGAGACCAAGCCGGTTTTCGATGGCTAAGATTATTTTGCCGGAAGGCTTGAGGCATCGTTTGAGCAGCTTGAGAAATTCGACATATGGATCGCCCTTGTCGGTAATAAAACTTCCGGCATACTCTAAAACACCCACACAAACCACGTAATCAAAAAGCTCGGCTGGCTGATAATCCTCGAGATTGCCAACCACAACATTCAGGGCAGATCCTTGGTTCCGGTAAGCGTTAATGAGCGATCTTTTTTCGGTGAGCTCTAGCGCTGTTAAATCAACATCCTGCCTTAAAAGCTCTTCTGTTATGGCGCCGCAGCCAGCCCCTACTTCCAAAACCTTTACATCTGGCTCAAATTCATACCAACCAATGATATTGCCGCGCTGAGGCGAAAGATGATAATAAAGCGACCAAGGAGGATTGTTGGACAGAATCTCAAAACGCTGTTTGTTGGCGTCGTCAGACATAAAGAGTTCAAGCAGTTGGTCTTCTGCGTCGTCAGCATAGCTAGCGTTTGGCTCATCTGATAAATACGCGAGCTTAACGCGTCCAACTGAGTTAACTCGATCTCTTTTGGGCATAATTATCCTTATATTAGCACGCCAGACTAAGACCGCTGGCGGGCCAGCTCCTTTTTGTAACGCTCCGGCAAGTGGTCTTTATCCCAGCTATTAACTGCTTGGTCGGCGCGCAACCGATAAAATATTTCTTCATCTGTAAGTTGGTCGCTATTTGTGTACCACGGGAGGTGCCTTGCCGTGTAGGGATCGCCGGTTCTCAAGCTTGGGTGGATGCAGTAAATAAAGGTGCCGGGTTTATATAGTGCAAAAGTGGTGTCGACTCCGGCTTCGTAAACACCCTCTTGAACGGGTTTTGTCCAAAACTGCTTTTCCCATGCAATCACGTCGCTCTTCAATCTGTAGTGATCTGGCAAATCATCGATCTTGAGCCCCAAGCCCACTTTAAGGTAATTAGGATAGAGGTTGTGGAGCTCATATAAATGGGGCAGAACGTTCTTGTTGGTGGCCGGTACTACATCCGGGTCACTGACTACGTAAAAATCCGTTGGCAGCAGCGTTTTAACAATGCCGTTTGTCCAGAGCGCCCGGTGGCCAGCGTTACGTCCGAGCTCTAGTACCTGATAGTTGGTTTTGTTTAAGAAATCAACGAGCGGGGGAAGGGTTGAGTCGTTATCGACGAGCACAATTTTCTTTAGGCTCTGCTTGTTGAGCCAAGCTAGCAATTGCTTTAGGGGTTCCAGCCGATCGCGCGTCAAAATAAAAATTACGGTTTCTTCGGAATGGTCGCGAAGATAATTTAGTCGTGCCTGTCGTTCTTGTTGAATTTTCTCCATATTGAGCGCATAACGACTGCCAACTAACTCATTCCGTATATGAGTTAGCTCAATGGCTAGCCTCTGCCGGTTGATTGTTAGTACTGACAGAATTAGATTTTTCGTACGGGCCAGCTTGAGATAGGTAGTTATTTTTGGCGAAGCATACCACTTAATCAGTAAGCGAAGCTGGTAAAGCCTAAACTGAGCGAACTCTTTAAAGCGGGCTTGCGTAACATCAGGTCTTTCGCGACTCGCCAAAGCCTCGTGATAACGAGCGTTAAGAATGCCCAACAGTTCAATATCTGATCTGAGCGAATCGCTGTATGACGGCAAGGCGGCCTTGTTGACTCGCGTATTTATAGAAGCTATTTTGCCAATCAGCGAGCCATAGCAAATCAAAGACCTCAGGTTATTGGCAAAGGCAGATCCTTTGAAAAATCCTCCAGCCTCAATAAACAGGCTGCGCCTAAATAGGATCAGCGGCAGGCATGGCACAGAAAGAGCTTCTTTGACGTTTACTGCTGTTTCGCTTTTGGAAAAGTAAGCGAGCCACTTGCCCCCGCGGAACATGCTATAAACAGCTTCGGCCAGATCGTTCTTGAGAGAGGTCACAGTGCCAACATTTGATTGATTGACAGAGACAACAAGCTCGTTCTTAGCGCAAATTACTCCCAGATTTTCTGACGGCACATCAAACACGCCGGCATTTTTGCATATTCGAAGTCTTTGATTTTTAGCAACAGCCTGACCAGCTTCGTTAGTTAGCTTACGGTCCGACAAAACCAAGAGCAATTCATCGTTATTTTCCATAGTCGAGGCGTAAGCGAGACAATTCTTTAAGCCCGATTTGGAATTGCAGGCCACGACAACGCTAAGCGGTTGTTGCTCCCTGACGATTAGCTGATTGTAGTTAGATGGGCCAAGTTCTTTTTTGAGTTTCCAACGTTCGTAAAAAGCTGCAGAACCCCGAAAAACATTATAGTAAAACGCTTTGGCGTAGGCTCTTCTTATGTAACGCTCTTCGTCTTGTAGCGGTAATTTAACGGTGCAAATTAGGCCAAGCTTTAGGTAAAACAGCAGAAACCGCCGGAGAGACCAACTATCAAAGTTGCGAACGGCAAACCGAAAACGGTTGCGCATCATCATGTAATAGGCGAAAGTTGAACCCTTGCGGTTAGAGCTCTTGGCATTGGCATGCCAAATAGCCAGCTCGGGGTGATAAATAATTTTAAAACCGGCGCGTTTCATGCGGGCGAATAAGTCGGACTCTTCGAAATAGGCAAAAAAAGGATTGTGCAAGTAGCCTACCTGCTCAACAACTGAACGACGGACCATGACGCAGGAGCCGGAAACGTTGTTCACTTCTTGAGGATAACCATGATCTGATTGAGTGAAAATTCCATCGGCGGTCGTAGGGTTAATGTTCTGGTAGGCGTAAAATTTATTAGTCGTACCAAACAACGGATTATCGTCATCCCAATGGTAGGCGCGGCCACCGATAGCGCCGACCTGATCGTGCCCGATCATGTAGTCTACCGCCTTTTGCACGTATTCGTTATCCATGACAGCGTCGTTATTTAAGAGTAGAATAAACTGCCCGCTAGCGGCGTTATAGCCGGCAATGTGCCCGCCGGTAAAGCCTAGGTTGGTTGGATTTTCGACCAAAACAATGTCGTTAATTTTGCGTAGAGTATCAACTGAGCCGTCGGCAGAACCGTTGTCCACAACGACCAGCTCGATGTTTTTGTAAGTCTGCTTGCGGGTATTCTCGAGGCAGGCAATAGTGTCGTCAATACCATTCCAGTTAACAATAACGATTGAGACCAGCGGCTGTTTGCTTGAGATCATTACTTTAAGTGGTTCCTGGTTTTTATCAAGGCCTTTTTAACAGATAGCGGCAGAACTTTTTTGGCTACCTGGGTTGCCTTGTTGGACTTTTTTAACTTTGGGGCCATTTGTAATCGGTCCAATTTTCCGGGCCGATTAACCAATAAATTGCTAAGACCAGCAAGTGTAACCGACCAATCTAAATTGCGCCGTTCAGTCTTGATGCTAGCTTTAACCTCTTTAAGGATCTTAGGCTCCAGGATATCTAAAATGGCTTTTTCGAGAGCCGCTTCATCATTGGGCGGCACCACAAAGCCCAGTTTTTTAGGTGCGATAATTTCGTCAGATAGATAATCACCCTCGGTCGAAATAGTTGGAAGGTCGGCAAGCAAATGGTCTAGCACCCTAGTCCGGTGCGAAAACTCGGTTTCTATCGAAGCTCTATGAGTATTAACCGCCACGTCTGCTTCGAGCAAATAATCTATTCGCTCACCATACTTAACCCAACCTTTATTGAAAAAAACATTTTTGCCGACCAGGCCTAATTCGGTAGCCAAGCGCTGAGTTTCGAGTGACTCTTTGGTTTCTTTGACACTGGGGTTAGGGTGTTTGATGCCAAAAAATACTAACTTGATGTCCGGCCGCTTGTTTTCGAGGCTTTTCATAGCTCTAATTAACACTTGGGCGTCAAAGTGTCCCCAAATGCCGCCCGTCCAAAGCAAGACTTTGTCGGTCTTAGAAATACCATTCATCACGCCCTTAATGACCGGGCGAGTACTTTTTATTGATACGCCGGTGTCGATGCCCATGGGGGCGCTTATAAAGCGGTCATAAATCGGACGGGAGCTGTAGTTCGCTAGATGAACCTGATCGGCACCAAAAACGTATCCTGTCCAATAATCTAGTTGGCGTCGGTTAGAGAATAAGAAAAGATCTCCATTAGCAAAAAAATGGCGGTACATAGCAAGCGACTGGTCAAATTGTTCGTCATTTTGCGACCAGCTTTCTGGGTCATTGAAAAGGCTTGAAACTAAATTCTCGACTGGACCCACAACGTATAGATCAAAAACTATAAAAATCTGGTGTTGGTTGCAGTAGCTAATCATTGGCTCGCTTAACCAGTGCGCAATGACTACGCCAAAATCCTTAAAAGAAGTCTCAAATAGACGTGCGTCTATACTCGCGACATCATAAGATCGTTTAAATCCAGCTTCTGGAACGTAGGAGGGGTCAAAGAATCCGACAGTTACGTCAAATTGGGTCGATAACTGTTCGGCCATGTAGTGGTAGCGGATGCCAGGGCCCGCCATGCTAGCGCCAACTTTGTCATGCGAAATAACTAAGACTTTAGGACGGCCTGAACTTCTCATTCAACCTACATTGTATCAGTTAAGTAAGCTAGCTGCAGGTGAAAAGGGAGCCGGAGCGAGTCGGCATGGCACCTGAACTAATCGGGTAGCCATCGCTCAAGCTGTAGTGCAGGCGGTAGGCAAAGCATTCCCAAGGGCCGAATGGCCGCTTGATTACACCATTGGCGTCATAGTCGGCTACGTAGATGCCGTCGGGCGCTAACAGTATGGTTCCTTGAGCAATGTCAACATTGGTGCCGTTAGGCAAGGCAACGTCTGCGGATGTAGCGGATTTGACTTTACCCCAATCAAACCGGTTGGTATTAAAGGCGTTTGGTCCATAAACGTATCGCTTTACCAACTGGCCACCTTGCATATCAAGTAAGTAGGTTCGTCCGTTTGACCAGTCAACTACTAGCGTGCCGGCTGGGTGGGCGCTGGCGAATAGAATATTGCTGGCCGTTGCAGTTGGCATTTCGCCCGGCGGAACGTAAGTGACTTGATCCCAGCTATAGCCAAGCGCGTTAAAAGCGGCTAAAGAAATCTCTTGTTTTACAAGCGAGCCCGATTGATAAGTCATTATGTAGGTCGGTGTGTTGGTAGATCTGAAGATTGTGCCTGGCGCCAGAGTTGAAATGTTTGCACCGGCAGGCAAGTTAGCGTCACCAATACTTGCCGGTTTGATCAAACTCCAACCACCCCAGCCATAGTAGCTTTGGAAGACATCACCGTTGGTAATCCACTGGCGGGTATTGTTGCTTATTAAATACACTTTGCCGCCGCTGGCTACGAGTGTGCCGTTGGGGTGTGCCGTAAAGGTGTCGGTTGCCGAAACGCTGCCGAATCCAAGATAGCCATCACTGATAGCACCTTGGAAAATATTATCGAAACTGAGGTTGCCAGAAATAAACGGAGTGTAATAGTAGAGACTGGCGGTGGTGCCATTAGTTATGGTGACGCTGGTGCCGTCGGAAGTAGTGTAAGAGCCGTCGTAGTAGATGGTGCTTCCGCCGGCTACTCTTTGTCTATAGCCTTGCGTCATAGGGCCGGAATAGGTGAAGTTTTGGTCACCGGTTTCGTAACCCTTATATCCGGTCAGATTGCCGTACGCTCGCTGCTCACCAAATCTTAACAACCAGGTTCCGAGCGTAAGCTGCATGCTAAAACCTTCGTCGGCCACAGAGCAGTAATTAGGACAGCCATAGCTCATGGCAATGTTCATACAGCCGCCAGAATAGGGGCAAGCAATGGTGCAAGGAGTCTTAGCCGTGCCACAAGGGCTATTTGCTGCCGTTGCGGGATCTGGACTGTTGCTATGGCAACCTACGCCGCCGGTAACAATGCTTTGCTCCTTTTGAAGAGTGGTCAGTATTACTTGGGGATTGATGTTATAGTTTACAGCCACGTCGTGGACGGCCTGGCCGCCCGAAACACTCGAACCAAATAAGTATTTATTCTGGGCATCCGACCAGCCTTGGGGGTCGGCGGTGGTGAAGCCAGTGCTAGGAGTTATGCAGCCGCTGGCAAAGTTAGAATTTAGCCAGGAATCAATACTGCCGGCAGACATTGTGCCGGTGTTCTCAAAAGTAAAGTCATCCATTAAGTTGTTTGGATTAAACGGCGTAGCCGCGCTGACCCGAGGTGTTAACGGTGCTAACAAGCCAACGACTAAGACTAAAACTAATAGCGCGCTAAATATTTTTTTCATGGCTGAATATCCATAACTCGACTGTCGGTAGTGGTCTTAGTTTGCCCGTTGAGACTGGCAACAGCAGAAACCGTCCAGTTTCCAGTAGTAAAACCGGCTGTTTTGACATCCCAATTCCAGGTTACGGAGCCGGTACTGTCGGCTGTCAGCTCGTCTAATTTCTTAACTACGTTGCCCTGAGTAAATTCTATATAACAGGTTGCACCCGGAACGGTGTTGCAGATAGATTGCTCCTGGCTGGGTGCCGGCGTGCCGCTAAGGTTAGGAATATGGTTGCTGACAAATGTGCCACTCGGACCCTCAGTTAACGAGCCAGTAGTGCTTGAGCTTGCCGGCACGGGCAAGGATTTCGGAGAGCTGTTATACGAATTTTGAGCAGTAGTGGTATCAGGGTGGGCGCTGGCGGTATTGGGTCTGGCGTTGGGAGATGTTGAAGCAATAACGCCACTAGTGGCTTTGGGCTGATGGTAATGCAGCGCAAGAGTCACTCCGCCAATTATTAGCACCGCCACAATAGCGCCGGCGGCGTAAAATCGTTTAAGCTGGTTAGTTTTTAGCTTGCGGGCGGTTAAGCGTTGCATATTTATTTTGGCTTTCAACACTTAAAGTATAGCATTTTGAAGTCGAGCTGTAAAAACATAAGTCCCAACCGTATACTTAAAACAAATATGGCTGAATTAGTTAAAAGATTTAAGCGGCCCGAGCTTTTCTTTTTGAGTTGTGCCGCCTTATTTGGCTTTTTGATGGTCGTTCTAACCCCGCCGATGCAAACCTACGATGAACAGGACCACTTCTTCCGAGCATATCAATTGTCTACCTTTAATCTAAGACCAGATATCGTGTCCGAAGGCCCGGGAATTTCACCGTCTCAGGCTCCTGGCGGCAACTTGCCAGTCAATGTAGCTAAAATGGGCTACGGATACCTCTACTCAGTTCGGCTGGACGTTAATCATACATCCCACTATAAACTTGGCGTTTTGAAGAATAATTTTAAGAACCTGGCTTGGCTAAAAGTCGACAATAATCAAAAACAAGCGGCCTACTTTCCGGGGGCCGGAGCTTACTCACCAATTTCGTACTTACCGCAGATAGTCGCCATATGGTTGGGGCGCTTGGCTCACACGCCCATACTGTGGTTCTTCTATTTAGGTAGAATATTTAACCTGGCGGCCTGGATTGCATTGGTTTATTTCGCCATAAAGCTGCTGCCGGTTGGCCGCTGGCTGATGGTGGCTATAGCTCTACTACCGGTATCACTCTTCCAGGCAGCTACTTTTTCGGCGGATGCTATGACTAACGGTTTGACATTCTTGGTTGTAGCCCTGTTTTGCTATTTGCTAGCCCAAAAAGAAGTTTCCAGAAAAGATCTCATAATAACGCTGGCCGCAACTGGCGCTCTGTCGTTATGTAAGTCGGGTTTTTGGCCACTGGCCTTGCTGTTTTGGTTGATTCCGATCCGTAACTTTGGAAGCTCAAAAAAATATTTACTAAGCAACTTATCTATAACAGGCTTAAGCCTAGCCTTATTTGGCTTATGGTATTCATTGGTTAAATTCGTCATACCATATATGGCGGCGGTGCAAAGGGCGGGCGAAACTATTAATTATCAGCAGCAAGTTAAATATATAGAGGGTCACCCGTTTAGTTTTGTAGTGGTTTTATGGCACGAATATTTTAACAGCACTATGATTGGCGTACTTAAATACGGCGTGGGTATTTTGGGCTGGGGCGAGGCCTCAATTGGGCTGGCAGGCTTCCTGCTCATAATACTAGTGTTAGTTCTGGGCATTCTAATGGCCGTGACTGAAAAAAATAATTCTAATTTAAAGTGGCCGCAACGGCTAGGAAGCTTAATTATTGCTGCCGGACTGGTGTTGATGATGAGCATATCGCTTTATGCTGCCTTCACGCCGCTTCATTCTCGATCCATAGACGGACTTCAGGGGCGCTACTTTATACCTTATATAGCCTTATTGGTGCCGGTTTTTGGAGGAGTTTTGTACAAGTGGCGATCGAAATTGGCGGCAGTTAACCGCTACACGTTAGTAATGCCCACGGCTATTTTGATTTTAATGTGCTTAAGCGTAGCTGCTATTGTCGGGCGCTACTATTAACCAGCCGATTAACCTATAATTGTCTTTGAATATCATGAAGAGTGTTTATGTTGTCATACCCGTTTATAACGAGGCGACTGTTGTCGGGTCGGTAATAGAAGAAGTCTGCAAGCAGTATCCCAACGTCGTTGGGGTGGATGACGGCAGCCGAGATAACTCAGGTGAAGAAATTAAGAAAGCAGGCGGCATTTTAGTGCAGCATGCCGTTAATGTCGGTCAGGGCGGAGCGCTTCAAACCGGCATTGACTACGCCCTGAAAGACAAAGAGGCTGAATACTTAGTGACATATGACGCCGACGGACAACATAGTCTTAAAGACGTAGGCCACATGCTCGATGTAATCCAAAAGGAAAAGGTGGATATCGTTTTGGGCTCGCGTTTTTTGGGCAAGACCGAGCGTTTATCCCCACTCAAAAAAGTAATCTTGAAGCTGGCTATCCAGTTCTCTAACCATACTTCAGGCCTTAAGCTAACAGATACTCATAACGGACTTAGGGTTTTTAATCGCCACTTTGCCGAGAATTTGAATATTCAAAACCCGGATTTTTCGCATGCCTCAGAAATAATCGATAAAATCGCGCGCGGTAACTACAAATACTGCGAAGTCCCAGTCACGATCAAGTACACTGATTATTCTAAGGCCAAGGGCCAATCAATTTTTAATGCTGTAAACATGGGTTTTGACATTTTGTTAGGCAGGATAATTAAATGATTATAAAGATTGTTATCATCGCTTTTGTACTAGCGGCAATGTTTTGGTTTCTGGCCAATAGGAACACGCATCAATCTAAAGCCTGGCAGAAAATCGGTATTATTTTATTAACAATCATTGCCGTGATCGTGGTTTGGATGCCCGACACTTCTAATAAGTTTGCGCACAAACTAGGAGTTGGTAGAGGAGCGGACCTGTTGCTTTATCTTTTGACGCTAGCCTTTATCTTCGTGGTTTTGAACACTTACATTAAAAGCAAAGAGGAGCAGCGGCGAATGGTTAAGATCGTACGACGTCTGGCTCTACTTGAAGCCTCTATCAATAAAAAAAATGAACGCTAGGCTTGCCGTTACTCTAAAGAATTCACCACAAGCTCGGTTTCTCATTGTTGGTTCTATGACAGTAGTCGTCGAGTATGTGGTTTTTTATATCCTTTACGTTGGCCTTAACTGGAACTTGTTTTTAGCAAATTCCCTGAGTTTTGCAGTCGGTTTATCAATGAGTTTTATGTCTAACCGTTTATGGGCGTTCAAAAAAGACGAGTTTGAGCGGCCGGCCCACCACCAAGCAATGATTTACGCCGCTTTGGCCGTCACTAATCTTGTTGTTAATAACTTGATTGTTGGCGGTTTGAAAAGTGCTGGACTCGATCCAAGAATTGGCAAGGTGGCCGCTATCGCCGTAATTGCGGTTTGGAATTTCTTTGTCTACAAACATATTATTTTTAAAGAAAAGCACTAGCGTCTTAAAAAGCAGCTTTCGGTCTGCTAAAATAGAGCTAAATCTTAGGGGGATTTAAGCTAAAATGGCCCAAGCCTACGGGTATCTGGCAGCTGGCGTAAAAAAATTCTTCGCTAACCCAGTTCAAAAATATTTTTTCTGGACTGCCTTAGTGTTTGGGCTTTTATTCTGTATAGTTACGCCCCCGTTTAATGTTCACGATGAAGACACGCACATGTACCGTGCGTATCAAATATCTCGCGGGGATTTTGTTAGCAATAAAATCCCCGGCGGGCTGGGCGGCCAAATACCGGCGAGTATTGTTGTAGACGCCACCGATTACCGCGCAAATTATTTTGGCAAAAACGAGAAAATAAATACAGCTAGATTTCATAAAGATTGGAATGCGCCACTTAAGGCTTCGGACACCGTGCCGATCCATTTTGAAAACACTGCACTTTATCCACCAGTAGCTTACGCGCCTCAGGCCATTACTATAAGAATCCTAAGTCACTTTGATCTATCGCCGCTGAAACTTTTGTATATTAGCCGCATTGCTACGTTTTTGGTGTGGCTGATTCTAGCCAGTCTGGCGGTATATTTTATGCCGACTAAAAAAATCCTACTAGCAGGCATTTTGCTTCTGCCGATGTCCATGTTCCTAGCGGGATCAATATCGGCCGATGCTTTATCAAACGGCCTCGCGGCTCTAACGGTTGCGTATTATTTAGCTGCAATTGTCAGCCCCGAAAAGAAAATTGGCTGGCGTCAAGCTGCCTTAATGGTACTAATGTCGGTTTTGCTGGGCTTGGTCAAGCAGCCCTATTGGTTGGTGGGTTTGCTCAGCGTACTATTGCCATCTCAGAAATTTGCTTCGAAACGCGATGAGGTAATTAAGAAAACCTTAATTATTGGAGCACTGATTATAGTGGCCGGTACTTGGATTATCTTAAGTAAGCATATCTTTGCGCCATATCGCCACGACGTTGTTATTGACCCAAATGGTCAGTTATCGTTTGTCTTTAGTCACCCGCTTACCTTTATCAGGACCTTATGGAACACTTACGTAACCGCCAATGGCAGTGGTTTTATACGAGAATTTGTGGGCGTTCTAGGCGCTGGCATGTTGCAGCTGCCTGTTTGGGTGAACTATCTGACCATTCTTTCACTTAGCTGGTATGCTCTAGCACCGGACAAAAGGTTCCCTAGTATTACGCACCGGACAAAAAGTGTCTTCGTCATCATTGCGGTAATTTTTGCTGGAGCTGTCAGCCTACTCCTCTATACTAACTGGACGCCAGTCGGCGAAGAGAAAATAGAAGGCCTGCAAGGCAGGTATTATTTGCCAATTGCCATGGTGCTCATACCGGCTTTTATCAATGTAGATCGCTTACGGGTCAAGGAAGGAAGACTGACTAAGCCTGCCTTTGGCGTAATGATTCTGGTTCTGACTACTGCCATAATCTGCTCTGTCCAGTTTAACTATCAAGTGCTTGACAGGTTCTTGAGTTAACATGCTGCCTAGACTGTTCGCTGCCGTCAGAAGCCATGTGTTTATTACTGTTCTAGTAGCGGTATTTTTGTTGATCGGGATTGCGTTTTCGGTGACTTGGTACCGTTATCAACTAAATCCAGATGCCAGTTCCTATTTCACCATCGCTTATAAATACGCCCACTTTAACATCAAAGACGCCCTAAACGGCTATTGGTCGCCGCTACTTTCTTGGCTGCTAGTGCCTGCAGTCTGGTTGCACATTGGTTTATCGGCAGCGGCCAAAATACTGACAATCTTTATTAGTGGAATTATTTTAACCATTGTCTATGCTTTTTTGGTGCGCCGCGGCTCTTCTAAAACCTTAGCAACAATGGTCTGCCTATTTTTGGCGGCACTGTTGCTTGATTGGGGTATGGTAGGGCCAATCACGCCTGATCTGCTAATGGCCTTAATGATCTTGATGTTTACTCTGTTGCTCAATAGCTACATTAGTTTGCCAACCCGCAACAAGGCGTTGTTGCTGGGTGCTAGCGGTGCTTTGATGTACTACGCCAAAGGCTTAGGCTTTTACTTATTTTTGTTCTGTTTGCTGGCTGTAGTTTGTTGGCAGTGGCTGCTTGCCAGAAAGGAGCTTAAAAAATATGCTCGCCTGCACCTAATCGCGCTGGCTAGTTTTTTAGTTATCTGTGCGCCGTTTATTATCGCCGTTTCGGCAAAATACAATGCGCCCACGATCAGCACGGCCGGTTCGTTAGATCACAAGGTTTTTGGACCTTACTACCAGGGTAATTTGTATCCGGAATTGTTTGCCGGGCCGCTGCCGCCGCCCAATGCCTCGGCCGTGACACCGGGCGAGGACCCGGGCGCCAGCTTTGACTTAAGCAAAGGTGCCTGGAGCCCTCTGTCGTCTAGCGGCAACTTTAAGTATTTTATGAAGTCGGTTGTCTGGAACAACGGCATAAAAACACTGAATTTCTTCAAGGACTTTGGCGTTTTTATAGTGCTTGCAACGGTGATTACTTTGATTGGGTGTCTAAAACAGACCACTTATCGGCGGGAATTCGTGATTTTTAGCTTGGTTGGCGTGCTGCTTTGTTTAGGCTACTGCTTAATCTATACAGAGGCGCGTTATGTTGAAGCGGCCGTTTTCTTGGCGCTGCTTGGCGCCGGTTTGTGGTTGTCGAGTCTGCAAAAGCGTAACCTACTAAACCAAGCGCAAATTATAGTGACTGGTCTTTTGGTGGCTGGCTTTGCCTCTATTTCTACGGCTCACGCCATTAATCAAAACCGTTATGTTGACAGGGCTCAATCTGATTTAGCGGCGAGCCTTAAGGCAGATTTGCCACCAGGTTCAAACATCATCTCCGATCAATATTCTTCCTACTTTGTGTGCTATTACCTAAAGCTGCATTGTTACGGCAACATTTATCTTGCAGGCCAGAACGACGACCAATACTACCAAAAAATCAAAGACTCTCACATCACTTATTATCTGGACTATCATAGTCAAGACAGCGACTCTAGGTTAAATGCATTTGTGACCGATTACTTTAATCACCTGCGCGACCAAGCCTGGGCCGGCGGTACGCTAAGCATCTACAAAATTAATTAGTTTGGAGGTCGGGCGTTGATAGCAATCGTCGCCGAGCAAAAAAACTCCAAAAGAATACGCCGAGCAGCGCTAGTAGTTTGGACTTTAAATAAAACAGACCAACAGCTGAAGTAAAGAACCAAATAATAACTAAATTAAGGCCAAGGCCAACAATGCCGATTATCAAAAACATAATAATTTCGACGTGGCGACGGTAAGCGGATCGCGAAAAAACCCAGACCGTACTCAGCAGGTAGTTTAAAATTAGCGATATTAAAAACGAGGCAGTGGCCGAAAGCAGGTAAAACCAGTGCAGGTAGTGGGTGAAAATAAATAGCAAACCGGTGTCGACTATGGCAGCGGCTACCGCCACAAAGCCATATCGGAAAAACTGGATTACAAGAGCGTCGGAATTGCGAACAAGAATCTTCGATAAATCCATGCCTCATCATTTTAACTGCTTTAGGGATCGCTGTGTAGCCTTGTCTAAAAAACTTATATAAATTAATCTTAAAGAATGCTGGTTAAAAATCTGCTGGACGTGTTCCGGCCTAAGCGCTGGTACCGTAATTTAATGATGATCATCGGCGTGCTCATCGCTGTAAAAGTTCTCAATTTAGACATTTCCCAAACCTTTGGTGGAACTAATAGTTGGACGTTTGTGGCCGCTCTAGTTTCGCTATGTTTGATCGCTTCGGCCAACTACGGCATCAATGAGGTGCTAGACGCGCCGTTTGACGCTAAGCACCCACAGAAAAAGCATCGGGCCATTCCGTCGGGCCGAATTTCGGCTAAGCTTGTAGTTTGGATTTCGATTGGACTATATATACTAGGCATGGCCGTGGTGGCACTTACCACTAAGTGGCCGCTAATCGCTTCGGTATTCCTGCTTTTGCTCAGCGGCATAGTTTATAACATTCCGCCTATTAGATTAAAAGACCGCGCTTACGTGGACTTTACCACCGAAGCTCTTAATAACGCTATCCGCTTAATGATCGGTTGGTACGTTATAGCCAGTAGCAGCCAGTGGGTGCCGGCGTCCTTTGTGCTGGCTTATTGGTTTATCGGGGTCTTTTTAATGGCTTCTAAACGCTTTGGCGAAATCCGTTTGATTGGTGACAGGAAAGCCGCTGGTGAATACCGCCGCAGCCTAGCCCATTACGATGAAGAGCATTTATTAATGTCGATGATCGGCGCCCTGGCAGCCTGTTATTTTATGGTCGGTTTCTTGTGCTTTAAGTACAGCGTCGATATTGTTATTGTCCTGCCATTTATGGTCGGTTGGGTAATCTGGTTCTTTAAGCTGGCTTTCGAAGACAACACCATTGTTAAAGATCCGGAACGTATTTTTGAAAAAAAAGGCTTTTTGTCTTATAGCTTGCTAACCGGCATATTGTTTGCCTACTTTTTCTTTAGTGGCAGCCAATTTCTTAACTGGATAAAATAATGGCTAAACCGGTACTCGCTGCCTTTGATTTTGACGAAACGCTTATAGCTAAGGATAGTCTGCTGGATTTTCTACGATACTCATTCAACACCCCAACATTTTTAATTAAGAGTGCGTGGTTTATCCCAACCCTAGTTGCTTTTAAGACAGGCAGGATTAGTAACTCAGAAGCTAAGCGCCGGTTACTCACTCTGTTTTTGAAAGGTATGGACGATAAAAGATTTGGCCTACTCTGCGAGGCTTATGTCAACCGTTTAGAAATTATTAAAAATCCAGAAGCCATCGAGCGTCTGCGGTGGCACGCCAAAAAAGGCCACAAAACAATAATTATCAGCGCCTCGGCCGAAGATTGGATTAAGCCCTGGGCGGCACGATATGGCGTAAGCGATGTGATCGCCACCAAACTTGAAAGAAAGCAGGGCAAGCTTACCGGTAGCTTATCCGGCAAAAATTGCCACGGGCCAGAAAAGATAGTTCGCTTGCTAAAAGATTTTCCGGACCGCGGCAATTATGAATTATATGTTTACGGCGACGGCAAATCCGATCAAGATCTTTTTAAGGTTGCCGACCGAATTTTCGAAAAAAAGTTTGCCTGATGGACACAGAAGTTATTATCAAAACAGCTTCTGGAGCAGAAAGAGTTAGTGTCCTGTTTTCGGAGTTCCCAGATCAGGACAGTCACTGTGTTGTGGAGGATTGCGACAAAGTTGCCGACAAGCCAGTACTTATTATGCACAGTCTCTACCCCGATCAGAACAATCAACTCGTTAAGCTAGTTCTACTTTTAAGCGCCCTTAAAGACGCCGGTGCTGTTAGTGTGGCCGTTTTTGTTCCGTATTTGCCCTACAGCCGTCAAGACAAAAAACATGTCGCCGGCGAAGCTGTTAGTTTGGACGTTGTTCTGTCGTTTATGGCGAACGCCGGCTGCGACCAGCTTTATACGATCGATTGCCACTTTATGAAAGGAGCCGCTCAGTGCGAGCGGGCCGGACTCAGTATTAAGAATTTTTCCGCAGGCAAAAGATTGCTCGATCACTGTCGAAGCGTTCTGAGCAACGAAGACCTGCAGATTATTGGTCCTGATGAAGGCGCTAAGTATCTTCTAGACGGCACCCGTAGTGGGCATATGAAAAAGCTGCGGGGTGGTTATGGAGAGCTTGCTAAAGGCAACAGCTACCGTAAGATTGCCGAGCTCAAAAGCGAACACCTCGATATAACTTGCGGAGACATAGTCATCGTCGACGATATGATAAGCACCGGCTCGACTCTTATTAAGGCCATTGATAATTTAAAAAATCAGGGAGCAAAAAACATTTCTTGCGTAGCGAGCCACGGTCTATTTATAGGCGACGCCTACCAAAAAATAAATAAACTTTGTTCAAACATAGTCGTCTCGGACACGATTAATCACTTGAAATCGGTGCCGGTTGTTGACGATTTACTTATTGAAAAGATAATTCCTGATTGGTTTAAACTAGACCCAGCAAGTACTGACCATACCCGGATTTAGTGAGCGGCTGAGCTAACTCTTTGAGCTTAGCGTCGTCGATAAAACCCTGGCGCCAGGCAGCTTCCTCTATGCAGCCAATTTTGATACCTTGACGCTCTTCGATAACTTGCACGAACTGGGCAGCCTGATTAAGCGTGGCAAAGGTGCCGGTGTCGAGCCAAGCGGTGCCACGGTCTAGTAGCTGAACTTTGAGCTTGCCGGCTCGCAAATAGGCGTTGTGGAGCTCGGTGATTTCAATCTCTCCACGAGCCGATGGTTTAACATCTTTGGCGTAATCAACAACATCGTTATCGTAAAAATATAATCCTGGAATGGCGTAGTTCGATTTTGGTTTTTCTGGTTTTTCTTCGATGGATAAAACGTTCATATCCTTGTCGAACTCCACGATGCCGTAACGCTCTGGGTCGGCGACTTGAGCGCCAAAAATATAACCACCATCAACGTCGGTTAAACTTTTTAGGTCGCTAAGTTGGCTGCCGTAAAAAATGTTATCGCCTAAAATCATGGCCACCTTGTCATTGCCAATAAAGTCGGCGCCAACTATAAAGGCGTCTGCCAAACCACGGGGCTCATCTTGGACTTTATAGCTAAAGGAGCAGCCGATCCGGCTACCATCGCCCAGTAACTGTTCAAAGCGGGGCAAATCGTGCGGCGTAGAGATAATTAGAATTTCTCGTATGCCTGCATCGATCAGTGTTGTTAACGGGTAGTAAACCATGGGTTTGTCATAAAGCGGGATAAGCTGTTTACTAACGCCCATAGTAATTGGATAAAGTCTGGTGCCAGATCCTCCGGCTAAAATTATGCCCTTCATTTATTTTTTCTCCATTTCCTTATCGACGTAATTCTTGAGTTCGCTATGCCAGTCGCTGAGCTGAGCCCCGGAAGACTTTATTTTAGTTAAGTCCATAGCGCTCTTTAAAGGTCGAGGTGAACTTTCGGGCTTGCTGGCGAAGTACTCCGCTGTTGTAGTGTCGGTAACCTTCAGGTCTTTACGGCCCATATACTCAAAGATTAGGCGAGTGATATCGGCCCAAGAAGCCGGGTCTCCATCATTTGAGACATTATAGATTCCAAATTCAATTTGATTTCTTAGTGCATGGTCGATGACATCAACCAGCGTGGGCGTAAAGGTCAGGCGGCCTACTTGATCCGCTACTACGGTCGGCGAAACATTCTTTTCGGCCAAACCCATCATGGTACGGACGAAATTGTGGCCCTCGCCAATTAACCAGGAAATACGAAAAATGTAGTGCTTGGGTGTCAGGCCGGCCACGATTTCACTCGCTGCTTTAGTTTGTGCGTAAACGCCCAGCGGCGAATAAGGCTCATTGACGGCGTGATTGTCTTTGGTGCCGTCAAAAACATACTCTGTTGAAACATGAACCAGAGTCAAATTATTCACCTGAGCAGCTTCAACTAGATGAGCTACCGCCTGAGCATTGACTCTCCAAGCCGCCACTCGGCCTTCAGGTGTTTCGGCCGCGTCAACATTCGTAAATGCGGCAGCGTTGATTATCGCATCGATGTTAGACCAATTGTAGCCAAGTACGCTATCGCGATTAGTGATATCCATCTGATCGATGTCGGCTGATTGAGCATTTGGATATTTTTGGCGTAGGGCGGTGCCTAGCTGACCATTAGCGCCGGCAATAAAAATCTTTGAACCGTCCATTAAATCTCCATCGGGATTACATTATCTAGCATTGGGTGAGCAGCATCCTTATCAGAAATAATGGCCTGGTCTTTTGGAATTGGCCAGCTTATTCCAATGGCTGGGTCAAACAAGTTCACGAAAGTATATTTAGCATCCGGAGACCAGTGTTCGTTAACTAAATATGTATAAGTTACGTTTTCATCCAGGGTCTGGTAGCCGTTGGCCACGCCGCGCGGCACGAACACAGCTCTACCTGGATTAATCTCGAGTGTCAGAGTTTTGCCGAAGCTATCACCGGCTCGCAGGTCAACCCACGCGCCGAACACCCGACCGTTAGCAACAGAAATAAACTTTTCCCAGGGTTCGGCATGCAGACCCCGTGTCACCCCTCGCTGCTTGTTATAGGAAAAATTATTCTGGACAACTTCAAATTTGGGTAAGCCTAGCGCTTCCATCTTCTCTTTCTGATAATTCTCCTTAAACCAGCCGCGATTATCACCATAAACGGCCAGATCTATTTCGTAAAATCCAGGAATATCTAGCTCCCAAACCTTTAATTCTTGGAAGTCTTTAGGATCAAAAGTCATTTATTGTCCTTTCTCAGCGTAAGCGGCTTCGACTGCTTGCTTCTCTTGCTCCCACCAATTGCGGTTGGCTTTATACCATTCAATTGTTTGGATTAGGCCATCCTTCATGCCATTGTTATCAGTGTATTTAGGCTGCCAGCCGAGTTCACGGCGGAGCTTTGATGAATCCATGGCGTAACGCATATCGTGACCGGGTCTGTCGTTGACGTGTTCGTACCAATCTTTAGACTTGCCCATAAGTTCTAAAATCATTTCAATCACCATTTTGTTGTTGGTGTGATCGTTGTCGGCGCCAATTATGTAAGTTTCGCCCAATTTACCTTTTTCCAAAATCAAGAGCACGGCGTCGTTGTGATCGTCGACATGGATCCAGTCGCGAACTTGCTCGCCGGTGCCGTAAAGCTTTGGTTTGATATCGCTTAAAACATTAGTTATTTGCCGCGGAATAAATTTTTCGATGTGCTGGTATGGGCCGTAGTTGTTAGAGCAATTTGAAATAGTAGCCTTAACGCCAAAGCTGCGAATCCAGGCGCGAACCAACATATCGGAACCGGCTTTAGTAGAAGAGTAGGGACTCGATGGGTTATAAGGAGTATCTTCGTTGAAGCGATTTGGGTCGTCCAACTCCAATTCGCCAAAAACTTCGTCGGTCGAAATATGATGCAGACGTTTATCGTGTTTGCGAACGGCTTCTAAAATTCGGTAGGTTCCAATCATGTTAGTTTCGACAAATGGCCATGGCGAGTGCAAAGAGTTGTCGTTGTGTGATTCGGCCGCGAAGTGCACTACGGCATCGCAAGCCGCCACCGCCTTATCAATAAGCTGTTCGTCGCATATATTGCCCTGAATAAACTCTAAGCGCTGCTCATCAAGTCCGGCTAGGTTTTCTTTGTTACCGGCGTAGGTCAGGGCGTCAATTACTGTAATGCGCCAATCAGGACGTTGGTTAAGAATGCACCGGGTAAAATTTGACCCAATGAATCCAGCGCCGCCAGTAACTAACAATCTCATATTTCATAAGCTAGTATATCAAGTAAATTGTCGGTGAGTTTATGTCATCTTTTTGTTAAAGTTTACTTATGCCAACCAAGAAGCTGACCGCCAAAGTGCGGTTTTTTCACGCAATTACTCCGAAGAAGCTTGTAAAACCTTTAGCTTTATTTACCTTAGCTATAGCGGCGGTCGCCGCTATAGCCACCTTGGGCATAATTACTGAGCCGTCTGCTAGTAAAAAGAATGATGCCCAAACGACGCCAAAACCTGTGACGCCCCTATGTTTCAGAGGAGTATCGCTCAATATTGTTGCTCACGAAGACGATGATATTCTATTTATGAATCCTGATATTCAGCAAGATATTTATGATGGACGATGTGTTACAACAGTGTTCGTAGCTTCTGGAGACCCCGGTTTGGGCCTGGATTATATCAAATCGCGTGAAGCCGGTGCTCGGGCTGCCTATGCCTTTATGAGTGGCGAACCCAATAAATGGATCGAGTCCACCAGACTTTATGACGGCCGGTCAATAGAAACTTACAGTCTGGATAATTATCCTAAAATACGGCTAATGTTTATGAGATTACCCAACAGCGACGGAGGTGCAGATGGCTTCTCGCTTTATAGCAACCAAACGTTAGAACGCTTACGCCAAGACAAAATATCTCAGGTTGAGGCTGCGGACGGTACGGCTACCTATACTTCGTCCGATCTTGTGGCTACTTTGGCCAGTATCATACAAAAAGTTCATCCTGATACTGTTCGTACCCAAGACTTCACAATCGCGTTTGGCAACACGGCCGGTGATCACTCTGACCACCTAGCTGTGGCTGATTATACGATTGATGCCAACGAACTCGTTAGTTATCCACACGTCCTAATTGGCTATAAAGATTATCCGATTGCCAGTTTTCCAGTTAACCTAGCACCCGCTCAGATAAAACGCAAAGAAAGCATTTGGTTTGCTTACAGCCCAAATGACAAAGAAGTCTGTGACACTATCGAAATGTGCAAAGATACAAAAGGCAACACCTACTATCAGTGGTTCTATAGAGAATATACAGTGGGCACTATCCCCTCGTACTATTCGGTCGGCGTCCCAGCGAATGTGCCGGCCAGCATTCGTTAAAGACATTAGCGTTTTGATATACTTTTAGACAATGAGCAAATCTTGGGGAGCGCCAATAGTTAACTTTAAAGAGTTTGAGCGCTTGCGACCAAAGCTAGGCAAAATTGTAGCTACCAGCGGCGGCTACGACCCAATTCACCCCGGGCATATCAGTCTAATTATTGATAGCCGAAAATATGGAGATACGGTCGTAGTTATAGTGAACGGCGATGATTTTTTGAAAGCAAAAAAAGGCAAGCCGTTCCAAAACCTAGAAACCCGCTGCCTGATTGTCAGCGGCATAAAAGAAGTAGATTATGTGATACCGGCTATAACTGAAACCGACATGAGCGTCAACCAGGCGCTGGCAGCCGTCCGGCCGCACGTCTATACCAAGGGCGGAGATACGGTTGATCCGTCGACCATTCGTGAATGGGACGTCTGTCAAAAATATAATATCGAAGTTGTTTTTGGCGTGGGCGAAGATAAGCAATGGTCGTCCAGCTGGTTCCTAAAAGACTGGGACGACGCCAAAGAAAGTCGTGTCTAAGAATTCTGCCTGATAATTTCTTGCACCCGCTCGATTAGCCGGTCTAGTTTGTCTTGAGAGCGCGATTCGGCATTTAGGCGCATCAGCGGTTCGGTATTGCTCGAGCGGACACTCATGCGCCAATCCTTAGTTTCTATTACGACGCCGTCGGTTCGGTCGATTTTGGCACCAGTTCCCAGTTCATGCTCAATTACAGTAATGATTTTCTGAGGATTGGCTATCTCAAAGTTTATTTCGCCAGAGACTTTAAACTCCTGCATTAATGGAGCGACGAGCTCTTCTAAACTTTTATCTCCTCGACTCATTAGTTGCATTACCAACAAAAGCGGCACAATGCCGTTATCGGCGTAAAAACTTTTCTTAAAGTAATAATGCCCGCTGGATTCACCAGCGAAGACGGCGCTTTCTTCACGCATTCGGCGCTTAATGAAAGTATGCCCTGTGCGGTTGGCGATAGCTACTCCGCCAGCCGATTCAATCGATTGCTTTATCGGCCAGCTGGTCGTCAGATCGTAAATAATTTTAGCGCCAGGTTGCTTTTTGAGCACTTCTTCCGACAGCAGAGCGATTATGTAGCAACTGGGTATAAACGTACCGTCGCCAGCAAAGAGAAAACAGCGATCGGCGTCGGCATCCCAGGCCACGCCTAGGTCGTAAGCTCCTTTTTTCAGTGCTTCGCTCATCTCTGCTCTGTTTTCGGGTAGCAGCGGATTTGGTGGGCCCTTTGGAAATGTGCCGTCTTGCTCCCAGTTAAGATGTTCTAGCTTTAGCCCTAGGCGATCAGCTAGTATATCAACACCTCGGCCAACCGCACCAAAGTTCGCATTGGCTAGTATGTTGTAGGGTTTAATCTTGCCGGCGTCCACATAACTGAGTAAGTGCTCAACATAGTCTTCAATAATTTCTTTTTTTGATGCAACGCCTTGTTTGTTTGCTACAGTTGCTTGATGCTTGGCCAACACCCAATCCTTGATGGCCTCTAACTGCTCGCTGCCAAGCGGTGCACCGCCGGCTTCGGCGAATTTAAAACCGTTATACTCGCTGGGATTGTGAGAGGCGGTTACAGAAATGCCACCGCCGTAACCATAATTTCCGACGGCGAAGTACAGTTGGTCGGTGGTGATGACGCCAATGTCGATAACATCTACACCCGACTCGATCAAGCCACGAATCAGCTCCGGCTTAAGCTTTTCGCCGGAGGCCCGCACGTCGCGGCCGACAGCGACTTTTTTGGGTTTAAGAGCAGCGGCATAGGCTCTGCCAATCAGGTAGGCCACCTGCTCATTAACCTGACCAGGGTATAGCCCCCTGACGTCATAAGCCTTAAAAATTTTGTCGAGTTCGTTCATCTCTTATCCTTTCAACTTATCCACTGAAAAAATGTTTGCGAGTAACTTTTTATCTCTAAAGATTAATTTCATATGTGGAAATTTATTGAATCAATTATTGGTTCAATTTCCACGATTATTCTACCGTAACCGACTTTGCCAAATTGCGTGGACGATCGACATTTTTGCCCAAGCTGATCGCCACGTAATACGAGAACAGCTGCAATACAATTGCTACTAGAATTGGCTGAACCTGTTCCAGGCAGTCAGGAATGTAAATAACCTCGTCGGCGATTCTTTTAATTGATTTATTGCCTTTTGTGGCCAGGGCGACCACTGGTCCAGACCTGGCGCGGATTTCCTCAATATTAGAGTACGTTTTTTCCATCATAGAGCCATCCGGCGCGATAGCGAAGGTGGCGAAGTTTTCATCGATCATAGCCAGCGGTCCGTGCTTCATCTCGCCGGCAGCGTAACCCTCGGCGTGAATATAGCTGATTTCTTTTAGCTTCAGTGCGCCCTCCAGGGCGCAAGGGTAGTTATATCGCCGCCCAATGTATAAGAAGTTTTTATAGCCGGCAAATTTTTCGGCAATTTCTTTAATAGCGTCGGCCTGAGCCAGCACCACCTCGGCTTTACGCGGCAGCTCATCGAGCTCCTTAAGTAACGGTTCAAAAAGGTTGGTTGGCTGATGACCCAAGTGCAGAGCAATTTCGGCGAGCACTGTAACTTGGGCGATGAATGCTTTTGTGCTGGCAACGGCTCGCTCTGGTCCGGCGTGGCAGTAAACGCCAGCATCAGTTATGCGAGCGATGGTCGAACCAACAGCGTTAACAATCCCGAGCCTCAAGACCCCAGAGCCCTCAACCTTCCTCAAAGCGGCAATCGTATCGGCCGTTTCGCCGGATTGCGATATTGCCAAAACAGCCGTGCTGCGGCTCAAGGGTTCCTCGCGATATTTGAATTCGCTAGCAAGTTGAACTTCTACCGGAATGCCAGCTAACTCTTCTATAAGGTACTCGCCCACCAGGCCAGCGTAATAGGATGTGCCGCAGGCCACAATTATTATCCGCTCGATATATTTAAGCTGTTCGGAAATGCTCTCCAGGCCGCCTAATTTCACGGTTGAACTTTTTGGTTTAATGCGGCCAAGCGTGGCCGAGCGGATAGTTTGAGGTGCCTCAAAAATCTCTTTAAGCATAAAGTTGGGGTAGTCGCCCAAGCTTGCTTGCTCAAGGTCAAAGTCCAGCAACTCGGCGTCGCGCCTTATTTTTTTGTCGCGGTTGATGTTTTTGATGTGGTAGCCATCGCGTTTTACTACAACCAACTCGTGGTCGTCCAGATAGACAACGTTTTTAGTGTGTTCCATTACCGCCGTCGGGTCGGAAGCCAGGATATATTCGTTATCGCCAACGCCCAGAATCAACGGACTGGATAGCCGGGCGGCATAAATAGCGTCTGGATCGCTGGCGTTAATAATGGCAATTGCGTAGGCGCCTCTTAAATCCTGGAGTGTCCGCTCAAAGGCTGACGGCATGTCAAAATCGCGCTTGAGATAGTAGTCGATTAGATGGGGAATTACCTCTGTGTCGGTTTGAGAAACAAACTGGTAGCCCTCGGCCTCGAGCCTATCGCGAAGTTCTGCAAAGTTTTCGATGATGCCGTTATGCACGACTTGTATAGTTTTGTCGCTACTTGCGTGTGGATGAGCATTGATGATGCTCGGTGCGCCGTGGGTAGCCCAGCGGGTGTGGCCAATAGCTAAAGTCGGTAAAGATTTTGTAGAACCAGCGGCTTTGGCTAGTTGCTCTACGCGGCCGACTTTTTTGATGACATTTATTTGGCCATTAGCCAAAAAAGCGATTCCGGCCGAATCATAGCCTCTATATTCCAGGGCCTCTAGGCCCGAAATAACCGGTTCAATAGCGTTCTTACGACCAATATAACCAACAATTCCGCACATAGTTTTAAATAACTCTCCTTCTTAAAATGCTTGGGATAATTCGCGAGGAATAGCTATGAATTATAGAAAGGTTATTTTAACTATCAATACAAATTGGCAACAAAAAATTGACAAAAATTCAACTGTTGTTTAATTTGTTAGAAAATGATTGGTGACAAACCTACAATTCAGCAAGTGCTTAAGAATTTAGGCTTTTCTGAAGCCGAAGGCGAGACATTTTGGGCGCTCATGAATCTAGAAACCGTTTCAATTCGCAAAGTGGCGGCCGCTAGCGGTATTAATCGAGGCACGACCTACGAAGCAATTAAGAGCCTGGTTGCAGCCGGCCTGGTCACGGCCCGTAAAGTCGGCGCGCGCGAATACTTTACCGCCGAATCTCCAGATAAAATTAATGATTTGATTCGCGACAAGCGCAAGGATTTATTGCAAGTCCAGCAAGACGCCCAAAAATTAATTCCAGAGCTTTTGGCCCGTAAAGCTCGGCCCAAAGGCCGGCCGCTAGTTAAGTATTACGAAGACGATGAAGGCGTGGTGACAATCCTACGGGATGTGTTGCAAACTTGCGGCCAGCTAGATAAGCCGGAATACCGCGTTTATTCGTCACGGCCTCTGCGCCAGTATTTATACCGCAAGTTCCCGCAATTTACGGATCGCCGGGTGCGTGAGGGCATTGCCGTAAAAGTGATTGCTGTTGGTGAGGGCGGCGACCCGGCAGAAGTAAGCGAACGTAAGTGGCTGCCGGAACCAGCTGGCGGCGAGATCTCAAGCTACGCAATTATTTATGGCGATAAAGTAGCTAATATCTCGATTTCCAGCGACTTCACGCCTTACGGAGTGGTGATCGAAGACGCTGGTGCTGCCGCTATGCAGCGCTTATTATTCGATAAGCTTTGGCGATCTTTATAAGCCGGCTATAAACTTACTAAATTTAGTCCGGAATTCGGCGGCCGAAAATTGGCTAGCGAACTTTGCGATTTTTTCGTGGTTGAAACTATCGGGCTTAAAGTTTGCTAAAGCCCTGGCTAGTGATTTAGCGGTCTGTTCATTAAACAATAAACCCGTATCTTTAGTTACGTAATCCAGCGCGCCGCCCTGACCGTAGGCTATAACTGGCGTGCCAGCCGCCAGAGCCTCCACGGCTACAATTCCAAAATCATCCAATCCAGGGAAGATAAAAGCTTGGCTGGTCTTAAACAAATGAACGAGCTTTTCGTCGTCGGCCTGCATGAATGTAACACTTTTGCCGGCCATTTTTTTAAGACGTCGGTTATCGGGGCCTTTGCCGGTTACAATGAGCGGCATACTGAGCTGGCTGCAAGCTTCAACCGCTAAAGCTATGCGCTTATATGGTGTTTGCCGGCCAGCCGTTATAAAGCCGCGCCGGGGTTCATCCACGTTGCCGCCGTAGCGCTCGACATCAACCGGCGGGTGAATGACATACGCCTCGCGGCCATAATATTTTTTGATTTCGGATTTAATAAAGTTAGAGTTGGCAATTACATAGTCTGGGCGCTGGGCGGCCTGATAGTCCCAGCGGCGCAAAGGACCAACCAGCAGCTTGAGACCCAGGCGGGCCACAGGATCAAACCGGCCAAAGCCGGGTTGTTGCATATACTCGTCGTAGCGGCTCCAATAATAGTGAGTCGGCGCATGACAATAGTTAACATGTAAAGTATTTTGACTAGTTTTAATGCCTTTAGCCTCGGCGCCAGAGCTAGAAATCACTAAATCATAATCAGAAAAATCTAATCGGCTAAACCACCAAATTCTAAGGATTGGTAGATATTTGCGCATACTCGAGAACGGCCACTTTTGCAAAAAACCAGTGATTATAGGTGCTGGTTCTAGGCGCTTGCGCCATTCGTCGGAAATGTAAGATGTGTAGATAGGTGCTTCTGGATAGAGTTTGTGAATTTCTAAAACAACCTTTTCGGCACCGCCGCCAACAAACCAGTCGTGAACAATCGCGACTTTTGACTTGGCCATTTAAAAAGCTCCGCTGCGCGAAAGTACGGCTCTGATGGTTTTGATGACAATGCTGATATCGAGCCACAGACTCCAATTCTGAACGTAATAAATGTCCAGATTGCGACGCTCTTCAAAGCTAATGTCACGCCGGCCCGAGACCTGGGCGAGCCCGGTCAATCCGGACTTAACAGCCAGGATCGTGTGGCGCTGCTCATACAACGATAGCTCCTGGGGAATTAAGGCCCGCGGACCAACAAAACTTAAATCGCCGCGAAAAATATTTATAAGCTGCGGCAACTCATCAAGACTGGAAGCACGCAGCCATTTACCGATTGGTGTAATGCGTGGATCTTTGGGCAAGTAGTCGCCGTTGGCCCGATACTGCCGGGCAAGTTCCGGTTGCCCCATCATGGCAAAAGCTTCCTCTGGTGTGGTGCCATCATATTTTCTGTATTGTGTGCGGAATTTAAAAACTTTAAACTCCTGATCAAACCGAGTCAAGCGCACTTGGCGGAAGAAGATCGAGCCACCGCCGCTAACTAGTTCGAGTAAGGTTATAAGTAAGAAAAGCGGCGAAGTTACGATTAGTAGCAGTGAGGCAAAAATAAAATCGCAAACG
Source organism: Candidatus Saccharimonadales bacterium (assembly GCA_035758565.1). Classification (NCBI taxonomy): domain Bacteria; phylum Candidatus Saccharimonadota; class Candidatus Saccharimonadia; order Saccharimonadales (SeqCode); species Saccharimonadales bacterium (SeqCode). Next base: position 210,705 of record DASTXL010000002.1, read on the forward strand.
CGTTTAACCACTCGGCCCCACCCAATGAGCGGCGTTTGGTGGACGGCAATAACCGGCACGGATGAACGGAACAGCTCAACATCGATATTGCCGACAAACAACTCACTGTTGCCAGGTACGAAACGAAAGGCAATATGATGCACTTGGGCAAATTCTAAAATCTCGTTATTTTTAAGGTTGTCAGCATAAAGTTCGGTTTGCAAAATAGCGTGAATATCGTTGGCCTTTAGATCTTTGGTAGCTTCCTCAAGCGACGAAAACGTTTTTAAATGAGGGAATCTTTCGGCTGTGCGGCTTTTGCTGCCAATCACTCCCACTATCCGGTAGCCGGAAACCTTGTTGTTGGCAAGAGCGCCTACTAATTCGCGGGCAACTTTAGTGTCGCCAATAATGAGCAGATTGGTGATTCCAATATCATAGGCAAAAAGAATGCTGCGTAGCATGCGGACAAAATTGCGGAAGAAAATCAGGAACAGAAATGCCAAACCAAAACCGTACACCGGCACTAACCGGGCCGGGAAAATTTGGCGATTAACGGCGTAACCATAGCTGATAATAAACAGTAGGCCGACAAAGGATCCAACTAGCAAGCGTCCCATTTCGCGGAAACGCTTCTCGTAAATGTTATTGCTATAGAGGCCCAGTAAACCAAATAGTAGAATCCAAAACGGCAACAGCGCCAGAAAAGCTCCTAAATAAGTAGTCCCGCTAATCGGGTGAGCAACCGGCACCTTGCTTAAGTGGCCGCGAATGAAAAAGGCTGCAGCAAAAGCTGCCAATACGGCCAGATAATCGCCCACCACTAGGCACAAACTGTAAATTAGCGAGGCGTTGCTTTTCATTTCGTTATACTAAGATTGTAACACTTATGGATATTGATTTTAGAGTGGCTAAACTTGCCCGCTGGTTGAGTTTTCTCGCGGGCCTCATCATTGTTTTGCTGCCATTTCATGAGTTTTTGGCGGTTTGGCTGGGCAGCAATATCGGCCACCTGGATTTAATCCGTATATGGAAAGAAATTCTGTTGGCGGTTATGGCGGCGCCAGTAGGTTGGCTGGCTTGGCGGGCGCCAAGCTTGCGGACTTGGATCCTAAAGTCGTGGATCTTCAGATTGTACGCTGTCTACATACTACTGCATCTAACAGTCGGCTGGTGGTCTTTATCAACGCACCAGGTTAACCGAGTGAGTCTTATTTACGCATTGTTGATCAACTTGCGTTTTATCGGATTTTTCTTTATTTGCCTGGTGCTGGCTGCCTACAATAGCTGGCTAAAAAATAATTGGATACGCTTGGTCGTTTGGCCATCCGGTATAGTCATTGTCTTTGCCTTGTTGCAAAGATTAGTTTTGCCTTACGATTTTTTGAAGCATTTTGGCTACGGACCGTCCACAATTCCCGCTTATCAAACGGTCGACGCCAACCTAAGCTACCAGCGCGTGCAGTCAACTCTGCGTGGGGCTAATCCGCTCGGCGCTTATTTGGCGTTAATTGTTTCGGCCGTAGTAATTAACTTAAAGAAAAATAGAAATCTTAAAACTCTCCTGTTGTTGGCGGCACTTTTGGCAATGTTTTATACATATTCTCGTAGTGCGTGGGTGGGTTTGGTTTTGTCTTTGGCGACGCTTGCCTATTTGGCGATAAAGAAACTTGATCGGCGTCTAATTTATGCCGTTCTGGCCGTGGTCATTGTTGCTGGCGTTGGTTTATTTATATTTAGAAACACTCAGTCGGTACAAGATACTTTGCTGCACACTAGCGCTAGCTCACACAAACAAAGCTCTAATGCGGCGCGCAACTCGGCTATAGAGCAGGGCGTTAAGGATGTTTACCACCAGCCATTAGGTCGAGGGCCGGGAACCGCTGGGCCGGCAAGCTTTAGAAATAGCGGTCACCCGGCACGTATTGCCGAAGATTACTATTTGCAAATCGGCCAGGAGGTCGGGCTGGAAGGGCTAGCTGTCTTTTTGGCCATAAATCTTTTGGTGGCTTGGCAATTGTGGCAAAGACGGGCCGACAATCTAGCCAAGATTTTGCTGGCCAGCTTGGTGGGAATTAGCTTTATCAACCTGGTTTCGCACGCCTGGGCGGATGATACCCTGAGTTTGCTCTGGTGGGGACTAGCTGGGATTGCTTGCGCGCCTGTTATACTAAAATCAAAGAATAAGCACTATGGCAAAAACCAACCAAAATCACCGCTTGCTCGTCCAGTTCGCTGAATACATGGTTAGCGGCGGGGTATATTTTTGGGCTGGTTATGCTGCCTTTGCGGTTTTTTGGTCGGGCCTGCACTGGAATTTATGGTGGTCAACAATAGTCAGCAACGTTTTTGGCTGGTCGGTTAACTTCATATTGCAGCGTTACTGGGTATTTAAAAACAAAGGGCTCGACAAACAGCAGAGCCAGGTTACCGGCCGCTACATTTTTATAACACTGGTAGATTTTGGCATGAATTATCTGATTTTAGCCGGACTAAAGCGCGTTGGCATTAGTCCCTACATTGGCCAATTCTTGAGTGCTGGCTTCTTTACGGTTTGGAATTATCTTTGGTATCGTTTCTGGGTTTTCCCGGACAAAGCAGACAAAGTTAATTTGAAACTAACGCTGGCTCGCTTTTTTGCCCACCGAGCCCACAGCCATAGTACGGCACGGAGCTAACATGGCTGAGACCATTCGTCCGACCAAAAAACAAAGAGAGCTCCTTGGTTTTATCGAAGCTTTTATTGCCGAGCATGGCTACAGTCCTAGCTACCGTGAGATTATGAGCGGTCTAAATTACACGTCTGTAGCTACGGTGAGTCTGCATATCAACAACTTGATTCGCCGTGGCCATTTGGTTAAGCGTGATCATTCGGCTCGCTCGCTAGAGCTTGTTAAGTCGGCCGAAACTCACGCCAATGTAGTGCCCAAGCAACTGAAAGCCAGCGAAGAAAAATGGCTAGTAGATAAAGTTGAGCTGTTTTTTAAAGAGGTCGAGAATTCGCCAAAAATCGTAGAGCGCGAACTAGACCAACTTTATGTATTAATAGGCGCCCTAAAGGTCCTTGGCGTCGAAGGAGCGGCGCAAGCATTCATAGCCCGATTAACTGATATCAAAAAGAAACAGACCGAAAACCAGTACGTAGCTTAAAGGACACTTAGCGTTCGTGATTGACGTTAATCTCTTGCCAATGTGTCGCCGGCTCAATGGTCTTCACGCCTAAGGCTTTGGATAGACGGCGCAAATTACCGAAGTCGTAGTCCCGAGCTAGATTATCTTCGGTACCGGCTAGCCACTGACGAATATTCTCTCGACCGACCAAAATCTCAAGCTCGAATACGGGGTTGCTCATTCCAAAAGGCAACTCAACGTGCTCATCAAAGTGGGGTCTTAAGGGTGAGTCAAGCAGCTGCCCAAGACAAAAACCATACATTGTTTCCATATAACCAAAACCATCAACTGCTATCGGCTCTGATGATACCAGGGGTTCTCCGCCGAAATCTCTGTCGCTATCTTGAATCTGCTTAGCCACCGGCAGTCTGGCGGTTTTTGCCTCGTAGTCAAACTCTATCTCATGCTTTTTGCCAAGCTGGCCCACCGTCGTAGCGGTTTTTAAAGAATAGCTAAGGTGGCCGCCAAAGCCGGAGCAGCCAGAGGATTCGATGAACCGTCTGATTAAGACAACCAAATCGTCGCTCTCTACTTCAGCAAGCTCGCTAGCTATTCGCTCATAGCGCTCTACCACTTTAGAATTAGTCTTCTCGCCGTAAAGAGCAATGATGCCGTCATGTAGCGGATTGCCGGTGCCGCCTTCGCCGGCTATAATTTGGCGCTGCATCTCGGCAATTTCAGTCCGGGACTCGGCCCTGGCTGCATCAGCAGCTTCTCTGGCTATCCTAGCCGCTTCTTCTGATTCAGCTGTTTTTTGCTTGGCCCCACCCCAAATATCTTCTAAACCTTTTCCCATAGGGCCTCCTATTTAAGGCCACTATAGACCCGCAAATTCTAAAATTCAACAGGAGTGTGGGCGCGGACGTCCTGGGCTTCTTCTTTGGGTTCGACTGCGTTACTGCCGCGCAAAGGCGCTTCGCGCAAAAACAGAGCAGTGATGAATGCAGCCAGCGCAAACGGGATACCGATCAAGAACATATCGTGGAAAGAGCTGACAAAGGCCTGCAAAACGTCGTGCTGAACCTGCGGAGGCAGGTGGGCTAGCTGAGACGTTCCGCCCGTGGTGATATTCTGGGTCGAAATCTGGCTGGCCGACGCAGCGGGCAAGTTTTGACTTAGATGATGAGTTAGTCTGGAGATGAGAACTGTACCAAAAATCGCACCGCCCAAACTACTGCCGATACTACGAAAGAAGGTAGTACTGGAGGTTGCCGTACCCATTTGCGATCGCTCCACCGAGTTTTGAACGGCCAGCGTGGCAACTTGCATAAACGATCCGAGGCCAAGACCGATAACCACCATCCAGGCCGATAAAGCCAGCGCGCTGGTGGTTAGGCTAACGTGACTGAACAGCCACATGCCAAGAACCAGCATCAAAGTGCCAAAGATCGGAAACGGCTTATAGCGACCGAACTTGGTGATCAAACGGCCAGAAGTTATGGACGCTGTCAGCATTCCAATAACTAGCGGAATGGTGTAGAGGCCGGACTTGGTTGGTGAGTAGCCGCGAACAACTTGCTGGTACTGAGGAATGTAGAGAATGGCAGCGAACATGGCCAAACCGGTAAGCAAAGATAGTATTACCGACACCGAGAAGATATCATTCTTGAACAGATGCATTGGTATTAACGGTTCTTCGGCTCGGCGTTCGTGCCAGGCGAACAGTGCTCCAAAAACGATGGTGCTAGCCAGCAAACTGATTATTTGCGGACTGCTCCAAGCGTAAGTTACGCCTGCCCAAACAGTTACTAATATCAAGCTAATGACCGATATGCTCATCATGGCAGCGCCAGCGTAGTCAATTTTGTGTTCGCGTCGAATGGCCGGCAAGTGTAAGCGAGAAGCGACGGCCGACAGAGCAACTATGCCGATTGGCAAGTTGATATAGAAAATCCAGCGCCATCCGGCGACGCCAAAGATAGAGTGGGCGTCGGCAAAGAAGCCGCCAAGCAGCGGCCCAATGACGCTCGCGACACCAAAAACGCCGCCAAAATAACCTTGGTAACGGCCACGTTGCCGGGGCGGAATAACATCGCCAATAATCGCGAGAATCAGGCTCATTAGTCCGCCGGCGCCGATGCCCTGCAAGGCTCGGAAAGCCACCAGCTGGTCCATGTTTCGGGCTAGGCCACACAGGGCCGAGCCAACCAAAAAGATAATAATAGCCGTCTGGAAAATCTTTTTGCGGCCCAAGAGGTCGCCGATCTTACCGTAAATTGGAGTAACGATTGCGCTAGTTAGTAGATAAGAAGTGGCTACCCAAGAATATTTATTGAGGCCGTTTAAATCGGTGGCTATCTTTGGCAAGGCCGTAGAAACGATAGTCTGGTCAAGAGCAGCTAACAGCATAACTAGCATTAGCGAGGTCATGACTACCATGATCTCGGAATGGCTGCGCTCGCCGTGCAAATCCTGGGGCGCCGGCGCGGCCGTTGCCGAACTTAGTTTTTTAGTTAATTTTTTTATCATTCTTGCCTTTCTTTTTGGTTCTTTAGCCTTGTAGCGTTCGCCACCATTTTTTTATAAATCGCATTAAGCTTGCCGATGTCTTCATTGCTGAGCGTTCCAATCATAGCTCGCATACCGCTCACAAGATCGTCGCGAAGATTTTTAACAGATTCCTTACCCTTGATGCTCAGACTCAAGTAGACAATGCGACGATCTTTTTGATCTTGCTCGCGAGCAATGAAGCCATCGTTTTTGAGGGGATCAGCCAGTTGCGAGATGGCGCTCAAACTTACACCCAAGTAGTCGGCAGCTTGCTTAACGCTAAGTTTTTCATGAAAGAAGAGCAGGTGAAGTAGCTCTAATTGAGCTCTAGACAAAAGTAAAGAACCAGTCTTGCGCTCGGCCAAGGCCAAGTGCTTTAGACGGTGGGAATTTTCAAGTATCTCTTGAATCTGATCTTCTTTGTCCATAAAAAATAGTTTAGCTACTTAATACTTTAGCAGCTAAACTATTCGTGTCAACTACTTTGTCAGGAAGTAGGCAACGACTACGACTACCACTACGACAACCAGACCAACGACTAGCAGGGTGCGGTTACTTTTACCTGCTGGTTGTTTAGGGGCTGGGCCGTCTGCTGGTGGAGTTGGACCACCGGCGGGTGCTGGTGCACCTGGAGTTGGCTCCGCTGGTGGAGTTGGTGGTGTTGGCGCCGGAGCGTCTGCTGGTGGAGTTGGAGGAGTTTGTGGTTCCATAATTAGCTAAGTGTCCTTTATTAATATCTTAAATTGTAACACGAGAAGACTTAAGCGTTATAGGCCTGGATGGCATTTGCTAGCGTGGCACGACAAACGTATACTTAAGCGATATGGATGCCGCCAGCAAAGACAGGAATAACAAGCGGAACTATCTGATAGGCTTTATTGTTGGACTTATAATTTTTGTGCCCAGTCTGGTGATTGCCAAGCATCATAGTCTGACCGGCTTTCAGTTGACAGTATTTCATGATGTTAATAATTGGTCTGATTCTCTAAAGACCCCAGCCCTCTGGATAACCGAAGGCTTGGGCGCTGGTTATGCTATTGCGGCCTGTATTTTGGTATCACTCATCTTAAAATATTATCGATTGGCCTGGCGTTTCTTTATAACCATCGGTGGTGCTGGAGTGGTGATGGAAATTGCCAAACAAGTCACTAAAGAACCGCGCCCAGCAGCCTTACTTCACGGCAATAACCTGCACTTAAGGGCAGTAGAAAATGGTCTTAACGGTTTTCCGTCAGGCCACGTAACAGTTACCACGGCAATGGCCTTGACGCTTTGGTTAGTACTGCCTCGCCGCTGGCGATGGTTAAGCGTAGTCTGGATTTTGATTGTTGGCGTTTCACGCCTCTACCTCGGCGTCCACACACCCAATGATATTATTGGCGGTTTTTCTATTGGCTTGGCTGCCGTCTGCTTTTTGGAGATATTGCCACAGGAGTGGTTGCAGAAACTGCACCTCGGGTCAAGTAAACTTCTGGTTAAGAACAAATTTTAACTCAAAGCCCAAAGAATGGGCTAAACCCTTCGATGGCTTGCAGTAACTAGGTGCCAAACAAGGCCGATCAAGGCAACAATTAGTAAGATATGAATGAAGGCACCTAGGTTAAGCACCAGCCAGCCGAGCAGCCATAAAACTATCAAAATAGCGATTATAGTTAGTACCATTTTAGCTCCTTCGTTTTAACTCATATAAGAGTAAATAAAAATGATTTAACGAGCTGTAATAAAGGTCACAGGCTGGCTTTAAGTGCTGGCAGGCGTCAATTTATGCTTTTCGCTTTCTAGGCGAGTAGCAATAGATGCCCAGCGATTCTTTTTGGCGTAGTCGATGGCCCGGTCTAGAGCATCAATGCACTTGTCTACCGCGCCGGCGTCACGCCAAATGCGGGCGATGTTTATTAGTAAGCCGCCGCGGGCTTTGTTAAGTTCTTGCTCCAAAACCGGTGCAGGCGCTTGCTTTCTAGAGATATCTAGTTGTTGGGTTAGCTGCTCTTCGGCAATCTTTTTATAAGTGTTAAGTACGGCTTCGGCTTTATCCGGGCCGCTTTGTCTGGCCGTTTCTATAACCCTCTGCTCAGTTTCAATAAGCCCCGGAGCGGCATCGCTTCTGAAATTAAGAATGTCCGATAAGCCGTCGAGCTGCAAACTCGATAGGCGCTTTTTAATCGGCACTTCGAGATCGCCCACTGAAACCTCCTTATTCTTCCGGACTACGTAAAACTTCCCAAGGCTGATCTTGTTCTTCGGTGCTCATCATCTGGATTTGCTCACTGCGGGCCGTCAGATCCTCGGCATTCGCGAAAGCTTCGTCTTGTGGAAAACTACGGTAAAATTCAATAACCCGTCGATCGGCTCCTTCGGCAGTAGCTAGATCTGCTAAAGCCGCGGCATTAACTGGATAGCTGGCAACACTGTCAATCAAGTTGTGAAGCTCATCAAGGCTGGGTAGTTCTTCCACTGCGATCATAAGAGCCTCCTTTCTAGCGAAACTGGTTATTAGAGTTGGTGCCTTTGGGTGGCGCCGGTGAAAGCTGTTGCTGGTTAGTTGGTGTGAGCCGCCTAGAGTTTAGTGATGCTCGTTTTGGTCTAGAAGAGTGCAACTTCTCATCAGCGGATTTATGCTTGCTCATAACCTCCTCCTTTACGCCAAATCTAAGTATGGCATCAAGGGGCTTTTACCGCTGTGGTATATGCCACACTAACTCTTTTGGGGTTCTTGGATGCGAATTACGAAAAATAAACTAACTATTGTTAATAAACCGGCCACCCACCAGAACGCAGCATAGCCGTTGGTGCTCTTAAAAATTCCACGCGTACTGATTACGGCCACGCCGGTTAGCAGCGGTCCAAGGAACGAACCTATACCGCGGCTTAGGCCAAATAAGCCGCTGGCCGCGCCATGACGGTCGCTGCCAATCAACTTCATTAGAGTGGCGTAAGGCAATATCATGGTAAAAGTGGCCGCTGCGGCAACAACCGGTATTACCAAAATCACCCAGCTTTGTTGGGTAATACCGGCAATAAGTGACCCAAAGCCGAAAATTGCTGCCGCGATACTTAAGGATTTCACGTGGCCAAACCTTTCGCCGATCTTGCCGGAAATAGGAGCCATGATCAGAATGCCTATGGCCGCTACCGGAAAAATTACGCCCGATACAAAATGGGTGCTGCGATGCAAACCTTCGGTAAAGAAAATAACCACAAAAGCTTGAATAGATTGCAGCGTAGCATTCCAAAAAGAGTTGGCAATGGCTAGATTTCTGATATCTTTATTGTTCGCCAAAAAACTGCGAAGATATCGCATTGACTCGCCGAATGTTTCGACATGTTGATGGATGGGCCGGTCTGCCCGCTTAAGAACCATGACCAACAAAGTTAAGGTAACGGCAACCACTAGTCCTGCCGATATAACAAAAGGCAGCGGCTCCCACAGTGTTATTAAAAAGCCGCCAGCCAGCAAGGCGATAAAAGCTCCGACAACGCGCAAAATACCTTCTATACTTCTTGATCGGCTAGCAGATTCATCGGAAACAAGGTCGGGATAAATGGCCCAGTAGGGCGCAAGGTAGGCAAAATATCCTACATAAAAAAGCGCGACCATAGGTACGATTATCCAAAGATTTTCAAAAACGCCCATCAAGACAAGTGACACTGCTATAGCCGCGGTGGCCGGCGTCATATATTCGAACCGGCCTCTTACGGTACGGGCCCGGTCCGATAAAAATCCAAAAACAATCGGCGCAAAAAGTCCAAAGAATCCCTCGGCGCCGATAATAAGACCGATAAATAGCGGGCTAGTTAGTTCGGTTAATTCGGTTGGTAAGAAAGCGGTCAAAATCGTTACCGCAAAGGTCAGCCCAAAGCTAGGTATCCCGAGCAACATTAAAAAGGGCGTGCTGTCACGTTCGGAATCTGTCATATTCTAAAGCCTATAATGAATCTAAGACTACCGGTTTGGCAAGTTGCGGGCCGTGATAAATCTAACGGCCGACTCGGCTGTAAATGGGGTCGAGCAGGCCATGCAATTGCTTCAGTTGGTCCTTGAACCAGTAAGAATAAGCTTCCGGATCTTTGGCTATAAGACTATCTACTTCATCCCAGCTTGCCCATTTGTAAGCTTCGACCTCGTCCGGGTTAGGTGCCGGTTCACTATCCACCGCGCCAACAAAGACCGGACAAATCTCGTTCTCTATAATCCCATTATAAGGAGGCGTCTTGTATCTGTAGTTTTCTAGAATCGGGCGCAAGTCTTTAACATCTGGCAGACCGAGCTCGTATTGAGCGCGCCGCCTGATGGCGGCCTTGATATCCTCGTTAGGTGCCGGGTGGCCGCATACGCTGTTGGTCCAAACTCCAGGCCAAACTTTTTTAGACAAGGCTCTTTGGGTAAGTAAAAATTGTCCCTTTTTGTTAAATAAGTAGCAAGAAAAAGCGAGGTGCAGAGGCGTATTTGCAGTATGGGCTGCTAGTTTGGGGGCTGTCCCGATCGGTTTCCCCTCGTCGTTGACTAAAACAATCTCTTCGTTCACTTAGGGTATGATAACAAATCTTAAGGATCGAGTTGAGCGCAAAGGATCTGTTTGCCTAAGGCATCGACGCAAGTCGAAACCGTGGTACCGCTTGTTCCAATATTAACGCCGGTTCCGGTGCCTGACGGTGAGCTGCTGGTTACGGGCGCTTGAGGAGTGGTTGCCTCGCCGCCGCCCAGACCGCCAACCGTGGGCAGGGAGGCATTCAAATCTGATGACGGTAAGTTTGAGCCCAAGCTATTAATGCTCATTGTGGGCGCAGCCGCAGTAGGTGCCGGCGGGGTAGACGAACTCGAATTACTAGCCGAAGGTTTTGATTCAGACTTGTTTTGGGAATTGAGTGATGTGCTCAAGTTTTTTGGTTTGGCCTGGATGTAAGGGTTTTGCCCGGCACCATACCTACTGCTAAACGAGAAAATTGCGATCACCAAAAACAACAAGGCGAGCAAAGGCAGGCTTATGGTGGTGCCGCGGAATAATCGGGCCTTCATTTGTTTATCCACCCCGTGACTAGCGGTATAAATCATAGACTGCCTCCTTTATAAAGCAGTTTTATTCTTAGTTTAAGGTTAACCAAAACCCGTAAATCGGGCAGTGAATTATCTAACGGGCGGCTTACCAAAAGTCCTTACTGTCTTCGCTTAGAATCTTGCGAATTTCGCGGCGCTCGCGTCGGTGCTCAATAAGTTCTCTAATCATGGCTCCTCCTAGCTGACTTACATCATAGTTGAGGGCTGATAAACTTTCTGCGAACTATATCACCTCATATCGCTCATGCTTGCTAGCGGAGTGAATTAATAACATAATTTGTCTACTAGATTCTATCTTCGCACTTCGACTCGATTGGAGGAATCCCGCATGGCAACCCGCCTGAGAATGGCCAAGACCGTTGGCGAGCTGGACGCCTATGCGCGCCAGCGCGATGAGCAGGTCCGCAAGGAAGCCGAGAACGACGCGCTCTATGCGCCGTTGATCGCGGAGTTCGAGCGGGCGCTCGAGAAGGTCAAGCGCCGGTACAGCCGGGCCACCGGCCGGATTGAGGCCAAGATCAAGCGGCTCGATTCGGCCATGTTGCGCTCAGCCAGGAAGCTGAGAAGGCAGCTGATCCCGGGCACGACCAAGACGGCCAAGCTTCCCTCGGGTGGCGAGATCAGCTTCCGCAGCCAGCCGGACAAGCCGGTGGTTCAGGACGAGAAGGCCGCGATCGCCTGGCTCGCACAGGCCGGCCCCGAGATCGCCGGCAAGTACCTTCGGGTCGAGCCGGAGCTCAACCTCGAGGCACTCGGTCTCGAGGCCAACCGCCAGGAAGCCGAGGCGATCCCCGGCATCAACTTCGAGGAGCAGGAGGAACGGATCTATTACCTGCCGCCGAGCGGTGGTAAGAAGATCCAGTTGAAGGAGGACTAGCGGTTCCGGGCGGTGCTCAGCCGCCCGGAACTTTTGCACTTTAAGAACAATCAAAAGAGCGGCTTTCGAATTAGCCGCTCTTTACTTTTAGAGGAAGGTCGCTATCTACTTAAGCCTCAATATCTTCTGCTAGCTTCAGTTTATCTTCTTTGCTGACGGCGTCTGGACTAATGCCTTGCTTTTCAATCATCTCGTCAACCTTTTTCATTGTGCTCTCGTCTGCCATGTTTGCCTCCCAACGTTTACATTTATAACCATAACTAAAACTATCTAAGCTCACTATGAAATTTATTACGCTGCTTGATAATTGTGCGCGTCTAGGCATATAGTGAAAATAACCTTAAAGGAGGTTCGTAAAATGGGACGACGAATTTTAGCGGCGGGACTTTTACTAGTAGTTATAAATTTCTTGTGGCTGGCGGACTCTACCAACCACGTCAAAATTGGCCTTATTTGGCTGGCAGTCGATGTGGCCTTGTGGCTGCCGGAACTCCGCGAGCTAAGCGCCCGGCTTTAGTTTTTAAGCCAGGTGGGCGTGATCGTTATAAATCCATAGCCGCCAAGCATGATCTTGTTCGAATTCGGGTTCGTAACGCAGGGCGCTCAAAGCCGTGTTGTCCATGCTCGTCATGTTATGAAAATGCCGAAGACTTGACCCATCTAGAATTTCTCCGAGCAAAACACGCGCCACTAAAGTTCGCAAAAAGAGCCCATGGGTGACTACTAAGATTCTTTGTTCCGGTCTTTGCTTTAGCAATTGCAATACCCTATCTGCGCGCTTGACTATATCGTCAAAGTTTTCGCCGTCTTCAACCCGCATGCCAGGCGTATACAGACTTTCCGTCCATTGCCGCCAGGTATCATTGGCTTTCTGATCGGTGTACGGCTTGCCATTGACGCTGGTTGGCTTAATTCGTTCTACGAATAGGTCAGAAAATTCAGGATTCTTGCCGGTAGCTCTTGCTATGGCTTCGGCAGTTTGTCGAGCGCGGGGGAGCGGGCTTGCTAGCATAGCTTCGAATTTCAGGTTTGCTGCCCGTGCCGCTATCTTTTTTGCTTGGGCTTGTCCAACGGCACTAAGGGGCGAATCCAGCCCCTGAAATACGGGCGCGACATTGTCTTCGCTTTGGCCGTGCCGTACGAAGTAGACAACTTTTGTCTCTTTACTCATCCTATCTAGATGATACCAGCTTTAGGTGCTGAGACTATAAGTTTAGTGCGCCACCGACATTAACAGTTTGGCCGCCAATCTGTGCGCTGGGGGCAGGCAAAGGTAGGCCTGTGTTCGGAGTCGAGGTGGCAGATGTTGTCGGGGTGCTGCCGTTACTGCTTGCTCCTGGATTGCTAGCACTAAACGACGGCGGTATTACTTCGACCGATGGCGCAGTAACTTGGACAGTGGGCGTAGAAATTGTGCCTGATCCTACAGCCGCTACCGGCTGATTCCTGCCGGCGGTAGGGCTGAGATTCACCGACGGAGTGGTTATCTCGGCAACCGGAGTTTTGACGGCTGCTGAAGGTACGCTCGCGATTGGCGGATTGGTGCTAGCGGAAACGGGCGGAACGGTCGTCGAACCCACAGGAGTATTTGCGGTGATTGCTGGAGTAGAAACGGTGGTTTCTGGAGGTAAGCTGGTGGTAACGAGCGGGGTAGAAGGAACTGACGGAAGACTGGTCTTTGGCACCGGTGCGGCAGTGGGCAGAGGACTTAGAATAGGCGCAGCGGGCGGTGGGGTTTTTGCTAGGTTGGCTGTCGAAGTTGATGAATCCGTCGGGGTACCGGTGCTAGGCTTTTGGGTTGAGAAACTTCCATTAGCCGAACCGCGTTCCGCTGTTTTGGCGGCCAGGACTGCAGGGCCTTTCTGATCAGAATTTTTATTATTTTTTGACGAAGAGCTGCCGTGGTTACCGGTTCCGGCACTAGATCCCAGCGTTAGGGTTGCGGCATTCGGAGCCGCTGCCATCGCTACGGCAATGTGCGGGTTACGTCCATTGGCGCTGTTGATACTAAATGTTAAAAGGGCTGCGGCCAGAACCGTGGCCGACAATACCGGCAAAGTTAGAGAGCCGTCTCGAATCGCTCGAGGACCTATTTGTTTGTCTACTCCTTTTTCTAATGTGTAAACCATAATTCCCCCTATAAAATTCGATGTCTAAAGCTAGATCATTGCTTAACAGTTACCAATGATAGGGGAGTTCGGCCAACAAGGCCGTCAGCCAAGTTACGACATGGCAGCTAAAATTTTACGCATAACTTTGTGGCATTTCGGACTAGTCAAATTAGATAGTGCGGGGTGTATAATTAAATCGTAATTTAAAAACAGAAAGGGGGTAATCTTGAGTAAAAGTCCTAAATCTTACAGGCAGGTTCAAGTAGCTATGTCGCGGGAGGTACGCGCCAGCTAGTTCTACCCCACTTTAGGTAAGGCTTGCCAAAGTAGGCCAGAATACCTTAGCCGCCCCGGATCCCGAGGCGGCTTTTTGCTGGTTGTGGCTAGGTCTAAACTAGCCGGCCAGGTATTTTTCTAACTTGTCGAACTGCTGAGCAAAGCCGTACTTCATGCCTTCGATGGCGGCGCCAGCCTTTGGCCCAACAGACTTAACGGTGACTTTTAGAGTCATTTTGGTTTTGCCGTTTTCTTCGTTGAAGCTGAGTTCTTGAATTTGGTCAATTAATGTAGCTTCTTTGTCGCCTTCGGTGTATGCCTTCGCAGCGTAAACCAGCTTAGAGTTGGGCTCAACGACCGTAAACTTGGCCTCCATTGGCCAGCGGGTACCGGCGTATTCGCCCATGCTCTCGTCGGCTTCCATAACTATGTAAAACCGGCCGCCGACCTCAAGCTCTATTTCGCATTCAGGTATGGTCACATTGTTCGGCCCCCACCATTTTTTGAGTTCTTCCGGATTTGTCCAGGCCTGCCAGACCTTTTCAACCGGTGCGTCATAAGTCCGTTCAAACACTACTTCTTTTGCTGCTCCCATCACGGCTCCTTTCTTAAACTAATTTGTTGCTGCTTGCTCAAGTTCATTAATATCAAGCTTCTTCATCTTTAAGATAGCGGCCATAGCCTTCGGATTTTCAGAAAACTCGGCAATATTTTTTGGCACGATCTGCCAACTGACGCCGAATTTATCTTTGCACCAGCCGCAAATTTCAGACTCGGGAACAGCCGACAACTTTTCCCAATAGTAATCAATTTCTTCCTGGTTTTCGCACGGCACCATAAATGATATTGATTCGTTGAACTTAAATTCAGGGCCGCCGTTTATAGCCGCAAAATCTTGGCCGTCAAGCTGAAAATAAACAGTCAGTACGCTGCCGATGGGTTTATGCGACGGAGAGTCATTGGTATATTTTGTTGTTTTTAAAATCTTAGAATTCTTAAAAACCGAAGTATAAAATTCAGCCGCTTCTTCGGCTTGGTCGTCGAACCATAAAGAGGGCGTTATTTTTGGCATAAGCTTATCCTTTCGCTTCTTTTAAATACTTATCGAGCGCGTCAAGCCGGTCTTCCCAAAGCTTGCGATACCACTCTAAATAATCGTCGGCACTTTTTAGCGCGGAAGGTGATAGGGCAACAAATTGCTGCTTGCCGTGGCGGCGCTTAACAATCATTTTGGCTTTTTCTAAAACCTTTAGGTGCTTGGATATGGCGGCAAAAGACAGTTCATAATTACCGGCGACTTCGCCAACCGATAGTTCTTTTGTGGCCACGCGCCGTAAAATATCGCGCCGAGTTGGGTCAGCCAAGGCGCCAAAAACCGAGTCTAATTGAAATGTATATTCAACCATATGGTTGAATGATATATCAGGCCTGGTTCTTAGTCAAGGAAAGGATTAACAAATTTATTATTTGGACTTAGATTGTTTAGAAAGGGCCCACTTTACCGACGGACTGATTGGCTTATCGGTGCGGTGGATGCAACCAATCCAGCAGCATGGCCGGCGCATTCCGTCTTTGAGTTCGGAGACCACGCGCTTAACGTGCTCATCCCGGGTCTTCTGTTGCTTGACCGTTATTGTCCAGCAGATCCACTCGTTGCGGGCCAGCGGCGTGATATCTTCCCAGCGCTCCAGCGCCAGTGCGTCAGCTTCTAGGGCTTTGGCTAGATCAGATGGCAGAGCGTGTACTACACCACCAGAAATTGTCTTGCTGCTCATATACTTCCTTTTTATTTCAAATGAAGATTTATGTCAAAGCGGTTTAAAAACTCGCGTACGTTTGGAAATAAATCTTCTTTGGCGGCCTCGTCGACGCTGAAGTAGCGCAGCTCAACGCACTCATCCGAAGGCGTAAAGTTGAGGTCTTTGAGCTTCACTTCGTAAATGACGTTGGCTATATAAGAGTCGTGCTCTAGCCGGGGCGAGGTAATAAAGTATTTGGGCGACGGCGAAACATAGGTAACCACTAAGCCGGTTTCTTCGTGAACTTCACGCTTAAGGCCGACTATCGGATCCTCACCGTGGTCGAGCCCACCTCCCAATAGTTCCCATTTGCCGTTACTTTCTTTTGATAATAAAAAGCGGCCGGTTTCATCTAGGGGTAAAGCTTTTACGCTGACCCGGTAATAGCACTGCTCGTTCATCTAAAAAGTATAGCAGCATGGCGGGCGGGCTAACCGGTGTCGCCCACGCCCAAATCTTTGAGCAGGATTATCAGCCGGTCCTTTTCTATATCAGCGCAATCAATCTCCTGTTCGTGGGCGATAATATATCCCTGTAGCAGTCTTTGCAGCAGCAAGGCATCGCCCCGCCACATAAAATTTACCGAGTAGGGGTTGGCCACAAAGTAACGCGAAGATATTCGCACCGATCCAAAAAACGGCCCGACGTTGGCTTCGACGCTCAAGATGTCTCGAATGGGTGTACTGGTAATTGTAGCTACCTTGAAGAAGGCGCGAGTGGCGATGGTTAGTTTTTCGCGGTCTAGGGTGATTGTATCCGGGAACAAAGTAAAAGGAAAAACAGTGTTGGCCTTGAACAGAATATCGTGGGACTTTACCGCTACGCCAATCAATTTCCTGGGACTTGGTTGGCCTCGGGACTTATCTTTATCCGGTGTTTTTTGACGAATAAGTCCACGTCGCATTACGGCCCGCTTGATAGCTTCAAAAACATCAATTACGTCTTCAGGAGAGCCGCTGTCCAAGTTAGTCTTGCGTACCATTTTGACCTCCTGTGGTCTTGCTAAAAGTTTAGCTGGCTTGACTTGTTTGGGCAGTAAGTTTTACCACATCGCTTGCAGGTTCTAGGCTCATACAGGCAGATTTAGTTGACCCGCAGCTATCTCAGGCCTATATTCTTAAAACAGGGATTAAAAATGGACAAAATCGTAACACATATAATTTTTGTACTAATAATGGCGGCCGTTATAATTGCCGTGGACATGGCGTTTTTTAGACACCACTTTTGGTACAGGCTAATGGTAAACGCCGGAATCGCGCTGGTTGCCGTAGCTTTCTATCTGAGGTTTCTCAACCGATAAGACCACACAGCATTGGAATACTAAGTTATCCCTTAAGGCAACAGATCGCTTTTACGGACTTTCTTTCTCTGGAAAGATTAATATATCTAGTCGGGGTTGGCTAACGACTTCCCAAGACGTTCTGAACTCTCCGGCGTTCATCTTCTTCGGTTGGCAGCCACGAATATCCCGCCATATCATTTTTTGCCATGGTATGGGCTGGTACGTAAGAAGGTTGCTCGCGTTTATTTTCATGCTCCAAGCGCTGCCGTTCGATGTGTCTGGCGAATTTTTCGGCGCAGTGAAGGTTAACAAATCTAAAATCATAGTTTTTGACGGGTGTATGTAGTATCACGGTCGCAAATAGCGTGTGGACATCGAACTCAACTCCGGAGATGACATCGTAGCTGACTTCGTCGAACAGTTCGACCATTGGTTTTTTATCCAAGTAGACAATCCTTTCTGACGTAGCGATTAACATGGCCGAGTTGGGTCCGTGCTGGCCGTAAATTGCGGCTTCGATATGTTCGTTGTCGTGAAGTATTTTTGGCAGGTAACGGCTCTCGGACTTGAGCAGTCCGTAGGCTGTAACGCCGGCATCCAAAAGTTCGTGCCTGATCCTTGCTGCTTTTTGTTTGGGTGTTTCACGAAGTGGGTTGCGGTAGCGTAAAGGACTCACGGACTGAAGGGCAGGTCTTTTTCTTGCCACGCTGTTGTTTATACGAAGGCTGACTTTGCCAAGCCGGTCTAACCCTTTATTTACAGCTTCGACTATATCGATGGACACCTCATCCGGCAAAAATATGATTTGTCTTGCTTGAGCGCTTGCCACTACATCTTCTCCCACTGCCATTATGGGAATCGCAGACGTTGCTATCTATGTCTTAAATCACGTACGCTTTTACAAATCTTTGCCTAGAAATTCCTCTAGTTTCTCCAAATTGGGAATTTGAAGCTCTTGCCGGTTTTTGATAATCAGCTCCCTTTTGCCTAAATTGCTTAGACTTCGGCTAACAGTTTCTCTGGTGAGGCCAGCTCGGTTGGCTAGCTCTCTTTCATTTAGCTTTAAAACAATTCTGCCATCAGCCTCAATTTGACCAAAGCGCCTTGCTTGATTAATAAGTTCATAGAGCAACCGTGTATTGGCGGTGCCGCCCATGAGGTGCGCCATTCTCCGCAGGACTCCATCGACGCCGGAGTAAACGCGCGCTAGCAAATCAAGCATTACGTCCGGATTAGATTTTAAAAATTTTAGGACATCGTCTGGTGGGGCTAATTTGACGGAAGCATCGGTAGCGGCCTCAAAAAAGTAATCGTTTTCTGTTTTATCTATTGCCCAGCTCATTGGGAAGAAGGCGGGAGGCTTAAATATGTTCACAATAACTTTTTCACCAGCCGGCGAAATATCATATTGCTCTATTTGGCCTTCGAGAAGATGGATGATTTTTGTGGGACTGTCATAAGCCTGAATGATCACTTCGCCCTTCTTGTAGTCGGCGGAAGGGTAGCTAGAAAAAAACTGTTCGATCTTGTTTTGCGTGTCTGCCTCCATAATTACGACTATATGCCAGCGTCGATATTAATCAAGTGCCACCTGCGTGCACAAACCCCACGCTCTATAAGAGCACTACCAATTCAGAAATTTAGAAGCTAGTTCTGGTCTGTAGACAATTGCCACAGGAAAATTGAGCTGGGATTGATAAGCATTTAAAAATATTCTTCTGGCTCCCGCTAGTGGACGCACTTCGGAACTTTGAATTCCTAGCAGACTATGACCCTATTGCACTTCCTTAACTCTTATGGTTAATTATGGATGTAACCTAAAAAACAAAAATGCTTCTCGAAACTTCGTCCCACGCCGAGCACAAAGAACCCTTTAATCCCGACAAGATTGTAAGTGTTGGCGAAGTCGTGTTAGAGGAGTCGGTTGAAGCGTCTAAAAACCTCTTAGGAGAACTAGATCCTTTAAAAGCTACTGCTGAAGCCAGAATGCAGGATCGGCGCCAGTCGCTAGTTAACGATTTAATCCAACAGGGTTTAATAGATGAGAGCTTCAAAAGTAGACTTGAAGCTTTCAATATAACTGCGAGCAGGGATCGTAAAAAATGTGTAGACTCGTTAGAACATATATTGCTTGGCGATAGACATGGTGGATGTCATCACCTTCGAACAATTCTAGCCTTAGATGAATCAAGGGGCGCTCGACCCCCAACCTTCTACAGAGGAGTTGGCTCACCTGTTGGGGGCAATAAAGCAAAAAAATTAAGAAAAAAACAGACTGTACAACCAAATGGGGCGTATTGGGCATTTCATATTGATATAAATGGGCGTGAAAAAAAGCGGGGCTCAGCCATGTTCCCCGATAACTGGTCGACCAAAAAAGTACTCAATTCAATTCTAGAAGTATCAAAAGCAGAGCCAACAAATGATGTTCTAAATGAATCAGTTTGGAAGCACCAAGCAGCAGTCGATGGAGTGTTGGTTATTGTCAAAACGCGTAAAGCGAACGGAAAGATCATCGCAGCATTCCCCGATCCGTTTTGGAGGCCAAAGTGAGCGATTACGAAAGAACTGCTGCTCCAGACCCAGAGCTAGAAGAGGGTCTAAGAATTGCAGAAGAAATAATACAAGAAAATGTAGGCCAAATTTACCATAACGATCCATCTAAGTTAGCTGGCGAACTTGATCAAGTAATCAGAGGTGAGCACGGCGAAGGATTCATTATCGAGGATGAAGGCGAGCTAAGATCTTTAAGTGTGGGCAAGGACCAGACGACAATAAGGGACGAGACCGGCCCCGAAACTCAATTTTATAATGTTCCAAGCGTTTCCCTCTCTAGCCTTGTGCATCAGATTACGCATGATTCACAGGAAAGTCGTAAGCCTGGCTTTAACGAGCTCCAAGCAGTGTCTGAAAACGAAAAACCGCTTGAGGCTGTCCGAGTAGATAATAGAGTGACGTGGGTTAATCCAGACTTTAACCACCCCTTCAATCTTCATGTAGATGAACCAACACCACTAGGCGTAATGGTTAAACCGCACATTTCGGATTTGGAAAAGGACACTACTGTGCTGGGACTTTTTAATCACAGACGTAGTGTCTTATTGGAAAGGGTTCAATTTACGGATAAGCAAGGAGTGGTCTACAGAGACATTGACTCGAAAGGCTCTGGCTTTGTGCTGCCTGTCGATGGGGTGTTGAAGGGCCATGGAACAAACACATGGGAAGTCACCCGCGGCAGAGGTCTATTAAATTTAGATAAAGCCGAAAGAGATTTACAAAATGGAGAGGCTTTCTACAAGGCTGGCATAAGAACCGTAAGAACGCTAGCAATTGTTGAGTTAAATGAACTACTTGATGACGAAGGAAATAAAATTACTCCTAATGAAGCAAAATCACGAGGTTTAATAGATGACCGATTTTCTCCTGTGCTTGAACTGAGGGCGTTCGGTACAAGAGCCCGGATGAGAGACCTTCTGTTTGACTCAGACGGTGAAGGGCTAATTAAGGATGCGATATCACTAGTAGCCGCAGAAATTGGGGTTGAGCCCGATGAATTTAGCCCCGAAGACTACCTAATCTGGTTTGCCAAAACGCTTGGGGAGAATATGAGAAAGATACATGAGTTAGGCTATGTGCATGGGTCTTTGCACGAAGGCAATGTTACCCTGGACTGCAGATTGGTTGATTTCGATGGTGTGAGAAGTTTATCAGGTGGTGATGATGACACAAAAGCTAAATACTTTTATGCTGAATCAAAAGCATCGCACATAGTTTGGGATGCTCTCAGAGAATCAGTTGCAACAGCCTTTCCAAATATAGGTAGTTCATATGCTAAGACTGGAGTCAAAGACGAATTGCACGAGAGCATTGAGAACGCTTTCGAGCAAGGTTATGGTGGGGGGAGAGACCAGTTATTAGATAGGTACATATACGGCGAAGATTGGAACGACTAAGCCCTGAAAAACTTAAAATAAGCACTTCTTTCAAAATGCTTATGCTTGGCTCCGGGGACTGGGTGACGCTTCGCTACTATCGTCGTCGCATGCTCGATGCAGGCATCTGCGCGTGCTCCTAGCTATCGCACCAGCGACTATCGCCAGCAAGCTGTCTAGTCGCTGAACCAAATCAGCCCAGAATAATACAAAAACAGCCCACGAAGTGGACTGCTTTTGTATGGCTCCGGGGACTGGATTCGAACCAGCGACCTAGTGGTTAACAGCCACCCGCTCTACCGCTGAGCTACCCCGGAATAAATTGTTTTATGAACTCTCGCCCTTGATGACTCTTGAGCTGCTTTTCTCTCTTTAGAGCTTCAGAACGAGTGGCAACAGACTCTTTGTAAATCAGTTTCCATTCACCCTGAAACTTAGCGTTAAAATGGTCACCCACCTTACGATTATTGCTTCCAGACGCCTACTTAAGTCTTCGGTTTGACCAACGTACGTTTTACGACTTTGGAGATTATAAATTGCGTAAACTACATACACAATTCAATTTTAACAGCCACCCGTCCGGCAGCTGCCGGACTACCCCGGACCGTTAATGAGACAAACCTTACGGTTTTTCTCATCGCCCAGTCGGCAAAGCCGACCCTTGCGGGCAAGCTGGGCTGCTCTTTTCCCTTTAATCAAGAACGGAAAATAACAGATTGATTATAGCCGGCCACCACTGTTTGGTCAACGATTTAAGCTTGACTTAGGCGCGGGGTACTTCTGCTGTAGTGAATGATGGAGCTGCTGGCGCCCAGATCAATAATTTGATTTCCGAGTTCCGCGACCTGGTCCATCATGTTTTCTACTTGCCAGAGCATAAAGCGGGACTTTTCTTCACGGTTGAGTCCCTTTGCCGGTTTTTGAATAGGCATAAATGTTCCAGCCAGAATCTCGTCGTTTACAATCGCTATAGGTAAACCAACGCCGGCAAAACCAATTAGCCTAGCGGCGTTTTCATCTATTGGATCCATTTGGCCGCTAATTATGTTGCCGCTATCATCCCGCACCAAAGTGGTGCGATTGCCGCTAGCGAAGACTCTTATTTTGCCGCCGCGCAGTGCTTCGGCAATCGGTCGGGCACCTTTGTTGTTTATATATCTGGCGATTTCTTGATAGTCAGTTTCGTTGAGCCCGGCGAGCTTTAAAATAGTCGGCACGCTTTTGGTCCACGGCGCCACGTAGGCCACCTCACCAAATGGCGCGAGTGTTTCCGGCACCGGCGCTTCGTAGATTGTTTCGAAAGCCAACGTTTTGCTGACTACTTCGCCAACGGCGTCGAGGTATTTGGGTCCATATGCTGCAATTAGCGATGAACGCAACAAACCAGTCGTCCGCGGAACATCCGTAAGACCGTTGTCTAGGTGACCAAGTAACGGCGCTACGCCTATGCCATGGCTTAAGTAGTCTTGATCCAGTACTTCCAAATAGCTACGTCCGCTGTTGTCCGGGTAGGGTCGGTCAAGCGAGGTTAAAAACCTCTGAGCTTTTTCGGGGTCTTTAAAGCTGAAAGCGACGCGCATTCGAATATCCTCGGCAAAATCCTCCAGACTTTCTCCTGCCTCGGGCATGGCGGCAGGGGTAATCGGTACGTCTGGATCTTGAGCTGTGTGGTGTTCTAAGACGCCGGCTTCGGCGATCTCGTTATCATGCTTTTTTGCCCAAACAGAAAAGAACAATTCAATATTAGCCTTAATACGAGCTTGTTGCTCATCTTCGCTCGCTAATTCTCTTGGTGTAATATGCTCGGCTCTGGCCATGACTCGGTAGGCGAATTATATCAAGACAATCAACTAGTGAAAATGAAAAAACTACTACGAAACTGCCTAGACAATGGGTGTATTATAAAGTTATTAACAAACAAGAGCTGGAAGCTAGTGAGAATCTAGCACTGTGCCGCAACGGTAATCAGCTTGTTGCTCTAGGGAAAAAGAGCAGCCCGAGTCGGCGGATTTATTCCGCGACCCGGCGCGATGAGGAAAAACCGCATGGTTTGTCCTCATAAGGCGAAGCCGTAAGTCCGATACAGCTAGAAAAGACTCCCGAGCAGGAGCACTAAAACGCTTAACTTGTTAAGCAATTGAAAACCCCTGCAACTCCGGGAACAGGGGTTTTTAATTTGAGCGAAAGTTTTCCATCCGCGATAGCTACAGAAAGTCGAGTTGCTCCGTCATCGGATTTAATTCTGGAGCCTGCTGAGCTTGATGAATATTCGACTGGCAGCAAGATAGAAGGAATGACACAGGCGGAAGTAGATGCCGCCGCAGCAGAGCTAGAATCTGCTTTGTCTATTGTGGTTGAGTATGCTAATGAAATCGTTGTTTGCGAACGTCTGGGTGGCGCCGAGATGACTCTTGGTGCGGCCGTAAATGCTATTTGGCCCCCCGAAGCTACTGGTGCCATGATTAAGGAAGGCGTAGGCTCGGTTAGAGCAGAAATTGAAAGAATGTTAGCGACGGCAAAAGAGACTCAAGAAGAAAAGCTGGAGGAAGTTGGGGTCGAAGAGGAACTGGAAGAGGCTGTTGAAGAGGCAAGAGCGAACATAGTTGAAGACAAGAAGCAGAAAAATGATATTCAAGAATCAAAAGCCAAACCAGAGTTGGTGGCTATTGAAAACGAGAAGACTCAAGAGGCCCAAAATTTAGCCGAGCTAGAAGCAGAAGTTAACCAGCCAGGGCAAATCGAAGAAGTAGCTGCAATAGACGGATCCAAACCGACGCCGCCGGCAAACCAAAAAAATACGGACAAAGCTGCCCGTGACGCTGTGCAACCAGAAGCCTTTACTGCCGAACTAAAGACTACTCACGCAAATCAAGAAGCGGCAGAAGAGCCTGTGGTAACAGGCAATTTAAATTCCACGGTGGAGCCTGCTGTCGTTGAGCACGAAGCGGCAAAAAAGATTGATCAAGCTCTAGAATCTCAGAAAACTAGATCAGATCCGGAAATTCTTGCGCCAGAGGTCGACCTGCAGATAAATCTGGAAGCAGAAATCGAAGCCGACCAAGCAGAAGTCTACAAGTTTGCCAGTTTTATAGAAGGCGAAGAGGTCTGGATCGAGCACTTTGGTGAACCAGAAGACGAACGGATTGAGGATCCAATACTGGTGGCTGAAGATGGCGTATTCGAATTCGAAAAGCTACAGGAAAACTTTTTAAGCATGGAGGTAGAGGTGCGAACCGAACGGCCCGAGCAGCTTGTTGAGACAGCTGCCATGATCGAAGCAGTCCAAGAGCCATTTACGCAGCTGGTAGAAAAAATTGAATCGAGCGAACCGGAAGAAATAGAAATAGCCAACGAAATCATAAATAAAATTATCGAAGTGCCTATCAGACTCGAGTCTCAAACAGAAGAGCTTATCAGTGAAGAGCAAGCCGAAGCCGAACTAATCGAGCTATATGAGGAATTATTTGAGTATATGCAGATTGAATATACGCCCGAGCTGGTTGAAGCTTTGGTAAAGCTCACTCTCAAGTGGAACTTAATAGATGAAATCAAAAAAACCAAAAAAGAAGAGGGTGATGAGCTGCGGGCTCAAGACGGCACGCACGAAATTATCAAGAAAATTATTGTCATGTTAAGCAAGATTAAAAAAGCTATCATGCATGCCGGCCGCATTGGTAGATCCGCTATGCGGCTATATTTCTTTGGCTTTTCGGCTCAGCCCGCTTAAGACTTGGATTTTGTTAGGGCGGCCATGCTTTCGACAATCGTGTGGCCGATTTTTTGATGTTCGATTGCTTCTTCATCCAATATGCCGAACTGGTCTTCTAGGTATTTAAGGTGTTCGTCGCGGAACTTTTTAAAGGCCGTTTTCTTTAGGCCGGATTTTTTAACGAAAGCACCGATTTGTTCGCCGCCGATAAAGTGCGGCAAAATTACGTAGCTGGCGCCGTGGCGGTAAAGTTCGGCTGCTTGCTGGGCGCTATCTGCCTGGGCGATCACCACGGCATCCGACTCTTTGGAGCTTAAGAAATTTAATAATTGCTTGGTCGTCTCAAAGTCGGTGATTGTCGAAACTACTAGTTTAGCCTTATCGACACCGGCTTCTTCGAGTAGCTCCATGTCGGTTGCATCGCCGTATAGGTGGTTAATCTTTCGTTGCTCAAGAGTGTCAATTACCTCTGGATCGTAATCTATGACTACGAAATTCTTGCTGATTTGCTTAAAAACACGCACAAATTCGTGGCCGCCCTTTTGGTAGCCAAGCAACACCAGCTCGTAGTTGGCTTGGACTCGTGGCTCGGCATTGGTTTTGCGGCGTTCGAACAAATCCAAATGTACTTCTAAATTGGCAAAAAGCTTGTCACTGAAAGTTACCAAGTAGGACGAGACAGCAATAGAAATTAGGGTAATAAGCGTGATAGTCGAAGCCAGGTCGCTATTGATCAAGCCGCGGTTACGCCCAAGCACGATCAATACAATCGAGAACTCGCTGACTTGAGCTAGCGCTACCGACGCCTTAAAACTAGTGCGCTTGGTGTAGCCAAGCAGGCCAAGTCCGGCCATAGCCACCAATGGTTTTACGATCACGGCCACAGTTACCGAGGCTATCACTAGGCCAAGCATGGCGCTGAAGTCATAAAAGGTAAGTCCGGCGCCCAAAGTTATGAAGAAGACGATCAAGAAGAAATCGCGCAACGGTCTGAGTCGCGAGCTTATTTCTTGAGCATAAGGCTGGCTGGCTAAGCAAATTCCGGCCAGCAGGGCGCCAATCTCACTAGACAGGCCAGCCTTGGCAAACAGGCTGGCGCCGCCCAGTCCGCAGGCAATAGCGAACAAAAATAAAAACTCTTGGTTATTTGAGATGGTTTTTTGCAACGATGGCAAAATCATCGATGTAAACCAATACATAGCAAGGGCTATTAGGGCGCCCTTGACGGTCAATGCCAGCACCGAGCTGATGGCTAAATTCTGATCGCTGCCGCCACTAGTAATAACCACCAGAGCAATAGCTACGAGGTCTTGAACCAGCGAAATACTAATGGCAATTTTGCCGTACAGGCGGCTTTGTTCTTTTTTGTCGGTTAAAAGTTTCAAGATGATAATGGTACTAGAAAAAGCGAGTGACGCGCCCAAAAAAGCCGCCGGCGTGCTAGATAAGCCAAAGCCCAGGCCGATCAGCCAGCCAAGCACGGTAATAATTGCCACCTGGCTAAGGCCCACAACGGTAGCGGTGTGGCCAACCTCCCTAATAACTCGCGGATTAAGTCCAAGACCAATGATAAAGAGCAGTAAGGCAACGCCAATATCAGAAAAAACTTGGAAGGTTTGTTGATCTTTGGTGAGATGTAAAACAGCCGGGCCTACAATAACTCCCGTTAGAATGTAGGCGATGATTAGCGGCTGGCGGATTGCTCGCATAGCGAGCGCCATCAAGGTGCCGATGACTAAGATTAGGCTTAATCCTGAAAAAATATTATCCACTGCAACCTCGCGCCGCGTTGGCCTGCTTTACGGCCAAGCCGTAAACTCTGCCAACGCTCTTGGAACTCTGCTGCGTTAGTCGCTGTGGTACTCCCTCAAAGTATTGAATATACATTTCGGTCCGTGCCTCGCGACTGCCTAGCATAGTTCTCAAGCGCGAGGATTGCGGGCTACTTTTCATCCTCTCTATTTTACCTTAAAAATGCTTAAGTTCTAAAATAGCGCCCAGATGGCGGCAATACCGGACAGGGCCATCAAACCGGTGATAGCCCAACCCAACCAGGTGGTAAATGGCCGGTTAACCCATTCACCCATGATTTTCTTGTCACTGCTCAAAGAAACTATAAAGACCAGAATTATTGGCGCAACAATGCCGTTGGCAACCGCTGAATAGATAAGTGCTTTTATGGGGTTCATGCCTATAAAATTCATGCCTAAGCCAACCAGCATGGCAATGATTATGGTGCCGTAAAAAGCGTGCGCTTGACGCAAGTTGCGATATAGGCCCTCTTTCCACTTAAAAGTTTCGCTAACCACATAGCTAGATGAGCCAGCCAGCACAGGAATAGCCAGTAAACCGGTACCAATGATACCAACGGCAAATAGCCAGTATGTTAAGTTTCCAGCGAACGGCCTTAGGGCATCAGCAGCTTGAGCCGCCGAATCTATCTGAGTTATGCCCTTCGGGAACAAAATTGCACCACAGGCGGCAATGATAAAAAACATCACCAGTTCGGATAAAAGCATGCCGCTCCAAACATCGATACGCATACGCTTAACCGGTTCTGGGCTGCTGCCTTGGCGAGAAGCAATGGATGTTTTACCTTCCATAATTTGCTCTTCAACCTCTTGGCTAGTTTGCCAAAAGAAAAGATACGGGCTGATAGTTGTTCCTAAAATAGCGCAGATCAAGAGCAGCTGATCTTTATTCCAATGAATCGTAGGCGTGACAGCTTTTTGTAGTACATGGCCCCAATCCAAATGCGCCATCAGGGCCGAGGCGATATAGGCAAACAAAACCATGGCTAACCACTTTAAATAATGAGCATAGCGGGCATAAGGCAAAAAGATTTGCAAAAGCAGCATCACAACAGAAAACCCAATAACCAAAAGGGTAAAATTCAAACCTTTATCTAGTAGCTGTACGCCTTTGGCCATGGCGCCGAGGTCGGCACCAATGTTAAACGAGTTGGCCGCAAAGACCAACAGCATGCAGACGTATAAAACCTTTTTAGAAAAATGGGCTCGCAGGTTGGAGGCCAGCCCTCGTCCGGTAACGATACCGATGCGGGCGCACATTTCTTGGATTGCTCCGGCTAACGGATAGCAGAAAAGAGCTAACCATAGAAGTTGAAAACCATATTGGGCGCCCGTTTGGCTGTAAGTTGCGATACCAGCCGGATCGTCGTCGGCCGCGCCGGTAGTTAGGCCCGGCCCCAAAGTATTCCAGTATTGCCTGGCTTTTTGGCCGCTTTTGGCGGTTGGCATTTTGTGGGCCACTTCTTCGGTTTTTTGAAGAGTTGTATCAAGTAGCGCGGCCGGTGCCTCGGCTACTTTCTCAACGATGTCTTTGTTAGCCATAATTCTTAAGCTTAATCTTATATGTTCTTGAGCCGCTAAACAATATGCCATGCCAAAAACTTGACTTTTGCATAAGCGTCTTGCATTATCAAAGTACCATTAGTAGTTTTGGGAACTACCGGTAAACAAAAAATAAAACAAACAGGGGAACTAACATGCCTATCAAGGTATTATTCCGGCCTAGCAGGCCGCAAAAAGTAGTCGTCCGCGTGCGAATAGTACGCGAAGGCTGGCAGAGATTCTTGGTTTACTAACTATTGCTTAGCCGGTTGTTTTTTGGCGATTTCGGCGTCTATTAGTTTGGCGAAGTTGGCCACGGTTTTCGTGGTGTCTAGCCCGGTGCCCTGGCTGTTGACTACGCCTAGCTTGGCGTTGTCTAAAGCCTTGCCGTCTAAGAAGAAGGTAGGCGTGGCCATGGCTTGGCCGGTTTTAGAGAAAGCGTTGAGATCGGCGTTAATGGCGTTGTTGGCCTGATCACTTGAGTAATCTTGCTTGAACTTATTAATGTCTTTAATGCCAATATCTTGAGCGAACTTTACAAAATAGTTATCAAGAGGGTCTTTAGAGGCTACCCAGCCGGTGGCACCGGCTGGATCCTGATTCTCATAAAGCGCATCATGCATCTGCCAGTATTTGCCTTGAAAGCCGGCGGCTTCGGCGGCGCGAGCGCCAGCAAAGGCATTGGGGTGAATTTGGCTCAGTGGCAAGTTGCGGAACTGGAAGTAAATCTGGTTGGAATATTGGCTGGCTACTTGCTTGACAGACGGGTAATAACTGCCGCATACCGGACATTCGTAATCGCCATATTCGATTAGTTTTACGCCGGTAGTGCCTTTGCCCTCTACGTGGTTAGTCGGCTGGTTACTGCTACTGCTGCCGCCCGAACCGTTGTTGGAATTTTGGGTAACCGCGAATATCACGACAAATACAACGACGATAGCCGCCAGTATGCCTAAGAAACGTCTGTCCATTTAAGTTAAATCTCCCTATTTCTAAGGAATAGTCTAGCACACTGGGTTAACCGCGGATGCCTAGTTCCAAAGTGCCGTCGGTTAGAGCCATGGCAGTGCCTACGGCGTACATGACGTTGGCAACTATCATTCTGCGCTGGGCGCCCTCGTCGCTGGCGTAAACGGCTCGGGCCCGATCCACCGCGTGCCAGTAGTCGTAGTTGAAAGATTGGGCTAGTCCTTCGGTATCTTCGGCAAAGCCGTCGCGGTCGAAAGTCGTGCCTTGAATTTTATTAACAGTAAGTAAAACCTCACGGTGTTCACCGGCTAATTTTTCTACGGTGTGAATGTTTTGCTTGTGGCCAATGGACTTCACTTTCTTGAGCAAGCGCTTACCAAAGCTTTCTTTGCCATGACCCTTTGGCAAATAGCTATCTCGCAGCTCGGTTAGAATCATCTCGGCATTGGCGATAACTTCTTCTACTGCATCTGCTAGGGCGTCGTCGCTGACTTCTGGCTCCACAATGGCTCTGGCATAAGCGAACATTGCTTGCCGGTCGCACATGAGTTCCAAGATGCCGATCATCTTATCAATGGCGCCGCAGCCGGTTTTTTCTTCGCTAGCAGCATTAGTTTCGTCTTCGTGCGCGCCCGGCGGGAAGGGCAAGCCTTCTATAAGTTGGCGGTACTCTTCTAGATCGCTTTCAATAGTCGCGCCGGGTTTCCAATTGGCTAGTCGATAGCAGAGTGCCATTACTGGCGTGCCGCCAGGGACTTGCGGGCCCAGAGGTTCACGTGCCGGGCGCTGGCTTTCGCTGCGGCCATCTATGCAACGGACGCTAGAAAGAACATCTGCCAGACGAAAACGATTGGCGGCCAGTTCTTTTAAGCGATTCATAATTGCTGGGACCTCAGATTCGCTGCTGCCGAATCGTTTGGCTACAATTTCGGGCTTAGCAGATATGGGTCCCTGCCAAATGTTAGGATGAGGATTTTCGCCGCCAACCGGTCCTTTCCATTCAATATTTACCGGTGATTGGTCAAATTCATGATCTTCGCCCATAGGGAACCTTTCTTTCGGCATTAAAAATAAATCTCCTCGATTATTCAGGCTCGGGCTTTTTACTCGGACCTTTGTTTTAGAACAACAGTTTTTTAAGTTACTCCCAGCGCCAAAATTTGTAAAGGGTAAAACTTACATTGCACCAGATGTGATACATTAGAAATACGATGAAGCTAGTGTTTATTCTTGCCCTCTTAGCCCTGTTGAAATCGGTTCTGCTTTACCGCGTTTACCACCTCTTGCCGCTTTATGAGCTAAGGCGCCGCGCCCGGGCGCATGATCCCCAGGCCTCAGCCATATATAAAGTTGCTGCCAACGACCAACCACTCGACGTGCTGTTATATATTGTTGGTTTTGCGGCGGCAACTTACTTAATCATTGCCGCCGCTGGCTATTCTTGGTGGTGGGCTTCGATTGTTATTTTATTTATTGCTTGGCTGTCCATCTGGGCACCCAAGCCAAAGGTCGGCGGTTTGCTTTGGCGGTTCAGCGTCTGGGCGTCACCGTATACTTTTAAAATCCTGTCGTGGCTACAGCCAGGCCTGTCGCTCATTGCTAACTTTTTGCCGGGCCACGGCGAACTATACGTTCACAGCGGGGTTTACGACAAAGAAGATTTGCTAGAACTTATCAACGCTCAGAATAATCGTGCCGATAACCGCATTTCAGAGCAAGATTTAAAAATCGCTTTTGGCGCTCTAAGCTTTGGCGATATTAAAGTATCCAAAATTATGACGCCGCGCCGTAAGGTTAAGTTTGTCGGCGAAAACGATGTTGTTGGGCCAATGCTAATGGACGAGTTGCACAAAACCGGCTTTAGCCGCTTTCCGGTAGTTAACGGTTCGACTAAGTCTAATATGCCAAATGTCGTCGGCACCTTGTTTTTGAAAGACATTGTAGAGATTAGCCAAGAAGATAAAGGCAAAGTCAAAGACAGCATGAAGCGCGGCGCCTATTTTATCAACGAAAGCTGCGATTTAAACCAGGCACTAGATGCTTTTCTAAAAAACCAGCACCACCAACTGGTTGTAGTGAACAATTTCGAAGAAATGGTAGGTGTGATTACGCTCGAAGACGTACTCGAGCAAATCATCGGCCAGCCGATACTCGATGAGTTTGATAAATACGATAATTTGCGGGCTGTCGCCAACATTGAAGCCGAACGCGAAAAGGCTGCGCACAAAGAAATAGAGCCCGAGCCAGCTGCGGAAGAAACCGCCGAACCCGAACCCGCCGTCGAATAGTTGCTTGCCATAAGCGGTTTAAGCGCCTATACTGCTACCAATTTGGCTTGAATTAGGAGGAAAAATGGGCGAAAAAATAAATATGCCGCCGTCAGAGGCTATGACCACATCGGCGAAAAGGTTTCTCGACTTTATTATCAACTTCCCAGTATCGGATCAAATCTCCCCGGAAACATTCCGGGGATTTTTAAATGACTACGATATTGCTAGAGAAATATGCAATATTGGCTGCAACTTTGGCCAAGTCTATTTAAATTCTGCCGGCTACCAACAGCTGCACGCAAATAGCGAGGGCAGTTATATGGTGGCGACTTATTATCCCGGCGAGACAGCTGCTTTTCACGCGTTCTTTGGGCCCGGCGGCCAACACCAGGAAACGACTGCCATAACCTTATTCGAAGATGGACGGCCACCGGTTGCCCAAAAAGCAATTCCGCTGGATCGCTACGGCCGCAAACAAATTATTGAGCTGGATAAGCCGACTGAAGTGTGGGCTGAAATCCAGGTTTTAGCCGGCCTGATCAGAACGTCGTTGCCAGGCGAACAAGAAGAACCGCAAGTAGATCTGCAGATCGAGCAACTGGCTGCTTAAGTTTTGCTGCGCTTATCAGAGGTGGTAAAATAACTTCGATGCGTTATTTGGTTGATAACAACTTGAATTTACGGACCGGCGAACTTACTATCGCCGCGTAAGTTTCGCTTTCGGTCCAAATTTCAGGCAACTTATCAACCATAACTCCTAAGGAATATTATGAAACGAACACTAGCGACCGAAACAACTCATAAAGTAGGCGAACAAGTTACAATTGCCGGGTGGGTAAACTCGCGGCGCGATCACGGCGGTCTGATTTTTATAGATGTGCGAGATAACACTGGTGTTGTGCAGTTGGTAATTCAGCCAACTAACGAATCTTTTAAGATTGCCGAACAGCTGCGCGACGAATTCGTAATTCAAGCAACCGGCACCGTAAAAGAACGCGCCGAAGATTTGAAAAATCCGCATATTGAAACCGGCTCGGTAGAAGTTTACGTAGACGAACTCAAAATTTTAAACCGTGCCGAGGCTTTGCCGTTTCCAATTCACGACGTTGGCGTTAACGAAGAAATGCGCCTGCGCTACCGTTTTTTGGATCTACGCCGGCCTAAGATGCAGCGCATGCTAAAAAAGCGCGCCGAGATGTACCAGATAATCCGCAAATTCATGGAAGAGCGCGATTTTACAGAGGTTACCACGCCGATTCTAGCTAACTCCAGCCCAGAGGGCGCCCGCGACTTTTTGATTCCATCGCGCATCCACCAAGGCAAGTTTTACGCTTTGCCGCAGGCACCGCAGCAGTTCAAGCAGCTATTAATGGTTGGCGGTATTCCGCGCTATTACCAGCTGGCCGCCTGTTTTCGCGACGAAGATCCGCGGGCAGATCGCTTGTACGGCGAGTTTTACCAAATCGACCTAGAGATGAGCTTTGTGGAAGACGGCGAAGAAGTCCGCAGCCTGATGGAGCCGCTGATCGTCGAGCTAGTCAGAGATTTTGCCGGCAAGAAATTATTGTTCCAAGATATTCCACGCATCCCATACCAAGAAGCCATGGATAAATATGGCTCCGACAAGCCAGACTTGCGCTTTGGCATGGAGCTAGTAGAACTAACCGAGGATTTGCGCGGCACCGAGTTTGGCGTGTTTAAAAATGCCGAGTGCGTTAAAGCCATTTGCGTTAAAGGCGGGGCAGACTTAAGCCGTTCGCAAATAGATAAGTTTACCGAAGTTGCTAAGAATGAGGGAGCCGGCGGCTTGGCTTACATTACTTACCAAAACGGTGAGGCTAACTCGCCGATCGCTAAGTTCTTGAATGAATCAGAACTAGCTGCTATTAAATCAAAGACTGGTGCGCAGGACGGCGATGCCGTATTCTTTGGCGCCGATCGCCGCGGCGTGGTCAACAAAGTTCTAGGCAAACTTCGCAGCGAATTTGCCGATCATTTTAACCTAAAAGATCCGAACGTTATTGCCCTGGCCTGGATTGTCGACTTTCCGTTTTACGAGCTTGATGAAAAAACTGGCAAGCTAGACTTTGGTCACAACCCGTTCAGCATGCCAAAAGGCGGCCTAGAAGCGTTGGAGTCAGAAGACAAGCTAAGCGTCTTGGCCGACCAGTACGACATGGTCATGAACGGTTACGAGATTTGTTCTGGCGGCGTGCGCAACCACAACCCAGACGTGCTTTACCGCGTGTTCCAGGTGCTGGGCTTTAGCAAAGATTACGTAGAAGCTAAGTTCGGAGGTATGCTCAACGCCTTTAAGTACGGCGCGCCACCGCATGCCGGCTGTGCGTTCGGTATCGACCGCATGTTCATGGAGCTTATGGGCGAATCTAACATTCGCGAAATCGTCGCCTTCCCCAAAAATGGAAGTGGGACCGACGTAATGATGAACAGCCCATCAACGGTAGAGGATTCTCAGCTCAAAGAACTTGGTATTAAGCCGTTACAATAAGCTCTGGTGTGCATGTTACAATAAAGTCGGAGACAAGCTATGAGCAATGACGAGAGGGTGAAAAAGCTAGAAAAACTTTTAGACGTCGCTCTAGAGCGCGCCGATACCCTTGAAAAAAAACAAACTGCTTCAAAACCAAATAAAGCAAAACTCAAGAAATTAGCTAACGATATCCGAAAAAACCTTGAGGAATATTCAGTTGAAGCTTCAGTACACAGCGACCTTACCTACCGACCTCAGCACTAGATACATATTGGTCGACTCTACGGCACTAATACATGCTGCTTATTCTGATGAGTTTTTAAAATTACTAACAGATATTGTCGGAGCTGGCTGCACTCTTTTTACGATCCCATCGGTTGTTTACGAGTATAGTCGTTCTGCTGATACGCCAGCAAAACTCAAACAAAGATTAGAGTTTATTAAGGAGCTCAAAATTGCGGTTCTTAACCGTGTCGAGGAGGAAATAGAAAAACACAGCATTTTTCTAGTGGCCTACAATCGTACATTCAACAAAAGGAATCCCGGTCCCAGCTATACTGATTCGCTTCTGTGCGCCATGGCCTACAGATTTAAGCATATGCAACCGCTAATTCTGTCGGCTAATCATAAGGACATTCCCCAAAGTATCTTTGATCGTACGGAGCTTATTACCATTGATATTTCTGGAGGTCTCCAAAACGAGGCCCTGTACGAATTTTCAGAATCCAAGTTCTCCAAGCTCTTAGAAGAGCTAGAGAAAACTTAACAATACCGCTCAAAACAACCGAGCAGCTTATTTTTTGGCTCGGTTGGTTTTGTACCATTCTTTTTTGGGCCATTTGATCACCCAGATGCTAGTAAAATTGATTAGCGCGCCGATAATCACTAATATCGGCCAAGAGTAAAGGAGCCCAACCATGGCTAAAGCCAAGCCGCCCACGACGCCTATAACCATAAACGGATGCTGCAATAAGCTCAAAAACAAATCTTTAAAAAGTTTGCCCGTGCCACCTTTGACCCCATAGGTGCTTATATATATGCAAGCGAGTATGGTGAACAGCCAAAGGGCTAAGATGTCCCAAAAACAGGAAGACCAGCTTGTATTGTGGCTAAATAAAGAACTAATTACCGCAGATTGTCTAAGTCCGACAACCACTATTATCCAAAAGACCAAAGATAACATTCGGAAGCGGTAACTTGACATTTTCATCATAACTTCAGATTATACACTTTAAAGTAACTGAGCGGCTTGAATATGAGAACAAATGCCAGGACGGCCCGCGTACGCGCCTTTGCCATTAAATAGGTCGCAATCGCATGCCCAGTCGTCGCCAGTTTTTACTACACGGTGGCTGGCGTGGTTGCCGTTGACTTTGTAATGATTATCGTCGGTGCGCTCGACTCTAAATTCGGCCAAATAAACGACAGCGTTATTAAATAGTTTTTTAAACTGAGTGAAATCCGATCTCGCAAGATATTGTTTTGCCATTGCTATGATCATTCTTTTTTGGTCGTCGCTTAGATTATTGAATAGACCTGCGGCCTTCGCGGCAGCCACAAGGCAGTCTTCAATCTCTTTGTGATTATTGCCTGCAAGGGTGAAAGTAATTACGTCATTTTTGGCAGTGAACTCCCGGGTCCAATCATCGCCGTAGCGAATCGTGGCTAGAATATTAAAGTTTTTTGAGAAAAGATCTAAAACTGCTTTTTTAAACGTCGGAGACAGCATTTGCATTCGCCCAATTTCATCTATGGCCACAAATTTATCTTCTGGTACCTTGGAAATTAGCTGTGTAAAAAGCCTATCTATTGTTTTGATATCAACTAGATAATCACCTAGCGTAGCCTCGGACTTGACTTCAGTCTTATGGGCAAATACACTGCTTGCTCCGTCTGACGAGCGAGCTTTAAAGCCAATTCTTTGCCCGCCCAAATCTCTTAGTTCTTCGGAAACAATCCACAAATCACAGTCAAGGCTCGGCAAGATTTTTCTAAAAAGAGTGGTTTTGCCTGTGCCAGGCAACCCGGTTAGCAAAAGTTTCATAACCGAATTATACGCCCTAAAAATAAACGAACAGGGTAGAATTAAGTTATGCACGAGCAAGGGCAGTCATCACGGCTAATAGAAATTCATGGGCCGGATGGAGTTGTGCTTAGAGAACTGACTGTTGACGACGCTCAACGCTATTTTGACTTGGTTGATTTTGACCGTGATCACCTCAGCCAACACGGTGAGCCGACAGCTCAGAATTACTCCAGTCTAGAAAAAGCCAGAGAAAGACTAGCAAATCCAGGCGAAAAGCAGCGGTTTGGTATATGGGTCAACGGCGAGATGGTGGGTAGCATTAACCTGACTCCTCAAGAAGATACGGCGGAACTAGGTTATTGGATTGGCAAACAACACGTGGGCCACGGCTATGCCGCAAAAGCGACGCAAGCTTTAGTTAAACATGCGTTTGCGGTCGAACCCTGGAACTACATATTCGCGATAGTCGATAAAGACAACCAAGCCAGTGTTCGGACTCTAGAGAATGCCGGTTTTATACCCGCCGAAAGCCGGCCAGCTTTAGAACAAAAAAGAATGTTTATAACAACGAAGTCGCGTTCACAAAGGGAAGGCTCCTAATTTGGCAAGAAAGCTACGAGGGTTCGGATTCCTCGGGCGGTGCTGGTGGCGGTGGCGGCCGGAGTTGCACTTCGGAATAATTAACGCCGGCGCCACGGATTAGGCCAATGCGGCCGATTGGACTGGCCAGCCCGGCTTCTCTACGGCGTGCTTCGAGCAGCCGGAGAATGCGTTGAGCCTCTTCGCGGTTTTCTTCGGCGAACGTGCGTCGTTTCTCCTCGCTCATGAATCAAAATATAGGCTAAAGGAGCAGGGTGAACAGTTAAAATTAATACTTTACAAATGGGTGCGGTTCTTTAAAAAACAGCGCCAGGTTTCCGGCGCTGTTTTTAGGGGCTTAGCCCCAGTTGAAGGTTTGGCCAAGCAGCCAGACGCAGAAGGCGATTGAGATAAAAAATAATCCCAATCCAACTGGCGAACCCCAGCTGAACCACGAACCCCACGCACGCCAGTGCTTCATGGAGTTTTCGTGGTACTTCATGGCGTCTTCTGTGCTCATTTTTTCGTGAGCCATACGAATCCTTTCAAACGTTAGTTAGTAAAGGTCCGCTTATTTATCAATGTTCTTAGGTTGCGGTGTGTCGCTTCTAGCGGTCCGAGCGCGCAACAATTCTACTAAGATTAGTTTTATTATACAAAATGTTTGCTTACTTGTTTTTTATTCTATTAATCGCCCACCAAGTTTCAAGAGCGTCAAGGGCTTTTTCAATCCGCTGCTTACGGTCGGCAGACTTTTTAACTTCTGCAATGTTGTGAATTAGTTTGTGCTTGCGCTTGGTGGGCATTTGCTCAAATGCGAGCCTTGCGACGGGCCGCTCAGCCAGAGCACGGTTTAGCTCGGCAATAGCATTTTCGATATTAGTCGTTGGCATAGTTTTAAATTAACAAATATTTACGCGCAATTAGTAAGTTACAATATTCTCATATGAACATTTGGAGCTTACTAGGCGCAGCCATCGGCTTTAATCTTATTGGCTTTGGCATTGCCTACGGCGAGGCGAGTGATAAACTCACCGACTTTAGCTACGGCGCGACTTTTATAATTTTGTCGATTTTGGCCTTTTTGAACGGCGATCATCACTCAGCACAGACCCTTCTGTTGGTTTTGATATGCTTGTGGGGCGTTAGGTTATCTGGCTTTTTGGTGCTCAGAATTTTGCGAATTAATCGCGACCACCGTTTTGACGGAATACGTGAAGACTTTAACAAGTTCGGCACGCTCTGGATTAGCCAGGCAGTCGCCGCTTGGATTATTTTGCTGCCGGCAATTTTTGTTTTGAGCAGCCACCAAAATAGCTTCGGCGCCCTGACGCTTGTGGGTTGGATTATCACCTTTCTGGGTTTAGTAATCGAAAGTGTTGCCGATGCTCAAAAATACAACTTTAACCTTGAGCCGGACAACTACGGCAAGTTTATTCGCTCGGGTTTGTGGCGCCTGAGCCGGCACCCAAATTATTTTGGCGAAATTATGGTTTGGGCCGGCATTTACATTTATTGCTTTGATTTTATGGATTTTGGTCAAAGATTCTTTGGGCTTGCCAGCCCTTTGCTCATTACTTATTTATTACTGCGTGTGACTGGTGTGCCGAGACTTGAAAAATACGCTGACCAAAAATGGGGCAAAAGCGCTGAATATAGAAAGTATAAGAACGGCGCCCGGATTCTTGTACCGCTACCAAGGGCGGCAGAAGCTAAGAGCTGGCTTGCTTCTATAAAAGTCGGCCCGTGGGACTACGAAGATTGGTCGGCTGGGCGCTAGCGAAGGATTCCGACTTAGTTTTTGTTAGAGCCGGATGTTGTAGAATAAGCATATGCCTGATGATAATCCGGCAAGCCAAGTTCCTGAACCACCGGTAAATACTACCGACCCTTCTGCTGTGTCGGGAAAGTCCAAGAAGAAGTTACCGATTTGGGCAGTCGCAGCTCTTGTTATCATAGTGGTCGTCGTCGGAGCATTTTGGCATTTCCGCTCAAATTCAAAACCGGCGAACTCAAACCCTACCAACTCGTCGAGCAAATCTGATCAAACAACTAGCTCTACGGCAAACTTGCCGGGCTTGCAGCTGGATCCTACTAAAAATTACGGTAACAAATACGCCGACGGTTTGCTGCCAGTTGGTGATGGCAGATATGTCACCAGTGCTCCAAAAACCGGCTATATCTATACATGCAGCGGTTACGCCAACAACATCCAGGTAGAAAGCGGCGGTGCTGGCAAGCGCGGGCCGTGGTTCACTAATAACAATACTCAGTACGACATCAACAAAAAGATCCACGTCGAGGGCAGTGTGATGTGGCAGGCCGATTTTTCTAACCAAGTTAACGGCAATGTGCGTACGATAGTTACCAATGACTTACCAAGTCACCCCACTGGCACTTTCCCGATCAGCCCTAACGACCCAGCCTATGTTTACGATCGTAATCCAAATAGCATCAAAGGCCAAACGCTGACTTATTCGCTTAATGCTAATCCTACTTATAATGCTACGCCACAATGTATGGGCGGCCAGTCGGGCATAATGCTTACCGGCATAGCATTATTTAACGGCTTTGATGCCGGTGGCCGCGACGCCGGCGCCTGGGAAATTCAAGACAGCTGCGACGGTCATCCGCAAAGCGAGGGTATTTATCACTACCATACACTCTCGAGTTGCATTAAAGACGTAAACGGCAAAACCGTAATTGGCTATGCGCTAGATGGCTTTCCAATTACCGGGCCGAAAATTAGCGACAATAACATTCTGACTACGGACGATCTGGACGAATGCCACGGTATAACCAGCCAGATAGTTTTAGACGGTAAGCCCGTCACGATGTATCACTATGTGATGACTCAAGATTTTCCTTATAGCGTCAGCTGCTTTAGGGCTACGCCAATTCAGCCGCCCGGTCAAAAGCCTCAGCCACATTAGGAGTAAAATAAAATTATGGATGAGCAACCAGATAATCCATCCACCGAAGAGAGCCAGCCTACTCGTGAACCGGTCGGTCCCTCTTATTGGCAAAAACCTAAGCGCCATTGGCTACGCTACGGCTTG
The DNA here is from genome assembly GCA_035758565.1 of Candidatus Saccharimonadales bacterium. Taxonomy (NCBI): domain Bacteria; phylum Candidatus Saccharimonadota; class Candidatus Saccharimonadia; order Saccharimonadales (SeqCode); species Saccharimonadales bacterium (SeqCode). The sequence goes on from DASTXL010000002.1 coordinate 250,134, forward strand.
ATAGTGCTCTTGATTGCGGTCGTAGCCGGGGTAATTTACTGGCTGTGGCAACACCCTAAAAAATCTACGCCAGTTAATACTCCAACCACTAACGCAAACCAGAAAACCAATCAAACCGTGCAGCAAACCGCTCCAGCTACGGCTCACTTTGATTCGTCGAACTTTAATCTGAGCTTTGATTATCCTAAAGATTGGACGGTGACCGATAGCGGCAACAATCAATTGACGGTGCGTTCTACCAACATGAACTTGACTACGGCTAGCGGGCAAACCATAACCGCCCAGGTGCTAATGACCATCGCGCCAAAAGGCCAGAACTTGAGTGTTTTTAATGCCGGTAGTGCGGTTGCTGTACTTGGTAGCCAAAAGATCTCATATACTAAACCTACCCAAAACCAGCGCGCCGATACTTATTTAAGCTTTTTGCAATATGCCAACACTACGGCCGCCGGAGCGCTCGACGCCATTGATATAACCGGTAACTATGGTTACACAAAAGGCCAAGATATTCCGAAAACTGACATTGCCGGCATTGATCCTCTAGTTAATATTTCATTTTTGAAATGCGCCAGCACGGCTTGCCCAGCCGGCACGACCACGGCTACTTCGATTGCTTCGTCCAATTGGAATGACAGTTTGTTCTCAGCGCCGATCACCAAAATGCTTGAATCCTTGAGTTTCAATTGAATAGCACCCTAAGATAAGGGTGCTACGATAGTTACTTCTTCGAATGCTATTTGTTGCGGCGATCCCACCAGCTACGCATGTAGTTTCTGGTGAAAATGCCCAATCCAGCCAGGAATACGCCTAGGCCAATTGGTGAGCCCCAACCAAGAACCTGGTTCCAATCTGTCATATTGGTTATCCTTCCTAGCTATGATAGTAGCACAAGCGGGATAGGCGTGCTCATAACTAAAGCCGACTTTACTAGACGGGCAGTTTATTGATGGTTATAGTTTTTCTCTAAGAGGAGAGACATGGCATACGAGGCAAAAATTCATGAAGCGCAAATAAGTATTTTGCGCGAGTTGCTGTTCCAGCCCGAGGCCGGCTATGGGCAGCTGCAAAAGCCAACCAGTCTAACCAGCGACCATTTTAATTTTCATATCAAGCAGTTAGTCGAAACCGGATATGTAGAGAAAGTTTCGCGCGGCAAATATCGGCTGACGCCGCGCGGTAAAGAATACGCCAACAAGCTAGATACTGATGCCAATGTCATAGAACGTCAGCCAAAAGCGGCGGTGATTTTGGCAATTCAGAACGGCGATAAGTGGTTATTCCAGCAGCGCCTCAAGCATCCTTATTTTGGTTTTTACGGCTTTCCGAGCGGCAAAATTCGTTGGGGTGAAACCATTATAGAAACCGCTGCCCGCGAACTAAAAGAAGAAACCGGCCTAGCTGCTGACTACGAATATAAAGGTGTATATCACGAACAGGTTTTACAAGCCGAAACCGGCGAGCAACTAGAAGATAAAATTTTTCATGTAGTCTTGTGTACCAAGCCTCGCGGCGAATTAAAGGCAGAGTTCGAAGGCGGCAGTAATGGCTGGATGAACCTGGCAGAAGTGGACGCCAAACCCAAAAAGTTCGAAAGTTATAAACACGAGCTCGATATTGCCTTAGGCAATCTTAACTTTATTGAACGCACCGTTAAATATTCTAAAGACCAGTTCTAAAACTTGCCTAAATGTGGGCTTTAAGCATAAGCTTAAATTTATGCAGGACGACCAGTCGAATACCGATCCACAATCATCGGTTCCTACACCGCCAAAAGCTGAGCCAGAAACTAACAATCTAGATTTGACCTTGCCGGAACCTCCAAATGAGCCCGAGAAACCTTCGCGGTTTTTTCAAATCAAAACCTGGATAGTAGAGCATAAAAAAGTATCCATCCCAATTGCTCTACTCTGCCTAATTATTATATTGGCGGCAATCCCCTGGAGCCGCTACCAATTAGCCGGACTCGTTATTAAGAAAGATTTCCAAATTCAGGTAATGGATCAAACTGCCGGTACTCCAGTCAGTGGAGCGGCAGTTGCCAGCGGCAACGAGAGCGGTCAAACTAACGGCAACGGAATAGCTGTTTTGCATTTGCCGGTGGGCAAGCATCAATTTAAAGTAACCAAAAAGTATTACATTACCGGGCATGTAGCGGCAACGGTCCCGCTCTTTGGTCGTAAAAGTACCAAGCTGGAGCTGGTGGCTACCGGCCGGCAAGTTAGGGTGACACTCAAAGATACTTTGAGCGGCAAAGCTTTAAGCGATGTTGATATTCTAGTGGCCGATATCAGTGCCAGGACAGACGTTGATGGCAAGGCACTTTTAGTGGTTCCAGCGGGAGTTTCCAAAGAACAGGCGAACCTAAGTTTAGCCGGCTACAACGATACCACGGCTACTTTAACAATTTCCGATAAAAATATCGAAGACAACCCGTTAAACATGACTCCAGTCGGCAAGGTTTACTTTTTATCTAAACGTACTGGAAAGTTAAACGTTATGAAGGCTAACTTGGATGGCACTGATCCTGAAGTTGTCGTAGCGGCGACCGGCCAGGAGCAAGTAGATTCATCGGCCCTTAGTCAGTCCCCCGACGGCCGTTACGTGGCACTAGAAACCCAGCGTAGTGCAGCAGACAAGGTGCCGCAGCTTTACGTAATTTCGACCGCTGATGATCGCCTTCTAACTTTCGACTCCGGCGACTTTGACTTTTCTATCGTAGGTTGGTCCGGAGATGACTTGGTATATAGAGTGAGTAACAACGAAGCGCCTGCCTGGCAAGCCGGCCAACAAAAGATCAAAAGCTACGATGCTTCGACTGGCAAGACATACATCATTGACTCCAGCGCCGGTACAGATCCGGATAAATCGGCCGGTGAATCTTATGGTGAAGTTTTCTTGACGGCCAGCAAAGTAGTTTTTGACAAAAGCTGGGGCAGTAACGGCAGTGATACCCTAGATGGCCGTAAAAATACTGTTATGATCGCTGATCCAACTGGCCAGAATAAGCAAACAGTAAGCAACTACGATGCATCCAGTACTAATATCTTAATGTTCCAGTACGCCCCCAACGGTTTTTATATAGAATCGGACGATTCCGGTACGGGCGATTCAACTTATTACGACTATATACCAGGCGGCGGCCTCAAAAAGATCAACGCGCCCACCAGTGATCAGCTTTACAGCAATCCTACTTATTATTTCTCGCCGCAGGGCAACCAGACTTATTGGTCGGAACGGCGCGATGGTAAGTCCACTCTCATCACGGCTGATGCATACGGCAGTGCTGGTAGCCAAAAGATCCTATCCGTTGGCTATGAGGCTGCGGGTTGGTACACTGACAAATACGTGTTAGCCACAAATGACGATCAAAACGAACTCTACATTTTGAGTGCCAGTGGTGGTAAGCCTGTCAAAATTTCCGACTATCAGTCTACCTACATTTACTAAAGTTTATTTTTATGGCAAACTCCTAAACCGTGAGTTACTTGACTAATAGTTTTGACGAAAAGATTATTGAGCTGCTAAAAAACGGCGGTGTTGGTTTTGTGCCCAGCGACACGATTTACGGCCTATCTTGTCGTGCGCTGGACGAAAAAGCCGTCGTGCGCTTACGCAACCTCAAAAGCCGCAGCCAGCATAAGCCGCTAATCGTTTTGTTTTCAAACATTGAACAGCTGGCTGATTTAGGCATGCCAACAGCCGGTTTAGAGAAAGCCCTGGCGTATTGGCCAGGGCCGCTAAGTCTGGAGTGGGACGCGCGTAAAAGCCCGCCGTGGCTGCACCCGGCCAGCGAAACATTCGCTATTCGCATGCCGGACAAACCGGAGCTAGTTGAGCTTATTAACAAGGTCGGTCCAATAACTAGCACCAGCGCCAATCCGGAAGGTGCAGAGCCGGCCAAGTCAGTCAAAGAAGCCGAAAATTATTTTGGTGAAGGCTTAGATTTTTACGTTGACGCCGGCGAAATCACAAGCGGCGCTAGTTCTACCTTGGCTCGGTTAGCAAACAGCCAGTTCGAAGTCTTGCGCCAAGGTGCTTTGAAGATTATTTAAGCTTAATAACTGTCGATAGTGTCGGCAAAGACACATATAAACGATTCCATTAGTTTTATCTATATAAGCCCCAATCCATAGGTCGTACCAAGCAAATTTGAACTGTATTTTCATCTTGAATTTAAGCTCCATGTCTCGAAGGTTTGTCCAAGCTTTGCCACAAGTACCAGGCCGCTATGCTCTCGTACGGATGCCAGCCGTTTTGGTTAGAGATGGTGACAATTTGTTCTGGTGTCGGCAAGCTGTCGAGCCCGTATAGTTTTTGAATAGCCTTTCTGACACCCAGGTCGCCGACTGGTAAAACGTCCAATCGGCCTAGGCCAAAAATCATAAACATGTGCGCGCTCCATTCGCCAATACCTTTCACGGCGGTCAGTTGCTCGATCAATTGATCGTTGGGCATGGTGGCTATATGGTCCAAATCTAGCCGGCCGTCAATTATGTGCTGAGCTAAATCTTTAACGTATTTAACTTTCGCCCAAGATAAGCCAACATCGCGTAGCTTCTGATCTTCAATTTTGATAAGTTGTTTTGGTGTTGGCATTTTGCCGTCAAACAAATCTAAAACCCTGCGCCATATGGTGCCGGCTGCCACTGCAGATAGCTGTTGCCCAACTATACTGCCTACAAGTTCGCCGTAGTGGTCGTTGTGTGGTTTTATCCGGCACGGACCGCTAAGCTTGATGACTCCAGCCAATCGCTTATCGCTCTTGCTGAGGTACTTAGCAGCAGTGGTTAAATCGTCAGAAAAACCCATGCTTTTATTAAAACAGACAGGGCAAACTTAGCTTAATGGTTATGTTATAATTTGCTTTAGATGAAAAGGGTAGGGACTGTGCTACGGCGATGTAATTTTATCGGTCAAATAGCCTTAGGTTTGATTGCCGTTTTAATATTGAGCGGCGTAGCTTGGGCGGCCGACACTAGTAGCGAAAATCCGATTATTGTGCCGCCCGATCCCGAACAAGCGACCTCCCAGGCCGAGCGTATTATTCAACGCCAAACTGCCTATAAAGTAGAGATGCCCACCGTTCCTACCTCGAAAGTTGTCAGTAAATGCAGCCAAGCCCAAAGCGCCGTAAGCAAAGTGTCTACTCAAGACGAGGTAGTTTATAGCACACGCCTCGCGACTTACGATCAACTAGCCCACCAAATAGCCGACGACATAACCGAACTAAAGGCCCAGGGCGTGAGCAATACTGATTTAAGCAACGCTGCCGCAAAATACTACAAAGACGTTGACACTTTTTTGACCGACCACTCAAATTATAAGGCGGCTATTGACGATCTTGGCACCATCAACTGTGCGGCCGATCCGGCCGGTTTCGAGGCAACGGTTTTTGACGCCAGGAAGCTGCGTGCTCAGTTGGCTATCGACTCCTCTACGATAAAAAGTAACATTGGTCCTCTGCAAACCGCCCTGCAGACGGTAAAGACACAGCTAGAAAACAGCGGAGACCAATAATGAATCCTAACCCCGTAAGCCAATCAAGCAACCCATTGCAGCCACCAGACCAGCCGACCACCACTCCCGCGCCAGCTGCCATTGATGTTGTGTCCGCGCCGGCCCAAACCATCCCAGTGCGCCAAACCGCGCCAGCAAATCCAATAGGCGGCGGAATTGACGCCCCGCCAGCTCAGTTGCCCACACAGACTCCAGCAGCTGATCAAAAACCACCAGCCAAAGTCTCGGCGCCCAAAAAACAGTTTAATCTTAAGAGATTATGGCCGGCCTTGGCCGCGCTTGCAGTTGCTGCCGTGCTGGCAGTTGCTGCGGTTTATGCGCTTAAAACCATCAATAATCCGGTTAGTGATAACTCGAATCAATCTAGCGGCAACTCAAGCCAAGCTACTCCGCTGACCGCCAGCGATATTGATAAACTCTCTAACGATATAGGCAACCTGAGTAATCTAGACGATACTCAAGATTTTTCGGCTAACGCACTGAGCGCCCAAGCCATAGGTTTCTAGAAATTTTGTCTAAGCCACTCATCGAGCGAGCCAGCCCCGCCGGCACTCAGGCAGAGAACTAGGTCGTCATCAGTAGCATGGTCTTTGATTTTAGCGGCTAGCTTCTCATTTATTTGACTAGCTTCGGCATGCTCCTTAGACGATTTACTTAACAAGTTAACTAAATCGGCAGGGGAGAGGGTTGGCAAATTGGGATCTTCGCGGGCTAGGTAGCTAGGCACGACATAAAGCTTTTTAACATCGTCAAATAAGTTAGCTAAGTCATCTTTTATAAAGTGTTGGCGTAAATTATGCAGACCTTCGTACACCACCACCACGCCAGGCCCGCCGGCCGCATCAGACTGCTTATCGGCAGAGCCGATAACCCTCTGATGCTCTTGGCGCAGTGCTTTGTCAGTAACGCTCTTTCGCTCACTCACCGTACCAGTTGTACGGCTCGCTCGCTCCTCGCTACTTCCTTGCACTGCATCCAAGCCGGAGACCCTGGAGCGCTGATTGATGACCTCAAACGCTAGTTGCAGGGCGCCACGAATTTTGCCGGGTGTATGGGCAGAGTCGCTATAAATATTAGCTGCAATTTGCTCAAAGCGTCGTGAGACGCCCGGAAATTGATTTAGTACTTTAACGATTTCTTGGCGCGGTTTATCTAGCAGTTCGGCCAGCCCGGAGGCTACCAGCCAAGCGTTCTGGCGATTCACTAAGCCAGCCAGTTTAACCTGGTTAATTTCTGGGTCGTCTTTGTCTAAAATCACAAACTTTTCCGCCGCTTTAATGCCCAGTTTTTCGGCATCATCGCTCCAAACCATCGCCCGGCTAGACTGGTCCAGGAATTCACTAAAGGCTTGATAATAACTTTCGCGGGTTGGGTAAATGTCCGGGTGATCCCAATCAATGCCTGAAATCATGGCGACCTCAGGATAAAAACTCAAAAAGTTGCGGTCGTATTCATCTGTTTCATATACAAAGTATTCGCTTTTTGCGTCAAACTCAGCCACGTCGCCAAAGCTTAGCTTAGCGCCGCCAGAGTAGCTCACGGGCATGTTCATTTGCTTGAAAACCCAGGTCGCCATGGCGGTGGTGGTAGTTTTGCCGTGGGTGCCGGCGATTGAGATCAGCTTCAAGCCTTTCTCTTTTATCAAATGGCTCAAAAATTCATCGCGCTTGGACTGCTTAATACGGTGGGTCTTGCAAAATTTAAATTCCGGATGGTCTGGAAAATCAATCGGTTGGGCCGAACCATATATAAACCAATCAATAGGATTTTTAGCATGAATCTGCTCGATAAACTCATCGTCAACGCCTATATGCGTCTCGGTCACTCCATGATCGCGCAAGTACTCTAAGTACCCGCTGGGCCGGGCGTCCGAACCGCTTACTTCAAATCCGGCTTCGTGTGCTATTAGGGCCAGCGATGCCATGGCCGTGCCGCCAATACCAGAAACATAAATATGCATAATTTAAAGTTTACCAACTAAAACAGATAATTAGCCAGCTGTTTCGACTGCAACTTGCCCCAGATTTTGATGCTTGCTAATTATTCTGTCAATCAAACCGCAGACAGCTTCGTCGACTATTGCAATTATTCCTGCCGTTTCTCCTTCTTCTAGAGAGTGACTGCCGAAGTCGGAGTGATCCGTCCGATAGAAAGGCCTGCCGTCCATCCTAGCTAACCCTATCTCTGAAAGGACTATTCCGGCTTGTTTATAAGGAGTAGCAACACCCTTATTTTTGTCTACTAGGCTGACCCACGGTAATATTTCGCGTCGCGTCCACGGGGTGTTCAATATATCTCTATTTGAGTGGATTTTATATTCCACCCGCACCTCCGCCACGACTCCTGGCTCACTAGTCTCAATAGTGGCTGGGGCCGACTCGCTCGCAGAGGGTTCGGCGTGGTTATAACGATATGGAGCGTTGGAGTTATTAGCGTATTGTTCCAGTATAGACATGGCAACTCGCATGCGCTGTTCGACGTCAAGCGCCATATATTCTTCACGCGATTTGGGAAAACGGTAAGCGACTTCGCTTAATCCAGCTTCAGTTGATTCTAGTTCCTGGAACAGCTTTCGTCCTATAACACCATCTTTGTAAATCACTTGCTAATAATAAGTCTGCTTTTTACAAACTGCAAGTATCAGCTTTTTGACGTTTTGACGCTCGCGTGTAAACATTAAGGCAGTAAAATAAAAATAAACATGAGTAACTTTAGACATTCCCGTCGTGCGACTTATCAATTATTCCTACTACTTCTTATCATTAGTAGCTTAACTGCCATCTTTGCCTTACGCCACAATAACGAAACAATGATTAGCTTGCGCGACAAAGTCTATGCTGCCGACAAAGACGGCGGCGATGTGAATGCCGCCCTAAATAACCTGCGCAAATACGTGTACGGCCATATGAACACTAATCTTTCCAGTGGCGGCAACGCCGTTAAGCCTCCAATCCAGCTCAAATACACCTACGAGCGGCTAGAGGCCCAAGCCCAAGCGGCGGCTAACAACAGCGGGCTTTATACCGCGGCCGAAAATTATTGCCAAAGCCAAATTCCTACCGGCTTTTCTGGCCGCTACCGCATAAGCTGCGTCCAGGACTACATTATGAGCCATGGCGGCTCCCAGGCCGCGGCCATACCGGCTGGCCTTTACGAATTTGATTTTGCCAGCCCTAGCTGGAGTCCCGACCTTGCTGGCTGGAGCTTGGTAGTCAGCGCACTTACTTTAGTTGGTTTTCTTATAACCTTTACAGCCAGCCGATTTAATCGGTTAATTAAATAAAACAACCCCGGTTTCCCAGGGTTGTTTCTCAAGCAAGTTCTAAATTACTGCTTGTTGCTAGTGCTGTTGTTAGTACTAGTGTTGGTTGTAGCGTTGTTGTTGGTGTTGGTGCTGTTCTGAGCGCTGGAGTTGCTGCTAGTTGAGCTGCTTGCTTGGTTACAGTTAGGACCATTTGGATTTTGCTGTTGGAACTGCTTGATAGCTTGTACCACTTTACCGCTGTCTTGTAGGTTCTCCCAGAAGGCCACCTGATTGCGGTTGATGACCATCTCATCCAACGGTGAGTGCAATTGCTGACAGCCGAGCTTGGTCAACTGTGGGTTAGCACTAGAGCTGGTGCTGGTATTGTCGGTGGTCAGGTAGTAAACATCCTTCAAAATCATGTACTTGTCGTTCAAAGTTGTGACATGGCCAAAGTAGGTCGTATAAGCAACCGAACCACTTGTGGCGCCGCCATTTAAGAAGACTGCTTGATACTTGCCTTTATCTACTTGATTACCTTCGGTGTAGCCAACGTTACCGGCAAAGATTGCCCACAAAATGACTACAGCCAAGATCAAAGCACAGCCCAAAGTTAATATAAATAGTTCAATACGCACCGAGCGGGTTTCCCAGTCGATGTGTCGGCTTCGGCCGCGTGCGCCCTGAGGAGCTGGGCCGGATGGCTGAGGCGCTACATTACCCCTGCCGCGGGACATAAATTCCATATGTTTGTTCCACCTTATTTACTTAAATACCCCCATATATTAACGCATAAGCGTTTTGCCTTGCAATAGCCATTAGCGAAATACGCAAAAGAGGTTGTTGTACTAAATACTTGTTGACAAGAAAATTCTTATAGGGGTATTTTAGGGGTACCATTAACTTTAACGGAGAGGGACATAAGCAATGGCTTATAAACACACTAACAGTAAGGGTGTTACCTACTACCTGAACGCAAAGCAGGTTACACTGCGCGGGGGCAAGACACAAACAATCTATTACTTTTCTAAGGACGAGCGTGCTGACACTGGCGTAGATCTGCCAGCTGACCGCACTGTCAACGAGAATCCACGCAACGGTTTCTTGACTCTAAAGCGCAAATAGTTTTTGCCTTTTTAGAACCTGGCCCGCCTCAAAATGAGGCGGGTTTTGGTTTTAAGGACTGAGTTGGTTATCATAAAGGGCATATGTCCGACGTAATCTTAAAAGTAAAAGACCTGCGAAAAAAATACGGTGAGCACGAAGCTGTTAAAGGCATAAGTTTCGAGGTCAAAAAGGGCGAGATCTTTGGAATCTTGGGCCCCAACGGTGCTGGTAAAACTACCACGCTAGAAATGATCGAAACTTTGCGCACGATTGACGGCGGCAGCGCCGAAATCGCCGGCGTGGATGTGGCGACGAACCCTTATGAAATTCGCGGCATGATCGGCGTTCAGCCGCAAACACCGGGCTTTCAGGACAAAACCAAGCTAACCGAGCTTATTCAAATGTTTGCCGCTGCTTATGGTGAACGAGTAGACCCCAGGAAGTTCTTAGACGAAGTCAACCTGGGCGACAAGGCCGACAGTTACGTAGAGAACCTGTCTGGTGGTCAGAAACAACGCTTCTCGATCGTCGCGGCGCTGGTGCACAATCCTAAAGTATTTTTCTTGGACGAACCAACTACTGGCCTCGATCCGCAGGCCCGTCGTAACTTGTGGCGCTTAATCGAAGAGGTCCGCGACCGTGGTATCAGCGTGATTTTAACGACTCACTACATGGACGAGGCCGAAGTCCTTTGTGACCGAATAGCCATCATGGATCAAGGCGAGATTATCGCCCTGGATACACCAAAAAACTTAATCAAGGCTCTCTTAAAGCGTGGATTTAAGAAAGAGCAGCGGGTCGAACAAGCTAACTTAGAGGATGTGTTTATAGATATGACAGGGAAAGGCTTGCACGAGGAATAATCTATGAAATGGCTTTGGATATTAATCGCGCTATTCGTAATAATCAGGCTGGCAATGCGTTTTAAGGTTTTTCCGCGGGGCAAACAGCCGCAAACCAAGGGCCTTAAGCCAATCGACGCCCGTTGGAAAAAACTCTACACGGTTTGGACATTTTTCACGATCAACTTGCGTCGTTTGTTTCGAGACCGATTGGCGCTGTTCTTTACTTTTTTGTTCCCGTTAATCTTTTTGTTTGTTTTTGGTTCGCTCAATAGCCATACTTCCGATGTATCTTTCAATGTGGCTATAATTAACGAATCCAAGTCGCAACTGGCTAGCCAGTTCGTCGCTAACGCGCAGTCTAAGGATCAAAAACTACTTAAGGTAGATAAAGACGTGGCTAACTTTACTCAAGCTAACGAAAAAATGAGCCGCGGTGAAATTGATGCCACCATCGAACTGCCGCCTAGCTTTGGCGATTTTAAAAATGGCGTACCAAGCGGCCAGGCCATAGTGCACTACACCAACAATAATCAATCGGCGGCTACGACCTTAATATCCGTGCTAACCAGTCAGTTCCAGGGTATTAGCGCTAAATACGTAAAAACCGCCGACCCCCTAAAAGTCGTCGGTAAGCAAAATAACGAACACGCTCTAAGCGCTTTTGACTATACCTTTACCGGCCTATTAGGTTTCTCTATCTTGGGCGCTGGCATATTCGGTCCAATGAACGTTTTTCCAGAGCTAAAGAAAATGGGTATTTTACGACGTTTGCACACCACGCCTATCCGCGTTTGGCAGTATTTCTTGGCCAATATGCTAGGCAACGCCGTTACGGGACTCATGAGCATAGCCGTAATGTTCGTCGTGGCTATGGCGGTCTTTAATCTTAAAGTCGTCGGCAACTTGTTTGAGCTGGCGGTCTTCCTGGCTTACGGAATAATCGTAATCTTAGGCATTGGTCTAGCTCTGGGCGGCTGGGCAAAGAACGAGCGCCAGGCGGCGCCTCTCGGTAATATCATTGTCTTTCCGATGATGTTTTTGACGGGTGTGTTTTTCCCAAGGTTTTTGATGCCTCATTGGCTGCAGGGAATTACGACCTACATGCCCTTAACACCAGTAATTGATGGCGCGCGTATGATTTTGACCGAAGGTAAAGGGTTGCTTGATTTGGGTAGCCAGCTAGGAATTATGACGGTCTGGCTGGTAATCGTTTACTTGATTGCTTTCCGAGTGTTCCGCTGGGAGTAGGGCAACTATACTTTGGGCGGCCAAAGTAGCAAAGCCGCCGGGCGCTTTCCTGGCTTGATAAGCTTGCTAGTCAAACAAACAACAGGCTGCGGAACTCGGGCTTTTGCCCTCAAGCAGTCCTCGCCTAATTAGTTGTTTGTTTTACGCAACCTTTCAGGCCGCTAAAGCACGCCCGGACCCACTATCCGAACAGGAGCTGTTTATAAGCCAGATGTTTGAGAAAGTAAATTATTACTTGACTTGTTAAGTATTCTTTAGGCATGAAGTAAGCGCCATGATAGGTGGCGCCGCGGCCGCATAAAATGCAGGCGCGCCCATGGCGCTGTGGCGGAAGACCAAGATTTGGTCTCCCGCCAGATTCTTCGTGAGGAGTCGTTGGCGATCAGTCGTCTGGCAGGCTACGTCGTCTCGGCCGAGGCACGAAGAAGTGCAACATCACACGCTGCTTGTCGTTGGCATGAAGAGCCGTTGCGACGAGCAAGCCGTCCTTGTTCAGCTCGGGGTCTTCGCGCCAGCGAAACGAACCGTCTCCCGGCGAGCTGGCGATGATCGCCTCTCTGAACGCCTCTCTTGAGCACGCGTTCTTGGTCGACCTCAGCACCATCACCGTGTCAGCCTTGCCGTCCGATGACGGTCCCTGACCGATGAGCGTGAAGACACCGCCCTCGCGAACGCTGTGCTCGAGAGTTTCTACCAAGTCCAACACAGAACCTCCGCTTGAAGATGAACTAACCTCGACCGAAGCCGAAGATTAGTTCGGTTGACGAATCGAGGTGATATACTTATTCTACAATAAATTTACTTAAATAGCAATAAAATTAAGGAGATTTTTGGGTTCTAAAAGCTTACGCCTGTCTTTATAATTGATTGGTAATGGCTAACTGGTTCAAAAGTCGTGCCACGGGGCGCTTATCGCTCACAAGCGCTGCTACATTACTTATTGCCTCGTCGTTCCTGGGGCAAATTTTGGGTTTCCTCCGAACCAAGCTGGTTAACGCCAACTTCTCAGCCGTTGGCCCGCATAGCACTGATACGTACTTTGCTGCCTTTAACATCCCGGACTTTTTCTTTTACACCTTGGCAGCCGGTGCCTTGGGCGTAGCTTTTATGCCGGTGCTCGCTGAACGTCTAGAAAGAGGCGATCGCAAAGGCATGTGGGAGTTGTCCTCTAGTTTGCTCAATCTCTTGGCTATAGTTATGGGCGTCGTAGCCATTATTGTCTTGGTCTTCGCAAATCAGCTAATTCATTACATCGTGGCACCTGACCTCTCGCCCGCTCAGTTGCACACAGCGGCGACTATCATGCGTTTTTTGGCGCTCAATCCGCTCTTGTTCACAATCTCCGGTATTTTAGCCAGCAGCCAGCAAAGCATGGGGCGGTTTTTCTTTTTTGCCATCGCGCCGCTATTTTATAACGCCAGCATCATTGTTAGCACCATGGTTTTTAGTGAGGCGCGCGGCCATTATGGCGGTCCGGGGCATCTTGGCATAGAAGGCTTGGGCATAGGCGCCCTAATTGGTGCCGTACTACAACTTTTAGTGATAGCCGTTGGTGTGCTGGGCCTAAGATTCCGCTGGCAACCAAAAATCATGTGGCGCAATCAGGATTTTCGAGTGATTTTGCGCAACTTGCCTCCGCGCAGTATTGACCAAGGCATGGATCAGATTGAGTCAATTGTAGAAACTAACTTCGCTCGCCGGCTCGGCGAGGGAAATATTAGTTACTACTACAATGCCTACATTCTGCAGACGGCTCCGATAATTTTGATTGGTACAGCAATCTCAACGGCTGCTTTTCCGCGCTTGACCAACCGTCTGGCGCAAGGACGCCCAGATCTGTTCAGACGGGATTTTTTGATGGTACTTAGAGCTATGATTTGGATAATTTTGCCGGTAGCCATCCTTTGTTTCTTCTGTCGCGGCTATCTGGCCCGCCTGATCTTTGCCAACGACGCGCCAGTTATTGCTCGCATTTTTGGATACTTAACAGGTGCAATTATTTTTAGAACACTTTACGCAATCATCAGCCGGTGGTTTTACGCCCAAAAAGATACCCGCACGCCTTTATATGTTTCGCTATTCTCGATTGGTCTTAACGTAGTTTTAGTGTACCTGTTCAGCAAGCCCAGCGCTTACGGCGTGGAGGGCCTGGCTATGGCTCAGTCGCTAGTGGCTATGGTGGAGGTTTTTGCATTGTTGGTTATTATGATTTGGCGTGATCACCGTTTGTTTACGGCGGAGTTTTGGAGCGACCTGACCAGAATATTCTCGGTAACAGGGTTTACCGTTATAACAGCCTACATAATGATCAGTCTGGTGCCGCTGGAGACGTCCGACAAAGGCTTTATAACTCTAACGGCCAAGGTATTGTTTATAGTCGTGCCTACGCTGGTGGTGCACATTGCGATTTCGTCGCTATTTGGACTGGATGAGGTGCGGCCAGTGATCCGCAAGCTCCGCAAACTTGTTCTAACTCCTGTTCGTATCCAATAACTACCTCTGTTATAATCTAGGCTAATGACTCAAGACCATATCCGGAATTTTTGCATAATAGCCCATATTGATCACGGCAAGTCGACCTTGGCCGACCGGCTTTTAGAATTAACTAATACGGTGCAGAAGCGGGAAATGAAGGCTCAGGTGCTCGACAAGATGGAACTGGAGCGGGAGCGGGGAATTACCATCAAACTAGCGCCGGTCCGTATGAAATATAAAGACTACGAGCTGAATCTAATTGATACGCCCGGGCATGTGGACTTTAGTTATGAAGTCAGCCGCAGCCTAGAGGCGGTTGAAGGAGCCATCCTGGTTGTTGATGCCAGTCAGGGCATTCAGGCTCAAACACTTGCTAATGTTTACCTGGCTATGGAAGCCGATTTAAAAATTATCCCCGTTATGAACAAGATCGACTTGCCGGCCGCCGACCCGGACCGCGTGGCCACTGAAATCATAAGCCTGCTGGGCTGCAAACGCAAAGATATTTTAGAGGTTAGCGCCAAAACCGGGCAGGGCGTAGACATTCTGTTGGATCAAATCGTGAAGCAGGTTCCAGCCCCAATGGGTAAGCCCGAGGCACCAACCCGAGCGCTAATATTTGATAGCTACTATGACGATTACCGGGGAGTAATCTTGTATTTGCGCGTAGTCGATGGGCAAATCGCGAAAAATTCGCAGATTAAAATGATGGCCACTGGTGCCACCGGCATTGCCTTGGAAGTTGGATCTTTGAGCCCAGAAATGAAACCAGCTGATAAGCTATCGGCTGGCGAAGTCGGCTATATTGTCACGAACCTCAAGACTACGCGTGAGGCTAAGGTTGGCGATACGGTGAGCTTAGGTATCCATGGGTCTATTTCACCACTGCCCGGTTATAAAAACGTCACGCCATTTGTTTATGCGGGCTTTTTCCCTGATAGTCACGAAAACTATCAGTTATTAAAAGACGCCGTGGAGCGACTCAGCTTAAGTGATTCGTCACTGCAGTTCTCTCCGGAAAATTCGCCGGTCTTGGGCTTTGGGTTCCGCATTGGTTTTCTTGGACTGCTACATATGGACATCGTTCGCGAACGGTTGGAGCGGGAATATAACCTTGAATTAATCGTTACCAATCCGAGTACGGACTATAAAGTGACGACTTCTGGTGGCGCCGAACTGGATATTAAATCAGCTGCCGAATTGCCTGATATGAGCGAAGTCGCGGAAATTCGTGAGCCATGGGTCAAAGGCGAAATCGTGACACCCGGAACTTACGTCGGCGCCATTTTGCAGCTGGTGGTTGGTGCCCGCGGCCGGCAAAAGCACATCAGCTACATGGACAACCTGGCGGTGATTGATTTTGAGGCGCCGCTGGCCAACCTGCTGACCGATTTTTACGACCAGCTCAAAAGTATAACCAGCGGCTACGGGTCGTTTAATTACGAACTGGCTGATTATCGGCCCGAAGATCTGGTGCGTCTCGATTTCTACGTGGCCGGCGACCGGGTCGACGCGCTTAGCATTATGACTCATCGAACCGAAGCTGATCGCATCGCTCGTTCGGCTGTGGCCAAACTCAAAGAAGTTATTCCGCGTCAAAACTTTAAAGTAGCCCTGCAGGCGGCCATTGGCGGCAAATTTATCGCCCGCGAAGACCTTAGCGCGTATCGCAAGGATGTTACTTCCGGCCTATACGGTGGCGATGTATCGCGCAAGAAAAAAGTTTTAGCCAAGCAGAAAAAAGGCAAAGAGCGCATGAAAAGGTTTGGAAAGGTTGATATCCCCGCCGAGGCGTTCGCTGTGATGTTAAAACGGGACTAACAAGACATAATTTTATGCGTTCTTTCAATCGGGGTCCCCGCAAAATTTATTTTGTGGGGTGATAGTAGCGCATGAAAAGGTTTGGAAAGGTTGATATTTCCGCCGAGGCGTTCGCTGTGATGCTCCGCAGAGATTAAAAAAATGCTATGATAGCATTAGCGTTATGCCAAAAGCTAAGGAATCGTTGCAACCGTCCACTAAATCTTTGTCGCCGGCTTGGCCCGAGCGGCATATTATTCACGTTATTTTGCCCTTTATCTTATTGATTATCGTTGTGATAGGCGGGCTATGGTTGGCCAGCCGTGACGATGGCTCTTCTGCGTCGTCTGGATCACCACACTTAGTTATTGACGACTATAATTCCAGCACTCTATATTTGAGCGACGCTAACGGCAAACAGCAGTACAAGCAGAGCTATCCCAAGTTCAGTTACTTGAACTTTGAAGCTTCTTCACCCAAAGGCAAAGTGCTTTTGTCGCGCGGCATAACCACCGCTGCCGAGGACTTTTCGATTATTTCTGATGGCAAGGCGCAGACCTTATCGGCCGCCGCGACTAAAGCTTTGCACCAAGCGATTGTTTTAGACAACTCTCATCATTCTTTCTTCTTAGGCGAAGATAACTTGGTTTACGTGACCTGCCCGCAGACCGGCACCTGCAAACTTATGAATCTTGATTTATCTAGTAACCAAGCTAAGCAAGTTATCGATACGGGTGCTAAGCCAGCATTCACCGGTCTGCCACCGATTTATCCGCTGGGTGTGAGTAGCGATGACAAAACTATTTATCTTAGAACAACGGTGGATAACAAACTCGGCAAAACGGCCGCCGCCGTTTATGCCGTAGACTCAAAGGGCAAAGTATCGAACAGCTGGTCGATGCCGCGCAATGCCGACTACACTCCAGTGCTTTCGCCAGATACCAAACAAATTGTCTATAAAATCAGCGGATCTATAACTGAGGCCAAATCTGGCATAAGCATCAGTATCCTAAACTTAAGCAACAATAAGACGTCTACTGCCAAATGGACGGGCGGCGAAATTTCTGACACGCCAGATTCGCTTGTTTGGTCACCGGACAGCAGAAAAGTTTTGATTGTTGGCTCCAATGCCTTATTGCCTGGCGCGCAAACTACTTCGACATATGATGTTAACTTTGGATATTTAGATGCGGCTAGTAATCAGATAACCAAACTTCCATCTGTTAAAGATTCTACCCATCACCAAGTAGTTAATCCCGCTTGGCTTAACGACGATGCGGTTGTTTATGAACAAGATACCTCAACCAAAGCTAATGACTTTTCTAACCCTCAGGTCCAAATTGACAAACTAAGCTTGGGCGGCAACGTTAGCCAAATCAAAACTCCAGCTGGTGAGCTTAAAGCGACTATCTTCTACTAAATTCATCCAGACCGGCGATAATTGCCGCGGTGACCTCGTCGCGCGGGGTTGTGCCGTCTACTTCTATTAACAGTCCTTGGTTACGGTAAAAGTCGACTACTGGCAGAGTTTTTTCGCGGTACTCTTGCAAACGGATCTGTAAAGATTCCAGCGTATCATCGGCACGTAAACCATGGCTTTCGCGGGGCGGGGCCACTTCCCAGCGTTGCCAGACTTCAGCCTCTTCCATCTTTAGGTGCACAACGGCCCGCAGGGAATGATTAGACGCCGCCATGGCCTCTAAAAAGCCTGCTTCTTCGCCGTGCCAACGGCCAACCGAGCTCAGAATTAAAGGCTTGCCTCTAAAATCATTCTTCTTTAAGTAAGGCAGCACAATCTCTAGATAATCTTCGGTAGGCACTAGCTTACCGGCATGCATCAGTTCTTTTACATGCTCAGGGATTTCGCTGCCACGCAAGATATCTCCACCCCCCAGCAATACGCCGCCAAGCAGTTCGGCTAACTTTTTGCCTTGGGTGTCTTTGCCGGTGAACGGTCGACCGAAAATATTTACCGAACCTTCACCGAGCCAGTCTTTTATATTTTGTATTTGCTTTTCCATTTATTAACTATAGCAGCCGGCTAGAAGTCGTGCCACGGCAAAACGCTTGCGCTTATAAGCGAGCAGGACTATTGTTAGAAATTATGAGGCCGTTACGAGCAGAGTCTGCTGCTCCCTGGATGCTTTCGCCGGAAGAAAAACGCTACCGGGAGGCTCGCCGTCACCCGACCGCTCTTGAGCTGCAAAGGCCCCTCCCGAGGCAGCGGTTACTGGCGACTCAAGCGTGCTTGGAATTAACAAAGCAACTTGCCGACGAAGATCCGACCATAACAAAATTAGCTGATCAAGGTATATTTATTTGGCCCGAAACAGAATTCAACGGCGTAGGAATGCATCTCAAAATGGAGCACGGTCGAAGCTTTGAGGCAAAAGCCCGAGTGGGTTTGAGCGAAGAAGGAATAGATCGAATATTCATGGAGTGGAAAGACTCCGGCACTACTGTCGAACTAGTATTGCCAGATTCCGGTTCGGCTCCGCCTCAGGCCCTGCTTTTTTGCCTGGACGCCATAGCTGAAACCGAGTTGGCTATCGAAAGATCCAGTCGAGTTTATACGGGCGTTCACTATTTAAACTTAACTCGAGATCCGGCCCACAGAACTTATTACTAGCACTCTTGACCGCGCAGAAACTCGCCCTTTATGACAAAGCCTCGAAAAATATTCTCGGCTTTTGTCCTTACGGGCGGTTTCTGCTTCCCCTAAGCTTTATTCTCAAAGCTTAGGGACCCTTGTAGCAGTCTTGACACACAATTGCTAAAAAAGTAAACTGGCACTCAGAAGGGTAGAGTGCTAAATGACCCCAAGACAAGAAAAAATATTACAGGCCATAGTTGAACAATATGCCGAAGTCGCCGCTCCGGTAGGTTCAAGTTTGCTTGCCAAGGCTTTTGATGTGTCTAGCGCTACCATACGTGCCGAGATGGCCGAGCTGGAACGTTTGGGTTATATCCATCAACCGCACACCAGTGCCGGCCGCGTGCCGACCGACAAGGGCTATCGTTATTATGTAAACTCCCTCAGTGAATCTCACTTGAGTGATTCACCGGGCGCGCAACGGGCGTTGACCGCACGCGTACAGTCGGCTGGCGCAGCCGATCAAACTATCCGCAATGCCGTGGATACTCTAGTGGAACTAACTCACAACCTTGGCCTGGCCACCATTGGCGACCAGTTCTATATGAGTGGCCTTTCTAATTTGTTTGGCCAGCCTGAATTTATGCATCCTGGCCAGGTTCAAGAAGTTGCTCGCTTGCTAGATAATCTGCAGCCCTGGCTTTACGAAGCCGCCCCCAACAAACCACTTTCTGTTTACATCGGGCAGGAAAATCCAATCGGCCGCAGTGCCGGTGCCAGCTTAATTATCAGCCGGTTCCGCAGTCCGTTTTCTGATAGAAGCTACATCGGCGTCTTAGGCCCGACCCGCCAAAGCTATCGTGATGTGATGAGCCTGGTTGGCCGCGCCGGCCGCGCCCTGGAGGAAACGCTTTATGTCTAAAAACCCGACGGTCTCTGAACTTGAGCAAAAAATCGCCGAACTGACCGAGGCGCTGCAGCGCGAGCGGGCTGATGCAATTAATGTTCGCCGCCGCACAGAAGAAGAGCGAATCCAAATGGCGGGATTTTACAAAGCGATGGTTGTACGTGAACTCTTGCCAGCGCTGGACAACTTAGAACGCGCCTTGAAACATGCGCCTAAGGATCTGACTGAGCATGATTATGTTAAAGGCGTGCAGGGCGTAGTCAAGCAGTTCGACTCAGTGCTAAATTCGCTTGGCGTAGAGCGCATCAAAACTGTCGGCGAAGTTTTTGATCCCAAACTGCACGAGGCTGTGCATATGGAAGATGGCGACGGCAACGTTGAAATTGTTTGCGAGGAACTTCAACCCGGCTACAAACTTGGCGATGAAATCATCCGCCACGCCATGGTCAAAGTAAAGATGGAGAAGGAGTAATGGAGAGGAAAATTCAGATACGAGATTGGGCGGCAGAATTAAAGCGAGCGGAAGAGTCGGGAGATGATGATGAATACTACGGATTGATTCTTCAAGCTCAGCAAACTGGTTTGCCTGAAGAGGAAATTTTAAACTTGATAAATGTCGACAACAGAAAAATTAGCGATCTGGACCTTGCTGACGATCCAGCCTGGCAACGATTAATTGAAAAGGAGGAATAATGGCAAAGATTATTGGAATCGATTTAGGAACGACTAATAGCGCGATGGCGGTAATGCAGTCCGGCAAGCCGGAAATCATCGCTAATTCCGAGGGCAATCGCACAACGCCAAGCGTAGTTGCGATTAATAAAAACGGCGAGCGTTTAGTTGGCCAAGTGGCCAATCGTCAGCGCGTCACCAATCCGACCAACACGATCTTTGGCGTCAAACGTCTGATTGGCCGCAAGTTCGAAGATAAAGAAGTCCAGCGCGACATCGAGCTGATGCCTTATAAGATCGTTAAAAGCGGCAGTGGCGTAAAAGTCACCATGGCCGATAAAGATTACAGTCCTGAGGAAGTCAGCGCTATGATTCTATCTAAGCTCAAAGCCGATGCAGAGAGCTTCTTAGGCGAGCCAGTCACCGAAGCCGTGATTACAGTGCCCGCTTATTTTGACGACGCCCAACGTCAGGCCACCAAAGATGCTGGTAAAATTGCCGGCCTGGAAGTTAAGCGTATTATCAACGAGCCAACCGCAGCTGCCTTAGCTTATGGTCTAGATAAAGCCAAAGAAGAAAAGATTGCCGTCTTCGACCTTGGCGGCGGTACTTTTGACGTTTCAATTCTCCAGCTTGGAGATGGTGTTTTTGAAGTTCTTTCGACAAACGGCGATACTCACCTCGGCGGCGAAGACTTCGATCTTAGGATCGTCAATCACTTCGTAGAAGAGTTCAAAAAGGAATCCGGTATTGACGTCAAAGACGACAAGGCTGCTATGCAGCGTCTTAAAGAAGAGGCCGAAAAGGCCAAGAAAGAACTGTCTACAACCGAGACGGCCGACATCAATCTGCCGTTCCTAACCGCTGACGCCGAAGGCCCGAAGCACTTTGAATATAAATTGACCCGCGCCAAGCTGGTTGAGTTGGTCCAAGATCTGATTGATGCGACTGCCGAACCGGTCAAAAAGGCTTTGAAAGACGCCAAATTAGACGCGAAAGACGTTAACGAAATTGTTTTGGTCGGCGGTATGACCCGTATGCCAGCCGTGATCGAAAAGGTTAAAAGCATCTTTGGCAAAGACCCATTGCAAGGTGTTAACCCAGACGAAGTTGTTGCCGTAGGTGCCGCCATTCAGGGAGGCGTGTTACAGGGCGATGTTAAAGACGTTCTACTGCTTGATGTGACTCCGCTTTCTTTAGGTATTGAAACTCTGGGCGGCGTCACTACCAAACTGATCGAACGCAATACAACTATTCCAACCAGTAAGAACGAAACGTTCAGCACGGCTGCCGATAATCAAAGCAGTGTAGAAATCCACGTTTTGCAGGGCGAGCGCGAAATGGCCGCCGACAACAAGAGTCTTGGCCGCTTTGTGCTCGACGGCATCCCGCCGGCCCCGCGCGGCGTTCCGCAGATCGAAGTTACCTTTAACATCGACGCTAACGGTATTTTGAACGTTACCGCCAAAGATAAAGGCAGCGGCAAAGAGCAGTCCATCACTATCCAAGGTAGCGGTAATCTCGATAAAGACGAGGTAGAAAAGGCCGCCAAAGAAGCCGAAGCGCACGCCGAAGAAGATAAGAAAAAGCGCGAGGCTATCGAGGCCAAGAACCAGCTCGAAAGCTCAATCTACCAAGCCGATAAAATGAAGT
Organism: Candidatus Saccharimonadales bacterium; assembly: GCA_035758565.1. Classification (NCBI taxonomy): domain Bacteria; phylum Candidatus Saccharimonadota; class Candidatus Saccharimonadia; order Saccharimonadales (SeqCode); species Saccharimonadales bacterium (SeqCode). The sequence goes on from DASTXL010000002.1 coordinate 272,195, forward strand.
CTGACTACAAAGACAAGATCAGTGAAGACGATGTAAAGGCGATCGACTCTGCAGTCGAAGAGGCCAAGAAACACCTGGAAGCCACCGACAAAGAAGAGCTAGAGGCTGCCGCTAAGGCCTTGACTGATGCAATCATGCCAATTGGCGCCAAGATGTACGAACAAGCTGAAAAAGGCGAGTCCACCGAAGAAAAATCCGACGACAAGAAACAATCCGATAAGGAAGAACCGATTGAAGGCGAAGTCGTCGACGACGACAAGAAAGAAGACTAAGTGAAGCCAGCCAACTTTCTGCGCTATGTGCTGCTGCCAATAGCGGCGCTAGCCGCGGGAGTTAAGCTAGGTTTCAAATACTCACAAGATCATTACGTGGTTCGCGATAAAAAGTTTATCGAAGGTAAAGTAGTAAATAAGGATAGAATAGACTAATGCCCGAAAGAGACAGGCAAACTTTTACCGAACAGCTAGAAGTTGCTTCGCATGTGGATCGGCTGACTTTTTATGCCCACGATATCCTGGCGGACGCAGCTGTCTTCGCGGCCCTTTATCACGGATGCATTGCCGGCGTCGCCCGCGAGTACAAAGATAATGTAGTTGTTGATGGAGTTCACTACGGACTAACGGTTAGCGAATTTGGCTTGCCTCGTGGCACAGGCGAACATTTCGTAGAAGATTTTGGAGAAATTTCCGTAGAAAGGCATCCGCTTATGTCTACTGGCGGCAAATTTGTAGTCCATACTGCCAGGTGGGGCATCAACAGTCTGCCAGATGCCGAATGGGTGGGCCGCCGGGTGGATGGTACCAATTGGTTCGGGCGCTATAAAAAGGGTAGGCTAATCGAAAAATCGTACCCTGGCGCTCTAGCCGGCCAAGAGTGGATTGCTAAAACACTCAAAGCCACCGGCAAAGTAGAGGAGGATGGGCTTGATGGCAAAGCGTGATTATTACCCCAGCACTAAAAACTTGATGTTTCGCAATCTGATTGCAGACTGCTTCGCTCAGGTTTTAGTGCGGGGCAGGCGAAGTTTTGGAGGGGCAAGTGACTAAAAGAGACTACTACGAGGTACTTGGTGTACCTAAAGGCGCTAGCGCCGACGAAATCAAGAAGGCATTTCGCCGTTTAGCCGTGCAGCACCACCCTGACCGTGGTGGCGACGAAGAAAAATTCAAAGAGGTCAACGAAGCCTACGAAGTCTTAAAAGATGAATCTAAGCGCAAGCGCTACGATCAGTTCGGTCACGCCGGCGTAGGTTCAAGCGCGGCCAGCGACGGCAACCCATTCGGTAGCGGATTCGGCGGCTTTAATGCAGAGAACATGAACTTTGACTTTGGCGATCTTGGTCTGGGCGATATTTTCGGTAGTTTTTTTGGCGGCCAACAGGGTGGCGGCCGATCCCAACAGCGCAACCGTGGGCGCGATGTAGAAACAGATATAGAAATCAGTTTTGAACAAGCGGTGTTTGGTACAGAAGTAGATCTAAGACTTGATATCGAAGATGTTTGCGAACATTGCAAAGGCACCCGTACCGAACCCGGCTACGAACTGAAAACCTGCGATAATTGTAAAGGCAGCGGCCAAGTTACTAATGTCATGCGCACCGTTTTTGGCAACATTCAGCAGGCCGCGCCGTGTCCAGTCTGCAAAGGTCGTGGCAAAATCCCAGAAAAAGAATGCAGTGTTTGCCGCGGAGCTGGCACTAAACGCAAAACTCAAACCATTGCTCTGAAGGTTCCGGCGGGCATTGATGATGGCGCGGTGATTCGTTTGCGTGAACACGGCGAAGCGATCGCCGAAGGCCCCAAGGGTGATCTTTATGTAAATATTCGCGTCAAACCACACAAAAAATTCACCCGTGAAGGCGACCTGATTTTATCTAACGAGCACGTCAGCATGGTAGATGCCGCATTGGGGGCGGAGGTAGAGGTAGAAACCGTTGACGGCCTGGTTCGCATGAAGGTTCCAGCGGGTACCCAGAGCGGCAGCGATTTTAAGCTATCTGGCCACGGCGTGCCGCACATGAATAAATCTAGCCGCGGTGCTCACATTGTGACAATTTTAGTAGATACGCCAACCAAGCTAACCAAAGTACAAAAAGAACTGCTAGAAGACTTACGCGATCAGAGCGGCAAAAAACGGTTTGGTCTCTAGCTGTCGTTTAGCCTTTCGGCTAAATCGTGTCGGCCAGCATCTTCTAGCATTTTTTTTGCCCGGGCAATGGATTCAGCTTCGAAATTAGGCTCCTGGCGCTCTAATTCGTCTCTGGCAGTGTGGTGACTGTTCTTTGCGTTGTAAAGAAGAACATCAGCCTCGCGCGAAAGCTCGCCTGCGTCTTGACCCGGTTTCCAAAGCACCGCGCCGATAGCTAAATCGACTATTTTTTTTCGGTGTAACTCCTGAATACCCTCCGGTTGGGTGGCGAAGAAAGCCTCTTTGCACTCGTTAAAACGTTCAATAACAGCGACTAAACGCTCCTCAGGACTATATTTTTTAGTGCGCTCAACTTCTTCCTGGTGCTCGGCTTCATAAATTTCACGGGGTTTTAGGTCTAAAACGATATCAATTTCGTCGCCGCCAACACGACCGATAATGGTGATGGCGTCCTCTGGCCTGAACCAGCCTGGCAGCGCAGCCGCTAAATCAGCGACGTATTTATCGCCGGCTTCGTGACCCAACGTATCGTTAATTTTTTTAAAGCCGTCGGTATCGGTTTTGATAAGCGCCAGGGTTGGCTCGTCTTCAACCTGTTCGCTAGCCTCGGTAATTCTATTGGAGAGAATATCTTCAAAAGCAGTTTTATTAACCAAGCCTGTCGGAGCGTCGATAGTGGCTCTCGCTTCTATTTCACCCAGCTTCCTTTCTTTATCGACATAGGCTTTAAATGGCACCAGAGCTGGGCCTTGTTGTTCGCCGCCGAATATTTCTGTTTGTTTTTCGGTCATTACTTTAATTATAGCTCTATTGAAGCTTAATGCTAACGGTAATAAAATAAGAGCAATGACAAAAGCTAAAAACCAAAACGGTTTCTTTACACTGATCATTCTCGCAGCCCTGGTTATAGTCGCCGTAGTTTGGCTCAGCTACAAACATGTTTCCAGTGTTCAAAAATGAAAGTTCTCTTAATCAACAACCACACCGATTACCTCCACAATGTCGTTAATGCTCTTGCCGGCCATGAAGTTGAAGTTCAAAAATACGAACCTGGCTTAGATTTTCATTGGCAAGGCAAAGACCTGATAGTTTTATCGGGGGGCGGCGGCGAAGGCTACGAACTTAAAGATAAGCGCGGTAACAAGTACTGGTACGAAGACGAGATGAACTTTGTGCTTACTTGCAACAAACCACTGGTTGGCATTTGTATGGGTTTTGAAGTTATCAGCGCCGCTTTTGGTTCCAGGGTTACCGATCTTGGCAGCCGGGTAACCGGATTTCACACTCACAGAGTGTCGCCGGTAGGCAAAAAACACCTTATTCACCCTAAGCTAAAACAGTACGAACATCACCAATTCGCCATTCCGGCGGTTTCCGAAAAGCATTTCGAGGTTATGGCTTATTCTGACACGGGCATAGAGATGATCAAGCACAAGCAGCGAAAGCTAATCGCCAGCCAGTTTCATCCAGAAGTAAAGGACGGTACCATAGGTTTAGATCATCTGATTGCGCGGGTGATCTAGATATTGATTTTTTATCAAAAAAGTGTTATAGTCTGCGGGTTATGGATAGCAAAATCATAGGTGCTTTTGAGAAAGTTAGCTTCCCGGATTTCGGGCTGGTTGATCTTGTGGCCAAAATCGATACAGGCGCGCTCAGCGGCGCTTTGCACGCTACTGGTATTACCGAGGTAGATTTACCTACGGGCCAGAAAGCCGTTAGTTTTTTGCCATACGGCCGTGAGCCACGCGTTGAGGTAGCCGATTTTGAGAAAAAACTAGTCAAAAGCTCTAATGGCAAATCCGAAGAACGCTATGTTATCGCAACCACAGTTGTTATTCGGGGTGTGCAGTATCCCATTCACATCAGCCTGTCTGATCGCAGTAACATGATGAAAGGCGTGCTCGTTGGCCGCCGCTTTTTGAGACAGCATGGTTTTCTGGTTGACGCGAGTGGCGGAGCTGAGTATCGTTACGAGGTAAAGTAAAGCTTATGAAAATCGCGATTTTATCTAAGGGTCCTGGAAATTATTCGACTAAGCGCTTAAAAGAAGAAGCCATCAAGCGCGGCCACGAGGTTGATGTTATTAACTATGTCCAATGTGAGGCCCAAATCGAAAAGAACAATCCGGTCGTCATGTATAACGGCGAAGAGTTAAGAGGCTACGATGCCATCATTCCTCGCATTGCTTCCAGCTACACGCGTTACGGCTCGGCGATTGTGCGCCAGTTTGAGATGCAGGGCGTCTTTACTACGGCGAGCTCCATCGCTATTGTGCGTTCGCGCGATAAACTGCGCTCAATTCAGTTACTAGCCCGCGCCGGTATCGGTATTCCTAAAACTATCTTTTCTCGTGGTTTAGCCGACTCGGACAGCATTGTCGAAGAGATTGGCGGCCCGCCCGTAATTATCAAATTGGCTCGTGGCACGCATGGTCGCGGTGTAGTTTTGGCCGAGACCAAAAAGGCCGCCCGCTCAGTATTACAAGGCTTTTCTTTAATGGACGACGACGGTACAAACATTCTTTTGCAAGAATATATTGAAGAATCGGCTGGCACGGACATCCGCGCTTTTGTGGTTGGCGGCCAAGTAGTCGCTAGTATGAAGCGCCAAAGCCTAACAGATGATTTCCGCTCGAACTTGCACCAAGGCGGTGAAGGCACAATTGTTAAACTGACCGACGAAGAGAAAAAGGTTGCCGTAAAAGCCGCTCGCGCCATGGGCCTTTCGATCTGCGGTGTTGACATGATGCGCTCTAACCGTGGCCCGCTTGTACTCGAAGTTAATTCTAGTCCTGGTTTTGGTATCGAAAAGTACACTAAGCGCAATGTTGCCGAAAAGATTATTGATTATGTTGAGCGCAACGCCAAAGGCCGGCACAAAAAAGACAGAGTAGGGGCCTAAAAGCCATGGAAGGGGCTCGCCGGTTGCCCATGAAAAACACGGTATTGATGGGTCTGATTTTTGTGCTCGTTGCCGGTTTGATAGTTGGGCTCTCGGTAAGCTTGGCTTCGCTAAATTGCAATCAGGGCTTTCGTACTGACGAGACTATCTCAATCAACGACCAAACCATGAATCTTCAAATAGCCGATACCACTAAGGAGCAAGCCAAAGGTCTGGGTGGTCGCAGTTGTATTGGCGAAAATCAAGCTATGCTTTTTGAGTTTGGCAAGCCGGCAGACTATCGTTTTTGGATGAAGGGCATGAAGTTTCCAATTGATATCGTTTGGATGGATGCCGACCACCGGGTGGTACAGATTAACGCTAACGTTACTCCGGGTACCTACCCGGAAACTTTTAGTGCCGACGAGCCGGTGCAATATGTTCTAGAAATGAAGGTCGGCCGCGCCGTCCAGCTGGGTCTTCAAGACGGACAGACAATCAATTTCTAAAAAGCTCATGCTAAAATGGCGGTATGCCGGATATTGCCTTGGCCGTCCTGATATTAGTTCCGGCGGCCATCACATTCTTTCTTAAAAGCAACGCTGCGCTAAGTTATCTGGCGTTGTGCGCCGGCTTTGTTTTGAGTACGTCTGTTATTGGCGACCTAAAACATCTTTTAAGCGAAACGAACTTGAGTGTCACCAGTGATACACTGGCGCTGGTGCTTTTAATTGCTCCGTATTTGTTGACGCTTTTAGTTACCCGTAAGGTTCACGAAAAAGGGCTATTTTTGTATTTAAATTTGATAATCGCCTTACTGGGCGGCGGACTACTGGCCCTAAGCGCCGGACCGCTTTTCGGTTCGTCTTCCAACTTTGATATTGTTGATTCAAAATTTTGGACACAACTTTCTAATTACCAAGCTGCTATTATCGGCGCCGGCGCCGGACTTAGCCTACTTATGATTTGGTCAGGCCGTCATCACAAAAAACATTAATTATCTAGAGTTTTTATGAGGGTGGGCGGCAGGAATTGCCGGGCGGAAACTAAAATAACAGGAATGCTTAGAATTCCTGTTAGGTACTGAGCGACAGTTATGTTTTCTCCTGCTTTAAAGATGTCATGAAAGAATAAGAAATCTACTGCTAAAAATCCTAGTATGAGTGCAATTGCTAATGTCTTTTTCATATCAATATTTTACCACTATGTTTATCTAATAAAAAACAGCCCACCTCTATAGGTGAGCGTATTTATTGGAGGGCCCAGTGGGATTCGAACCCACGACACGTGGCTTAAAAGGCCACTGCTCTAACCAACTGAGCTATGGGCCCTCGTCGAAGCTTGCGCCACTACCTCGTTTTGCCCGTGGGCAAAAGCTTCGGTTTATGGCTACGCTTCTCCTCTCAAGATTTTAAACAGCTACACTTGGTTTAAAATCTTGGGTTAGCTGCAGAGCCTGCAAAATAACACCTTACATTATCTGTTTTTTGGGCAAAAAGTCAACCGTCCGGCTTTTCAAAACGCTTAAGCCAACTTATGATTTATTCATGCGCCTGAATAAATTTTTTCTTGCCTTACTACTTTCCGTACTGGCGGCTAGCAGTTCTTTTGCCTTACTTCGCCAGGATCACGCCGAAAGGTTCGGAAGCTGGGCAGAAGTTACTTCGATAGACAGAGTTTATATTGTTATCTGGTGGGTAGCCTTAGTCAATATGGTAGTTTGGCTTACGTTAAGCTGCATAAGTCTGGGTCATTTAATTAACAAAACCATTAACAAAGATAGCTAAAAAATTGGCTCTTCTAGCTCGCTGTAACTTCGTTTTTTAAATTTATGCAAGCGGGCAGGGCGATGGCGCAAGCCTGTTAACTGCTGGGCGGTCGGCTCAATTATATCCAAGGATAGAATTTTCTTTCTGAAGTTACGCTTGTCAACCGGGTGCCCTAAAATCACCTCGTAAACTTCTTGCAATTGGCTTAGTGTAAATAGTTTGGGTAAAAGCGAATAGGCCACATTGGAATAGCCAAGTTTGGCGCGCAACCTTTTGGTAGCGTAAGTCATAATAGAGTCGTGGTCAAAAGCAAGATCTTTGACCCCTTTTTTTATACTCAGAATTTCAACTCCCGGCTGCAGGTGCTTTAACTTATCAATCGGAGCTAAAGCGAAATAGGCGACGCTTATAATATGTCCTCTTGGATCGCGCTTGGGATTGTCGAACGTGTATAGCTGTTCCATGAACAATCCACTAACACTGACCTTGTGTTTTAAAATTCGTTCTGCCGCTTCGGCGGTAGTTTCTTTTTGCCACAAAAAACCACCAGGCAAAGAAAGTTTGTCTTTGCCAGGAGACTGATCGCGTTTAACCAGCACAACTTTTAAGTTGCTGTCGTCGATAGTAAAAACAGCCACATCGACAGTTATTTCTGGATTCGCTTTTGGCGGTCGTTGATCCATATTAATTATCTTAACAAAAATGTACTTAATGTAAAATATACAAAAACTAATTGACACTTAGTGTTATATACACAATAATGCATGTAGAGTTAGTGTAAAAAATATACTAACTAAGAAAAGGAGACATAAGATGAAAACGTCAAAAAGGATAGAAGAATTTACCCACAATAGGGCCTTGCATATTTCCACTCTGGCAACCTTCGTTGCGGGGAATATTCTGGGATATTTATATCTCGGTGGCCTTAATTTTGTGCAAAGTTGGGGAGGGTCGTTCGCGGCGGTGATCGCCACCGCTTTCTTGGTTACCAAATCGCAGGGTTACTGGTTTTGGATGATTGTGAATGCCGGCCTTTGGATGACATTATTCTTGCACCAGGGTCTTCCAATGTTGGCCTGGCTGCAGCTAAGCATTCTATTACTGTCTATTTATGGCATGGCCCGCTGGGCGCTAGTTTCGCGTAAAATAATCGGCTACCTGGGAACCAACTTAGATAAATGGGGAGTTTTGTTTGCGACGGTTGTCTTTGTAGCTTCGATTGCGGCTTATTGGAATATGCCGGGTTATCGACTGACAAGTTGGTGGTGGGTGGAGTTTGGCAGCGTAGCTACCTCGATAGCCGCAATAGCTATGGACTCGTATCGTTACAAACTTAACTGGTTAGCCTGGACGATTTCTAATGCTTTCTCTGCGCCGCTATTCCTGCATGGCAAAATGTGGGGACCGTTCGTAACATTGTTCATGTATCAGGCAATAAACGTCTTGGGTTGGTTTGTCTGGCTCAACGAAGAAAAGAATATTTTGGCCGAGGAGGTAGCTGAAAATGCGTAGGGGATTAGTATTCGGCAAGTTTATGCCGCTGCACCGCGGGCACGAACTATTAATCAATGCAGCGCTGTCTCAAGCAGACGATGTAACAATTGTGGTTTACGATTCTAAGCCTAAAGGCGACTATCCACCGATGCCAGTATCAAAGAGGTTGAAATGGCTGGGCGAACTCTATCCAGAAGCTAGCGCAATTGTTGCCGTGTATGATCCGCATGGTGGCCAGCCGGACGCCGACGACGAAAAGTACGCTCAAGAATATGCCAACGGTCTGGCGTTCTTGGGTAAATTCGATCTGGTTTTTACCAGCGAACCCGGCTATGAAAAATTCGCTCAGGCGCTAGGCGCGCGGCATGTAATTGTTGATGCCGCGCGCGAGCTGGTGCCAATATCCGGTACAAAAATCCGCGAAGACGTTTATATGCACCGCGGCTGGATGGATCCTAGAGTATACGGCACTCTAATTCAAAAGGTTGTGTTCGTGGGCACCGAGTCAACAGGCAAATCAACGCTGGCCAAAAGAATGGCCGAAGAACTCGATACGGTCTGGACACACGAATACGGGCGCGAGCTCTGGACGGCGCAGGGAGGTGGAACTTTTCATGATCATTTGCCTATGGCTCATCGCCAGTATGCCCGCGAACAGGCAGCTATGCATCAGGCCCACGGCTTTGTGTTTTGTGACACCAACGCCTGGACTACGCTGCAGTGGTCGCTGATGGCCTACAACGCGGCCGACGGCCGGCTAATAGATCTGGTAGAAAAAACCAAAGATGAATACGTTTGGATTCTTTGCGCGCCCGACTTTGGCTGGGTTGATGACGGCATCCGCGAACTGCATGGCAGAAAGGCCCTCGATTTTCACGAAGAACAAATAAAGGATCTCGATAAGCGAGGAATTAAATATTATCAAGTATCTGGCTCGGTAGAAGAGCGGGTAGAGCAAGTTAAAAAAATCATCAAAGCTTAAGCAGTTAATTTATAGTCCGCTTCGTGCCATGATTTAAAGCAAGATGAGGCGGTACAAAAGAACCACCTTGATAACAGTTGGCTGCCTGGCGGCGCTAGCCGGGCTGGGTCTGGCGCGCAAGCTGCAATTCTTTCCGCCGGAGTGGATTTTTATTTTTTGGCCGGCGCTACTCATTCTTCGGCGCCGTACAGCTCTCGGCCTGATTTTGGTAGTAATTTTAGGTTTAGGATTAGGACTCTGGCGCGGCGCGGCATATAGCCATAAGCTGGCCGAGCTAAAATCGCTAGCTACCCATCCGGTGACAATTGAAGCCACTGCGCTCACAGACTCTGTTTATGGCAACAATTCGCAGATACAATTTACCGCTAATCAAATTCAGCTAGTCGAACCCTATCAAAAACCACTGGCTGGCACATTTAAAATCAGCGGCTTTGGTGTGCATATGATTTATCGAGGCGATCGCGTCGAAGTTTCTGGCAAACTATATCCAACTCGTGGCTCTAATCAAGCGACCATTGCTTATGCTCAGCTGGCCGAAATTTCTACCGGGCATAGTTTCTTTGCCGATATTTCTAGAAAGTTCACAACTGGCATGCAGAACGCTTTGCCGGAACCTTTAGCTAGTTTTGGGCTTGGTCTTTTGGTGGGATTGCGAACAATAATGCCGCAGGACATTCTGAATCAATTAACTGCTGTTAGTTTAGTTCACATAGTGGCGGTTAGCGGTTACAACCTAACGATTATTGTTCGTGGTATTGCCAGGTTAAAAATCCGCTCCAAATACCAAAGAACAATGTTGTCACTGGCTTTAATCGGCCTATTTGTGATGGTGACCGGTTTCAGCGCTTCAATTATTAGGGCAGCTTTGGTAAGTGCTCTAAGCTTGTGGGCGGCCTACTATGGGCGTCGGGTTAAACCGATGGTGCTTATCAGCTTTGCGGCCGCTCTGACCGGGCTTATGAACCCATTTTATGTATGGGGCGATTTGAGCTGGTACCTGTCTTTCTTAGCCTTCTTTGGAATTTTAATAATCGCGCCAACTATTCAGGCGCGGTTGTTTAGCCGGCAGCCAAAATTAATAACAGCTGTGTTGCTAGAAACATTGAGTGCCGAGCTCATGACTCTGCCGTTAATAATGATGAGCTTTAGTCAGTTGTCGATAATATCTCTGCTCGCTAATCTGTTAGTTGTGCCGCTTGTGCCACTGGCGATGTTACTCGCGGCGACGGCTGCCTTTGTGGGCGCGTTACTACCTCAACTAGCTGGTTGGTTTGCCTGGCCGGCCGTGGTGTTGCTAACTTATATGCTCGACGTGGTGCATATTCTTGCCAATATTCCATCGGTGCTACTACATACATCTATCAGTGTGAATTTAATGCTGACATTCTACGTAATTCTTTTGCTTAGCGTATTGACTATGAGGCGTCGAGCCCGCATGAAATTATCCGAGATTGAAACTGTGCTAATAAGGTAGCCATAACACCTTAAAATATGTTAAAATAAGTGTAATGTCTGGTCACAGCAAATGGTCTACAATCAAGCGCCAAAAAGAAGCCAACGACGCTAAACGCGGCGCTATGTTCACTAAGCTCGGCAATCAAATTGCCGTGGCTGCTCGCAGTGGCACAGATCCAGCCACGAATTCGGCTTTGGCGATGATTATTGATAAAGCTCGCAAATCCGGCATGCCAAATAGCAACATCGAACGTTCCATCCAGCGTGCCGGCGATAAATCAGCTGCCGCAGTCGAAGAAATTATGTACGAAGGTTACGGCCCGGGCGGCGTAGCCATCATGGTGGAGTGTGCTACTGATAATAAAAACCGCACCTACCCGGAAGTCCGCTTGGCGTTTAGCAAAAACGGCGGCAACATGGCCGAACCCGGCAGCGTGGCTTTTCAATTTAGCCGCAAGGGCGTGATTCGCGTAAAGGGAGTCGGCGATGATGTCGAACTAGCAGCTATTGAAGCCGGCGCCGACGATGTTTTCGCGGAAGAAGAAACCGGCGAGACGGTTGTTCAGACCGCTCCGACCGATCTTGCGAAAGTTCGTGACCAGCTGAAAGCAGACGGCCTGGAAGTAACCGATGCCGAACTAACTTTTGTACCGAACAACACTATCGAAGTTTCAGATAAGGAAGTTGCCCGTAAAGTCATGAATCTCATGAACGCTCTCGAGGATCTTGACGACGTGTCTAATACTCACACCAACTTCGACATCGCCGAAACAGTAGAGGTGTAAATATGAGAGTGCTTGGCATCGACCCCGGAACGGGAATCCTGGGTTTTGGCGTGATCGACTGCCAGAAAGGCAAGAATATTTTAGTTGACGCTGGCGTAATCCGTACGCCAGTCAAAGAAGACGATGCCGTGCGTCTGCAAACAATCTTCGAAGAACTAAACGATATTATTGCTGCCACTAAGCCAGACCAAATGTCGATAGAGAAGTTATATTTTTCTCAAAACGTGACTACGGCTATGACAGTCGCGCAGGCTCGCGGCGTCGCAATTCTCGCCGGCAAATTAGCAGGTCTAGAAATTGCTGAGTATACGCCGCTGCAAATCAAGCAAGCGATAACCGGCTACGGCAAAGCCGACAAAAAACAAATGCAAGAAATGGTACGCGTCCAGCTTGGCTTAAAAGAGGTGCCCAAGCCGGATGACTGTGCCGACGCCCTGGCCGCCGCCATAACCCACGCCTCGTGTAGAATTAAATAAGATGATTGCAGTATTAGACGGGAAAGTATCAGAAAAGCTCGGCGACCTAGTTATCGTGACTTGCGGTGGGGTAGGTTACGGCGCATTTGTGTCGTTCGAAGACTTCGGGTCTTTAAATGTTGGCGAGCCGGCCAAACTCTACATTTACGAGCACATCCGTGAAAATACCCATGACCTATTCGGTTTCCGCTCGCTAGAGACCAAGCAGTTGTTCGAGCAACTGCTGAGCGTGAATGGAGTTGGGCCAAAAATGGCGCTGGCGATCTTATCGATCGCCTCCAGCGCGCATGTCCGCACCGCCATCGCCGGTGGCGACACCAAGTTTATTAGCCAAGCTCCAGGCGTAGGCAAGCGAGTCGCCGAACGAGTAGTAGTTGATTTAAAAGATAAAGTCGGCCTAGCTGCTAGCGAGGGCGCCACAGAATTTTTGACCACTAGCGCAAACCCTAACGATGAAGCTTTGCAGGGTTTGGTAGCCTTGGGCTACAGCGTTCAAGACGCTGCTGAAGCTCTAAAAAAAGTAGACAGTAAATTGCCTCCAGAACAAAGGATCAAAGAAGCGTTGAAAGGATAATATGGGAAGCCCTGAAACATCTGGCAGCGAACAATCGCCGGCACCACCCACAGAAGAAGAACTAGAGGCTATTCAAAGAGTCGTAGACCTAGGCCACTTTAACAGAGTGCAGGCCGAAATTGATGTGCTGGGTGCAGCCAGAGCGGCCGCCTGGCGCCTTGGTGTACCAGCAGATGAAGCGCCAAGCGAAACCACCACTGAACCTAGTCGTTCGTTAAGCTCGCGCCAAGAACAAAAAGAGTTCAACATGCGCGTAGCCAAACTGGCTAACGAAGCAATGCAATCAGAGCAGGGCACAGAAGAGTACTTGCGTGGCCTGCCGCCAAGCTCAGAACGCGACAAGTTACTGGAGGCTTTCGAAGACCCTAAAGCTGCCTAAAATCTATGAACTTAACCAAACCATTTTTTATATTGGCGCCGATGGATGATGTCACCGACACGGTTTTTCGCCAGATCGTGGCTGATTGTGCCAAGCCGGATTTATTTTTTACAGAATTTGTTAATGTTGATGGTTTGCAAAGCCCCGGCCGTCCGCATTTACTGCCAAAGCTTTTATTAACAGACAAAGAAAAACCAGTTATCGCTCAGGTTTGGGGTTTGAAGCCGGATAACTACTATAAGACCACCCAAGAGTTAAAGAATATGGGTTTTGCCGGGGTAGACATCAACATGGGTTGTCCGGCAAAAACAGTCGTAAAGAATGGCGCGTGCAGCGCTTTGATTAATAACAAGCCATTAGCCGGTGAGATTATTGACGCGGTCAGGGAAGCTGCCGGCAGCGACTTCCCTGTCTCGGTTAAAACGCGTGTAGGTTTTACATCAGTAGACATGAGTTGGCCAGAATTTTTATTATCAAAAAAACTTAACATGTTAAGTATTCACGGCCGCACCCGGGCTGAAATGTCTAAAGTTCCAGCCAACTGGGAGCTAATTGGCGAGATCGTAAAAATGCGTGATGCGCTCTGCCCTTCAACCTTAATTGTTGGTAACGGCGACGTGCGCAACCGCCAGCACGGTCTGGAATTAATAGAAAAATATAACTTAGACGGTGTAATGATCGGTCGGGGAATATTTGACGACCCGTTTGTATTCGCCGAACGCAGTCCGTGGAGCGGGTGGACAAAAGACCAAAAGCTAAATCTTTTCAAAAAACATATTGAGTTGCACGTAGAAACTTATAAAAACCGTGAGCGCCGATTTGAAACTCTGCGAAAATTCTGCAAAGTTTATAATTAAAAGATGGGTGAATCAGATCAAAATCGGCGTCTCTATAGTATCGAGGGTGGCAAGCCCGATTCCATAAATGTGTCGAACACCTATGAAGAACTAGAAGACAGAAGCGTGCGCCTGGAATCGGTGGTGTTGGCGATCGAGCACCACCACGGCGAAGAGCAAATTGACAGGCTCGGGGTAACGACCAGGTTCTTACGGAACGGTTTTTTGATGATGCAAGAACTTGCTCATAGCGGCGGCCATAGATCCCTGTCTGATATATCGAATGAATTTGCGACTGCCTACGCCTTGGCAGCCCCGCAGCAAGATCAATCCGAGGCTTATAACCGGCTAATGAAAAGCAACGCCGAAGCCTTGCACGAACTGCGAGAAGCGATGTTTGAACCTGAAGCCCAGTTTGTTGCTGACTATCCTCAAGGCGATTGGAGCGATCGAGAGCTAAAAGAAGCCGTGTTTGACGGCATCGGTCAGTCGGCGGCGATTTTAAGATTAATACTGCCCCAAAACGAAGGCGAAGAAACTTCGGCTTATTTAGCGCGCTGCAAAGATTTTATGCAGCGTTCGATTGATAGCATTCGCGAAGAGAGCGGCAAGGCAGACGAGGCGATATCGCTAATAAAAAACGCCGATGAAATCATAGATGCGCTCGAGAGATTGGAGGTTAGGCCAGAAACTCGGTATGATCGAGGCTTAACTCTTTTAAGAATGGCAGTGTCAATGGTTGTTGGACTAGCCCGCGAGCCTAAGCAGAATCCTCTTACCTTTGCGCAGGCACAGATTCAGCAATTCGACAAACTTCCGGGCGAGCAGGGACGGCGAGCGGAGTCTATGCGCTTATTTGACTCTTTAGAATTCCTAGAAGAAACATACGATGAACTTGCCAGGTCAAACGACCCAGAAGCTGATGCTGTCCGCCACCGGGCATTTTTAGAAAAGGAATTTTCAAGCGAAACTTTTGCTAACCCTGAAACCGAGAAAGACTTGCGTAAAATTCTCCACCATTCTTACGAAATACTAAAAATCTTAGCTGGCCCAGAAGCAGCAAATCACGACGACTTAATAGAGGTGATTAACAGGCTAAAGATAATTTTTTTACATCAAGGAGCAAGAATTACCAACCCTGACGGGGTGGAAGCAGGCCACTTAAGATACTTGGCTTGGCAAGATTTTCCCGAGCCCGAATCTAAATAAAAGAACTCCCAAAATAGAGTTCTTTTGGTGGGGCTGGTTGGATTTGAACCCGACTATGATAATGAAGTTTTGGTGGGGCTGGTTGGATTTGAACCAACGACCAATCAGTTATGAGCCGACTGCTCTAACCCCTGAGCTACAGCCCCTCGTCACAACGACAGAACTAGTATAACAGATAGCCTAAGGTATAATAATCCTTGTGCTTAGCAATTACACAAAATTTTTAAACAACCCCAAAATAAAGCAATTGGCGGATGTTAGGAATATCGCCCTTTACGTTTTTTGTTTAATTGTTCTAGCTATAACATGGAGCGGGGTTAAAACTCTTCAGAATAATTACGAGCTGCAAAAGAAGATATCAACACTTAAGCAGCAAAATCAGGTTTTGCGCCTCCAGAATGAAAATACAGCACTGCAAAACCAATATTACCAAACTAACGAATATTTAGATTTGGCGGCCAGGCAGGACCTGGGCTTAGCGGCTCCTGGCGAGAAGGTCTTATTAATTCCTAAGACTGTTGCCATGAAGTACGTTGATCAAACAGTCGCTGGTAGCACACAGTCAGCGAACCAAAGCGATCAGCAGTCGAAACATATTCAAAACCTGGAAGCCTGGCGGGATTTTTTACTGGGCCGCAAACCCCTATAACCAATTGACAAAACCCCTCTAACAGATTAGAATTACTAATTGATTCTACTTTTAAGCAAGGGAAAGGTAGTAGCCACAATTTGCTAAAGCATTTTGGGGTCCCCACAAAATCAGCGAAGCGTATTTTGTGGGGTAGAGGAGCAGCCTAACCGTAAACCGAAGCTTTTGCTGAAAAGCAAAACGAGGTAACGGCGCAAGTTGCGACGACGCGGGGTGGAGCAGTGGCAGCTCGCGTGGCTCATAACCACGAGGTCGTAGGTTCGAATCCTACCCCCGCTACCAAATTTAGATAAATAAAAACTCTCGGGTACGGGAGTTATTTTTATAAATGAGCAAGAACCAAGAGTCTAAGAACCCCTCTCGCGAGCGAGTCATACACGCCATTGAAGCATCGGCCGCAGCCTACGGCTTGTATAAGGTTGCTAAGTATTGGGTGCGTCATCACCAAGATGCCGAAGACGTGGCTCAAAACGCCTATCTAAAAGCGCTTCGAGGCGCCGACCGGTTTCTTGGTGGCAGCGAGGTTGATACATGGCTTCATCGAATTGCTATCAATGCTTCTAAGGACGAGCTAGCCAAAAGAAAACACGATCCACTCACCGGACTTAATGAGGTAGACGAAGACTCTGTTTTATGTCTAGAAGACGAAGACGGCGCTCTGGACCCGGTATTTAGTTATTTACTCTCGGAGTCTAACGAGAGAGTTAAGGAACTGCTGGCAATTTTGCCGGAAGATCAAAAGAAAGCCGTTGGCCTGGAGCTGCTAGGCTTTAACGTCGAAGAAACCTCAGATATGACCGGCATGCCGGCAGGAACAGTTAAGGCCTATAGACACCGTGGCCGCAAAACCATCGGGAAAAAACTCGAAGAAGAAAAAGGCCAATAAAAACTCCCGCGACAAAGAGTGGGAGTCTTTATTGGCTGGATTTAGACTCCTAGACACCAGCGCGGACAGAACAGACGGGCCAGGCGCCCCAGCCTTGACCGGCTTGGACCTTTTGGGCGACGGTTATCTGAGCATCACGGCCGGCAAGGTCAGCGCGGGAAGCGTAGGCTCCGCCACCATAGGCCAACCAGGTGCTTTGAGTAAACTGCAAGCCACCATAGAAACCGTTACCGGTGTTGATGGCCCAGTTATCGCCAGATTCACAAGCGGCGATCCGGTCCCAAACGCTGCCGCTGGCAGCTGCTGGAGCGGTTGCGGAGCTGCTTTGATTGGAGCTAACGGGGGTATAAGGGGTCGCAGCATGCGTGCTGATTGCTGGAGTTGCGGAAACGCTTGAAGCTTCGGCCGGCGCATTGGAAGGCAGCTGACGATCTGCTAGCTGCTCACTCGGATCAGGGATGCGTAAGCTGTCTCCTGCATAAATTAAATCGGGGTCTGTTATCTTCTGATTGGCGTCATATAAACGGACGTAAGTCGTATTATGTGCATTGGCGATCGAAGTCAGAGTGTCGCCAGAATTGATTGTAACTGTAACTTGTTGCACGGCGTTTGCCTGAGTTACTTTTGGCTTTGTGGTTTGATGCTTGTGTGTGTTTAGCGCATGGACGGCATTGCCGCCTGTGATTACGGGTATTGCGGCAACGGCCAAGCCGGCTGCAAATGCTCGTATTTTCATTTAACCTCCCGACCACATAGAAAAGACCTGTGCCGATAAAACGCATAGTTAAGATTTAACTAATTTTCAGGAAATTTCGTTTGCAGTCTTAAAAATATTTTGTATCTTCCACCTCACAATTTGCGAAAGACACAATTTCCATCCTACAAAATCATAAAATTATGTCAAACCCGTCCCTGTTGGCGCTGTTGTAAAGAATGAAAAACCCCGGACAAACCGGGGTTTTTCGTTTCGAAAATCGATTTAAAATTAACGATTCTCTTTAGGGCGGGCCTGGTCGACAGAGATTGTGCGACCACCCAATTCGCTACCATTCATAGCGTCTTGGGCAGCTTTACCTTCGTCGTCGTTTTCGAATTCAACGAAGCCAAAACCCTTGCTGCGGCCAGTTTCGCGGTCACGAACAACGGTAGCACTAGCTACGGTGCCGTGGGCAGCGAAAGCGTCGCGCAGTTCGTCGTCGGTAGTAGCAAAAGGCAAGCCACCTACAAACAATTTGTACATGTAGTTAAAACTTTCTAACTTATTTTTAGGAACGACCTCTTTTCAGTCTTTTTCGGTAAGGCCGCCCGTTAAGGACTGGAGCACTTCTCGAACAGAACAGATAAGATCCTGGCGTGATTTAAACATAAAAACAGACAATATACAATCATTTTATGACAGAAAATATTGACTTTTTAAAATGTTTATGTATAATAAAAATCAGTTTTAGCCAAAAACAAAAAATTACAAAAATAAAAAGGGGAAGAAAATGCCTGCACTGGCCTATGAGCTTTTGCCGTCAACAGACGAACGAATCGTAAAAATCGACAGTTTGTTGAACTAAAAGTTAAAGTTTTTGAGCACTAACCGGCTTTGCGAGAGCCGGTTTTTCTTTACTCGCCTAGTCTGCGAGCCTTGAGGTAGGGCGAGTGGGTAGAGTGATAAGCTTGAAAAGCCAAACAAAAAACGCGCCAACTTTATTGCGCGATTTAATGCTCGGCTGAAAGGTAAACTTCTGCGCGCAGCTTTGAATATGAGTCCTCTTTTGTACTTTTTGGTAGCAGCGACTGGATTCGAACCAGTGACCGCAGGCTTATGAGTCCTGTGCTCTAACCAACTGAGCTACGCTGCCACAAAAAAGTACAAAACTTGTTCTAACCAACTGAGCTACCCTGGCGCGTCGCAATTTACGCCTCTGCCTCGTTTTGCTATTCGCAAAAACTTCGGCTTGTGGCTAGATTGCTCCTTACAAATTTTACAAGCAAGACAATCACTTGTCTTGTAAAATTTAAAAATCAACAGGGGGAGTATAGCATTTTAAACTGTTAGTTGCCAGACTGCTAAAATAAGCTTATGCAAACCACAGACCAGAAACAGGATATTGTCGATCGGGCTTTTAAAATCAGTCTGATTCTAAAAGGTCTGGACGGCTTGCTAGAAATTTTGAGCGGGCTTTTGCTTCTTGCCATAAGGCCGGAACAAATTCAAAAGATCTCACACCACTTAACCGACTCGACGTTGGCGCGCAGTCCACACTCCTTCTGGGCCAGTCATGTTGCTACTTGGGCGTCTAACTTAGGTAAGGGGTCATTGATTTTCGGAGCAATTTATTTATTGAGTCACGGTATCGTAAAACTTTTTGTAGTCGTGCAGGTCTGGCGCAATAAATCCTGGGCCTATCCGCTGCTATTGATTGTCATTGGGTTATTCGTTATATACCAGGTTTATTATTTGATTTTCAAAAAAGTCACGGCCGGCATGATTGCGCTAACTGTTTTCGATCTAATAATTATTTATCTGACGTTTATCGAATATCGCCGGCACAAAGCTCGGCACAACTTTGCCGATAGCTAGTCACCTTTCCTGGGTGGAGAGTAGCCTAATATGCCGCGGTTGCCGGGGTCTTCGACTTCGTCGGCTCCAGAAATTCCTTCATCGTAATGCTCCATAGCATCAACATTTGTGTCGGCTTCCGGATGGGTGTCGTCGGTTGTGTCGTCGACGCCGTCCGGCGCCGAAAAAGGTGTTGAATAATCTTGAGGTAATTCCTCCTGGCGGTCTTCATCGTTGGTTACTCCTTGTGGTGGCATGGCAAATCCTCCCTTTTAGTATTTTTATTAAACTACCGCTTTAAAAATCCATAAGTTAAATAAGTTACAGCCCGTTGGTGCGACACGGACTATCTTTAGTAAATAGTAACTTCAAGGAGGATTTATGGCTGATTTATCTGGCAAAAAAGTGGCTGTTGTCGCAGCTGATTACTTTGAAGAAGCAGAACTAACCGAGCCGGTCAAAGCCCTGCGCGAAGCCGGCGCAGAAGTTGAAGTAATTAGTGATAAAAAAGATAAGATTCAAGGTTTAAAGCACGTTGATCCCGGCCAAAAAGTTAAGGTCGACAAAAATCTCGATGAAGCTAATGCCGAAGACTACGATGCGCTAGTTCTTCCAGGCGGTGCGGTGAACGCCGATAACTTGCGCATGAATCAGAAAGCTCGTGATTTTGTAACCAAGATTATGGATGAGGAAGGAAAACCTACAGCGGTGATATGCCATGCTCCGTGGATATTAGTTAGCGCGGGTTTGGCTCGCGGCAAGAAGCTGACAAGCTTTTTTACGATCCAAGACGATATGCGAAATGCCGGAGCCGAATGGGTTGATGAAGAAGTTGTGATTGACGACAACTTAATTACTAGCCGCAACCCCGATGATTTGCCAGCATTTAACGATGCTCTAATTAACGCCCTGGCTTAGCTTGTTTTACGAGAAACCCAGCGCTTTTTAACGGCCGATACAGTTAGGGTCGAGACAAAGAAGCCGGCCACCGGCACCACGGCATTAACCCACGGATCGATATGGACGACAATTGAAAGGTAGCAGACAACCGTAAGGTAGGTAAGAAGCATAATAATGAGCCGCCTGAGCCAGCTGGTTTCCCAGGCTTTATCAGCTTCAACCCGTTTGTTGCGGGCTTCCAACCTGTCGAGCCGTTTTAAGATTTCGGTATCTTTCACTGCTAAGATAATAAAATGGAATTGTCCGATTTGAAACCTGGTAAATACGTTGTGGCCGTAAGCGGGGGTGTGGACTCTATGGTTCTACTCGACATTTTGGCAAGCCAACTCGGCGCAAAGATTATCGTGGCGCACTTTAATCACGGAATTCGTTCGGATGCGCAGATCGACGAAGAATTAGTTGTGCAGACTTCTAAAAAACATGGATTACCCATCGAGATTGGTAGGGCAAACTTAGGCCCCGAAGCCAGCGAAGCGGCTGCTCGCCAGGTTCGCTATAAATTTTTAGAAAACGTAAAAAAGAAATACGGCGCAAGTGCGATAATCACCGCTCATCATCAGGATGACTTGATTGAAACAGCCTTCATCAATATTTTGCGCGGCACAGGACCTAGAGGTCTAACGGCCATTAGCAATAACACTGGCGTACTCAGGCCGCTATTAAAAGTTGGTAAAAATGAAATTATCGAATATGCCAAGAAAAATAATATTAAATGGCACGAAGATTCCACCAACAGTGACGATAAATACTTGCGCAATTACTTACGTTTAAAAGTTATTCCGAATCTGAGCACTAGGCAGCGAGATAACCTGCTAGAAAACCTTAGCAATCTGGCCAGCAACACGCAGGTCAAAACCGAAGCGCTTCAAGACCTGAACGGCTACCTGGCAACCAAGGACGGGATCATCAGATCCAGGCTAAGCGTTCTTTCTAACGATGTTGCTTCGGAATTCATTGCGCACTGGCTAAGAATGTCCGGCTTTTTTGACTACGATAAAAAATTAATTAACAGCTTGCTTGCTTTTGTCAAAACCGGCCAACCGTCGGCTCGGTTTAACCTGGGGAAAAATATAGACGTAGTTTTGTCTAAAACGACCGCCTTACTAGAGACTAATGACCGCTAAAACTGATATAATGTATGGATATGGACAGAAAGAAATTACGACTGAATAGTGGCCGAGGCGGCAAGAACAAGAACAACAATTTTAAAAATGTTGGTTTTATAGTGCTGGTTATTCTGTTTGGTTTGATTTTTTATGCGGCTTTCAAAACGCCCACTCAACTAAAAACAGTTCCTTTTTCTCAGGTTATTAGTCAGGCCAACGATGGTCAAATCAAGCAAATAACCGTCAACGGCGACGAGCTAGATATTATACCCAAAGGCAAAAGCGTAGTTACCGAAAAATCTTACAAAGAACCAGGTTCAAGCATTTACGAACAAGGTCTAAAGCAGGGCAAAGTTGAGCTGGTTAACAAGCCAACCAGCGACAGCGGTACCAGCATTTGGGATCAACTGCTGGTTGGAGTTTTGCCGGTGGTGATAATCGCTTTGATTTTGATTTTCATGTTCAGGAGCGCGCAGGGTCAGGGCAATCAAGCACTAAGTTTCGGTAAAAGCCGCGCCCGTTTGTATGGTACCGAGAAAGACAAGATAAACTTTTCTAGTGTTGCCGGAAACGATGAGGCCAAACAGGATCTGCAAGAAGTGGTAGAGTTTTTGAAGTTTCCTAAAAAGTTTGAGGGCGTGGGCGCCAAAATTCCAAAAGGCGTTTTGCTGGTTGGTCCACCCGGAACCGGTAAAACCATGCTGGCCCGGGCCGTAGCCGGCGAGGCCAACGCGCCATTCTTTTCAATCAGCGGTTCTGAATTCGTGGAGATGTTTGTGGGCGTTGGTGCTAGCCGAGTACGTGACTTATTTAATAAGGCCAAAAAGAATTCGCCGTGCATAATCTTTATCGACGAAATTGATGCTGTCGGTCGCCGTCGCGGATCCGGCATGGGTGGTGGGCACGATGAGCGCGAGCAAACTTTGAACCAGATTTTGGTAGAAATGGACGGCTTTGAACAAGGCCAGAACGTTATTGTTCTTGCCGCTACTAACCGCGCCGATGTACTCGATCCAGCGTTGCTTCGCCCAGGGCGCTTTGACCGCCGTGTCAACATTGACCTCCCGGACCGCCCAGCCCGCGAATCTATACTGAAGGTTCACTTTGCCGACAAGCCAGTCAGCAAAGATGTCGACCTCAACTCGTTGGCTGCCAAAACTGCCGGCAGCAGCGGTGCCGACCTGGCCAATATTGCTAACGAAGCAGCAATTTTAGCCGCTCGCAATAATCGCAAAGTAATCGAGAACGAAGACGTAGTTAACGCTTTCGAAAAAGTCGCCATTGGTCCGGAGCGCAAAAGCAAAGTAATGAGCGACAAAGAAAAAGAGCTCACCGCTTATCATGAGGCTGGCCATGCCGTGGTTGGCCATGTGCTGCCAGACAGCGACATGGTTCACAAGGTTACCATCATCCCGCGTGGCCCAACCGGTGGCGTCACCTGGTTTATTCCACCGGAAGATAAGAGCTATCACAGCATCATTGAATATAAAGATGTACTAGCTCGAATGTTGGGTGGTCGTATCGCCGAGGAGCTCATCTACGGGTCGGAGCGTGTAACCACTGGCGCTGGCAACGATTTGCAAAAGGCCGCCGAACTAGCCCGCGAGATGGTAGTCAACCAGGGTATGGGCAAAAAATTGCGCGACCAAGTTTTTCATGTTGACGAAGGCGTGATGCTGGATCGCCTGGTTCGCGAGCGCCAATATTCGGACGAAACTGCCAAGGTCATAGACGATGAAGTTGAGAACCTGATTACAGAGGCCGCCAACAGGGCCCGTACCGTTCTTAAATCTAATATGGATAAACTTGAGGTTCTTAAAAAAGCCCTAATAGAAAAAGAAACCGTCGAAGCCGACGATGTAATGAAATTGCTAAAAGGATCGCACTTACCCAAAGCCGCCGCCTTGTACTAATCAAATAGACCTTAAGAAATGGAAGTTACCCTCACACACCGCCAGGAGACAAAATATGATTGTCCGCCGGGCTTTGTGGGACGATCAATTGTTCATTTCGATATGCATGACCCTAGGTGGGAGGAGGCTGAATACGCCTACGCCGATGGCGCTTTGCCGCCAGCAAAGTTAGGCGTGACCGGTTGCGTACCAACTACGCTAGCCGAGGTTGCTTCAACTTTTCATAATACTTTCATTTTTCCAAACCAAGTGGCCGAACTCTTGGAATCGGCTCATACTAAAAATGGGACCGCGGTAGATAAAGCTCTCGATATTTTTTGTCGAGTCTATCAACTGCAAGTAGTGGATAAGATTCAAGTTTCGAGCTTGGTTGAAGTAGAAAAACTCAGAGATCATTTGGCGAACGGCCACATCGTAATTGCAAGTTTTAACAGTGAAAGTCCCTTCACTAACGCCGCTCACGTTATAGTTATCAGGGGTATTTCCGAAGATTTGCAGAGATTTATGGTTGTTGACAATAACGACACAGACCAATACCAAGAGGGAAAATTGCCGAACCGAAATCAAACCGAGTTTAGTACCTTCGACCTGCCGCAGTGGCTGAAGAATGGCTGTTGGGTTATATCCAAACAACCCGAAGCTAGCAGTGAAATGCTAAACTAAAGGGTATGGCTATCGAACGAATTGTGAACACTGCTGGTCCGACAGATGATCCAGCAGAGGAACAATTAGAAAACTCTTTGCGTCCACGTGATTTTGCTAATTATGTTGGCCAGGAACGCTTAAAGAAAAACTTAAAGCTAGCTATTGATGCTGCAAAGAAACGTGGCGAGGCAATCGACCATATTTTGCTCTATGGTCCGCCGGGTTTGGGCAAAACCACCATGGCAACTGTAATTGCCAACGAAATGGGCGCCCAAATTAGAATTACAAGCGGCCCGGCAATTGAACGGGCCGGTGATCTGGCTAGCTTGCTCACTAATTTGCAAGACGGCGATATTTTATTCATTGACGAAATTCACCGTCTGCACCGAACAGTCGAAGAAGTCCTGTACAGTGCCATGGAAGATTTCAAGTTAGACATTATGCTTGGCAAAGGGCCAAGTGCTCGCAGCTTACGCTTGGACTTACCTAAGTTCACAATCATCGGCGCCACCACTCGCACCGGTTCGCTGGCCGCTCCTCTGCGAGACCGTTTTGGCTTAATTCATCGTCTAGAGTTTTATGCTCCGGATGAAATCGGTAGAATTATTAACCGCTCAGCCAAGATTTTGAATGTTCCGGTTGATAAAAAGGCTGCTGGCCTACTAGCTGAACGCTCTCGTTTGACACCGCGCATAGCTAACCGTTTGCTAAAACGCGTGCGTGACTATGCCGATATTAACGGTGACGGAATTATTGACGAAAAGGTCGCCGGGCAAGCTTTGAAGCTGCTCGAGATTGACGAGCTTGGCTTAGACCCATCAGACCGCCAGCTTTTGACTGCGATAATCGAGCATTACGACGGCGGCCCGGTTGGTGTTGAGACCCTGGCAGCCTTAACTGCCGAAGAACGAACAACTATCGAAGACGTTAACGAACCATACCTGATGCAGATCGGCCTGTTAGAGCGTACGCCGCGGGGCCGCAAGGCAACATTGCGTGCTTGGAAACACTTAGGTAAAAATCCGAAAACCAAAGAGCAGGCTAGCTTGCTATAATCATAAGAAATATGGAACCAGACCAATCTAATCAGTCTTCGATTGAACCAGCCGCTAGCAAAATTGGTGCAATGGCAGTTAAAAACGCTGACTCTTCTTTGGTTGAGCCGGGCGAACAAGTTATGGACGTAATCCACCGTCATGCAGTGGGGATTATTGGAATCTACGCGCAAATGGTAATAGCTGTCGGCGCTATATTTGCGCTCGCTATTCTTGCCAACAACGATGTTTTCGGGCAGATACCATCCGGCTACAAGGGCCCAATCCTTGGTGGCGCCATCTTGCTTAGCGGCATCATCCTCGTACCGCTGCTTATCCAAAGGTTTGTCTATCGACAATGCCGAGTAATAGTCACAGATAAAAGTCTGGTTACTGTGGTTCAAAAATCGTTATTTAGCAAAAAGACCTCAAGGCTCAGTATGTCTAATGTCGAAGATGTAAGTGCCGAGCAAAACGGAATACTGCCCAGCATGTTTAATTACGGCACCCTAACCATTCAGACTGCCGGTGAAGAAGATAACTTTATTTTCCCGCTTTGCCCTAAGCCAAACGATATTGCTGATAAAATTCTAGAAGCCCGACAGGCCTACGCTAGAGCTGTCAGATAATTTTTATTTTACAGAAGCTTTGATATAGCTTCCGCCGGTTTCTAAGTTGGCGGTTAGCATGTAACTAGTACAGTCAGTGTGGTCGTTATCGCAGCCTGCTGGTGAAGGGTCGTAGCCATAGCAACCCTTGGATGGCGTAGCCGATGCTTGCAATTGGACCTGACCGCTAGAAGTGCAAGAGCTATTGCTAGACTTCCACAAAGGGTCAGTTAGACTGCTGACATCAAGTTCTTTCATATTTTGTGACCTAAAAGACGCACTATCCATCTGCTTTACGCTTGGGTATTTATCGGTCTCGGCCTGATAGGTCTCTATTTGAGCCTCTAGCTTTACGATGTCGGATTTTCGTTCGGTGTCTCGGTTTCGCTCTTCGACGCCATTGTGGGTTACCAAAACTAACGAGCCCAAAATGACTATGAGAACGATGACGATCAAGAGTTCGATCGTTGTGAAGCCGGATAACTTATCTTTTAGTTTTATGTGCATTCCCACAAAATTATTACCTCCAAATTATAGCATAAGCGTGTTATCAACTTCTCTACAAAAATAGCTAACGCTTAAATAGAAGTAAATGCAGCAACATTTTTCACGTACCGGCAAAAACCAGCTATACTATTTATACGTATTTGATGAGGAGGTATAAGGTGGCAGATAAGACAAAAGCACCAACGAGCGATAAGGCCGCTAGCGGCAAAGAGCAGGCGCTGAAATTAGCAGTTGACCAGATTGAAAAGCAATTCGGTAAGGGCAGCATTATGCGGTTGGGCGAAGCCCACGCGGCAAATGTCGAGACCATTCCAACCGGCAGCTTAAGTTTAGACTTGGCCCTGGGCGGCGGTATTCCAAAAGGCCGCATCATAGAAATTTATGGTCCGGAAAGTTCTGGTAAAACCACGGTTTGCCTGCACGCCGTGGCCGAAGTTCAAAAATCCGGTGGTACGGCTGCCTACGTTGATGCGGAGCACGCGCTCGATCCGGCTTACGCCAAGCGCTTGGGCGTTAATATTGATAATCTTTTGATAAGCCAGCCAGACAGCGGCGAGCAAGCACTAGAAGTTGTCGAGACTTTGGTGCGGTCTAACGCCGTTGACATTATTGTTGTCGACTCGGTAGCAGCACTTGTGCCACAAGCGGAAATCGAAGGCGATATGGGCGACGCCCACATGGGCTTGCAGGCCCGCTTGATGAGCCAAGCCTTGCGCAAACTAACCGGTATTATCAGTCGCACCAAGTGCACGGTTATATTCGTCAACCAGCTGCGCATGAAGATTGGTGTGATGTTTGGCAACCCAGAAACTACAACCGGTGGTAACGCGCTGAAATTTTATGCCAGCGTACGCATGGATATCCGCCGCATTAGCCAAATTAAGCAAGGCGATGCCGTAATCGGCAATCACTGCCGAGTAAAAGTAGTCAAAAACAAGATCGCTCCGCCGTTCCGCGAGGCCGAATTCGACATTATGTACAATCAAGGTATTAGTCGCGAAGGTGACGTAATTGACCTGGCTGTAGCTCACAACGTAGTTGGTAAATCGGGTGCTTGGTTCGAATACGAAGGCCAAAAGATTGCCCAAGGCCGCGAAGCCGCCAAGAAGTATCTAGCCGACAATCCAAAAGTTTTCGAAAAAGTCGCCGAGCAAACCGTTGCCGCCGCCACCAAGGAATAACAATGTCTGGTTTTGAAACCGAAGAAGAATGGCAGGCAGCTAGAGATAGAACCAGTGAGATTTTGGGAAGAATCCATGGTTCGATAGTTGGTAACTTTGTAGTGAACAAAGCAACCTCAAACGGTGACCATCCTGAGGCGGTGAGTGCCTCTTGGCAGAGTGTTCTATTGCCTGTGAGAGAAAAATTCACTCCAACCGGTGAAGGCCCGATTAAAGTTGTGGCTATAGACGCATTTAATTCTCTGGTAGAGGTTAACACCGACGAGACAGTTCTGCAGTACTGGCTAGATATCCTGCAAAGAGGCGGTGGCAACGAATATACAACGTTTGGTTTTGACCGCCGAGACGGCGAGTATCTGCCGCTTTTGCCGCTTGGGGACTAATGAAAATTACGACCTTAAAACAGCAAGTCAAGAACCCGAAGCGGGTTAGTATTTTTGTTGATGGAAAGTACGAATTTTCATTGAGCCTTGACGAGGTTGTTAAGTACAAAATTACCAACGGTCAAGAGTTAAACAAAGCAGACCTTAAAAAGTTTAAAAAAATATCAGAAGACGGCAAACTGCGAGCCAGGGCTCTGGAGTGGCTGTTGAATCGCCCGCACAGCACCAAAGAGTTCAAAGATTATCTCTACCGCAAAAAAGCCGATCCGGAATTCGGCGAAACATTGAGGGAAGAATTTAGCGCCAAAGGCTATTTGGATGATATTAAGTTTGCTGCTTGGTTTATTGATCTTCAGACTCGCAAAAATAAAAGCCGCCGGGCTATTCGCATGGAGCTTATGAAGAAGGGGATCAGTGGAGAGCAGTTGGATATTGTTATGGAAGGCCAAGAAATCAACGAAGAAGAAGCCATAAAGGCCATTATTGATAAAAAGAAAAATTTAACGCGCTACAAAAACGACCCGGTAAAGCTTAAGCAGTATTTAGTGGTGCAGGGGTTTAGCTACGAATTAGTTGATAAAACTATAAAGAAAGTTTTGGGGACCCCATAAAATGCCAACGGAGTGCATTTTATGAGGCTTAGTACTTAACTAGTCAAGGAATTTCTAACGACAAGGTTCGGCAAGCGCTAAAAGAATCAGGCTAAGCGGTTACAGCCGCCGCCGAAACTTCTTCTGCCCCAGCCTTAATGTCGGTGTCCTGTACCAAAATGTAATTATCAGTGACTTCAATAATCTGAGTCCGGTCAATTATGGCCGTAGCATTATTGGTCAAAACTTTCACCAGCGATTTGCCCACGTACAGTTTCTGCACAAACATTCCCTCGTTGTAGCTAAAATCTTCTACATGGCCAATCTTGGTGCGCTTGGTTCGGACCAGCTTGCCCATGAGTTTAAAATCAAGGTCTATAATTTCTCTGTGGCGAACTAAATCTTCTACCGATGACAAAGCCTCTTCGTTATTTACGGTTATAGCGTCAATTAATAAATCTCGGACATCGTCAGCTAGTAGAACTTGCAGTTCTTCCTCCCCGCCAACACGGCACCACCAGCCAATAATCTTTAGATTATGAGGGTTAATTATGGGCTCTGTGGCCGTAGCAATCTTGCCCCCTACACGTAGGCTGACTACTGGTTGATTAAATAAAGATGCGCTTAATCGCAACATGATTTAAGTATAGCGCTTTAAGAGGTTTTTGATAGTTAGCCAAACCGCTCATGCTATTGATATTTTAAGGTGATTATGTTAAAATATAGTTGGTTTCAGGCAAGTGTTATTGTTTAAAGCAAGAGCAAGTCTGGGATAGAACCCTGATCACCTTAGCGGTGGTCGCGAATTCGAGGAGGAATCCGTGAGTTATTCGCACGAGCTGCTGACGGCCGTGTACCTGACCCTGTTGGTTGGGGCGGTTTGCAACACCTGTTACGTCGTCGAGAAGGTACGCGACACGCTGCTCAGCCACTGGAGCACGGGCCTGCAGAAGGCGGCCCGGCTGCTCGGCCAGCTGTCGTTCTGGTTCGTGCTCTCGCCCACCTGCGTGGCTGCCGGCCTGATGGCCGGCAAGGAGATCTCGCCGAACCAGTTCCCGAACACGACGTTCTGGAACAGCTACCCCACCTGGCACAGCCTGCGGGCCATGCTCGGTGGGTCGCTCCTGCTGGCCACGCTGGCGATGTGCATCGCGCTCATCTTGCGCGAGTACGTCAACTCGCCGCGCTACAACGCGCTCATGGCGGAGCGACGCCGGAAGCGCCAGCAGCGGGAGCGGTTCTCGTCCCGCGTCGAGCTGCCCGCCGACTTCATCCCCGGCTACCCGGCCTAGGTCCTCCCCCGCACACGCCCAGCATGTCTCTGGCGAGACATGGTGCAGCGGCTCGTTCACTCGAGCCGTTCTGGGCCCTTCCCAAGGTTCATCAAGTTTTGGTGGCTCTTGGAAAGTAAACTGCTACTGCTTGCTCTTTATGGTTCGCTTAAATACAATCACTCACAAATGAAGCGTCCGAGGATATTCTCTTGGGTGGTAGCGGTGGTTTTATTAAGTTCGGTGCTTATACCTGGCAACGCATTTGCCACTGGATCGTCCCTATCAATACGAGAGATAAAGATAACCGACGATGAGTTTGTAATTATACAGAACACCGGTAACAACGATATTGATCACCTAAGTGATTATTGGTTAGGGTACGTAGGCAGCGATACAAGCATGGCACCCCCTGTTCAGGATTTGCCGGACTACCGGCTACCATCAGGCGGGGTAGTTTTACTTAGCGGCGGCGGGACAGTTAATACCTGCGATGCCGACATAGTAAGCGACCTGTCGCCGTCACTCAGTGACAGCAAAGGCACACTCAACCTTTGGGAGCAAACGTCGAGCGGCTTTAGCCTACTATCGGGCAACCAAGCCCAAGTACGCTGGAATAAATCCACCTCCTCTGACGTTAACCTTAGTGAAGAGACCAGCCAATATGCTAACCCGGTGTGGTTTTACGATACTTCAAGCGGCTGGCTCTTGACTGATATGTCTGGTTGCACACTGACTACTTACAACGGCTCAACCAGTACGACTGCGGCAGTTTGGCCAGAGAACGATTCCAGCCCGCCGGCTATTATTGAAAGCGTTGCTGAAGGTCAGGGTTTGGTTGGCTTACCGGCTGCTGATATTGGCTTAAAAGCTCCGCAAATCAGTGAGCTTTTGCCCAACCCATCTGGCAGTGGCACAGATGATACGGATGAGTTTATAGAACTTTACAATCCTAACGATACTGCCTTCGATCTTTCGGGTTTTGCCTTAGAGACTGGTTTGACCACCAAACATAAATATTCTTTTGAAGACAGCACGCTTTTGCCAGCTAAAAGCTTCACGGCGTTTTACTCAGCCGATACTGGGCTAACGTTGAGCAATACTTCAAGCCAGGCGATTTTGCTAGATCCTCTGGGCACTACGATTAGTCAATCCGACGCCTATAGCTCTGCTAAAGACGGCATGTCTTGGGCGCTGGCTAACGGCAAATGGTATTGGACTAACGCGCCAACGCCTGGTGCTACTAATGTAGTCAACCAAGCGTCGCCTGATTCATCTAAGGCTAACAAATCTTCGGCTCCAACTGTAAAAGGACTTTCCACGGGTAGTTCAAACTCAGCGCCTAATAGCTTTAGTAACACTACAATCGTGTCTACGCCCATACACGCTTGGACGCTTGCTGGGGTTGGTGCTGCCGCGTTACTATATGCTGGCTATGAGTACCGTAATGACTTGGCAAACAACCTCTACCGCGTCCGACGATACATCGCGGCTCGGCGAGCTGCTAGGAAATAAACTCGCCGGTGGCGAAGTTATCGAACTGGCGGCCGATCTTGGCGGCGGCAAGACTACATTTACCAAAGGTTTGGTTAAAGGTCTGGGTAGCCAGGACAATGCAACTAGCCCAACCTTTACGCTAAGCAAAATTTATAAATGCCGCGGAGGGCTGGAGGTTCATCATTTTGACTTTTACCGCCTGGACGAGCCTGGCATTATCGCCGATCAATTAGCGGAATCAGTCAATGACGGCAAAGTGGTCACTGTTGTTGAATGGAGCGACATAGTAAATGATGTTTTGCCACAAAATCGCATTACTATTAGCTTCAGCTCGACGCCAAACGACCCGGATGAGCGCCAGATAATTTTTTCCTATTCCGAAAATTTTGCTGGCTTGATCCGCGCTGTTGAAACCGAATGGGAAGAGGTAAAGCCGTGATAATTTTGACAATCAGAACAGACAAGCCAGAAGCCGAACTGGGTGTTTACGAAAACGAAAAGCAGTTGGCTTACGAAACATGGCATGCGCATAGGGAATTGGCGGAAACAATTCACCAGAAAATTGAAGAAATACTTAACAAGTCAAGCAAATCACCGCAAGATATCCAAGGAATAGTAGTGTTCAAGGGTCCGGGCAGTTTTACCGGCCTTAGGATTGGCTTGTCGGTCGCTAACGCTCTGGCTTATTCTTTATCGATCCCAATCACTGGCTCTGATTCCGGAGCTTGGATTGCTCAAGGTGTCTCCAGCCTAAAGGCAAACAACAATGACAAAATAGCTTTGCCCGAATACGGTGCGCCAGCTCACGTGACTGCGCCCAAGAAGTAGCTCCCCTTGACAAAAGCATAAGCTTCACCGCATATTTATAGGTGAAAGTTTATTAAAACTAAAACTTTAAAAAGTGGGTTATGGACGGCACTAACATTTTTATGAACAATACCTCGATGGACGCTGATTTGCGTTCGCGCATGCGTGGTTTTGAGCGTCGCCCGATAGTCTACGAAAAACGTCCGCCTGCTATAAATCCTAAATCAATCTCAGACATTTCTTTGAGCTCGGCAAATAATCCTAAACCGGTTGAATCCGCCGACCGAGTGGATTTTGTCGCCTCGCTGGAAGCTCCACCCAACTCTCCGATAAACAGTTTTGAAGCTGACTCGTCAGCTTCCTACAAGTCACCACCTGTCGCTATAGAACCTGAGGTAATAGAAATAGCGCAGCAGCCTAATTTGATGATGCGAGCCGGCCAGAATGTTAAGCTGGCTGGTGACTGGCTTTTAGATATCAAAGAAAGAGCGCTAGATTTCGCCGACAAATACTTAAGGTTTAGGCCTAGACCACGTACTTTAGTGATAGTGGCTGTGATAACAGTAGCGGCGCTCGGTGCTTACAGATTTTATTTTTCGCATAGTAAAATTGCTAATCAGCCGAGTAATCTGCAAGTCGTTGAAGCAAATGCCGCCACCGCTCCGGTTAGTGCCCAGGCCGTCAAAGAATACTCTGTTGCCGCCGATCAGCCGAAAATAATCGACATAACTTACTTGGGCGTACACGCCAGAGTTAAGGCCCTGGCCGAAAAGGCCGGCGTCGTGCAAACAGCCTTCAACGTGAATGATGTTGCATGGGATAGTTCATCTGAAAAACTTGGCGAACCGGGAACTAGTGTTATGGCTGGTCAGATTTCAGACGGCAGTACAAAGGGCGCGTTCTACAATCTTGTTAATGTTCGTGTCGGCGATATCATTCAGATAACACGGGGCGATAATCAAATCTTTAAGTACCAAGTTATGAAAACCGAAACATACAATTCGCAAAATGTCGATATGGCCATGGCGACCAAAGGTGTTGACCAGGCTCGCTCCTGCTTGAATTTAGTGGCTGTTGCTACAGAAAATTCCTCTGTGAATCCCGGTTTTAACCAAAGGGTAATTGTCTATACTGAGCAAATCTAAAGCAATCATTTTCATTGCTTAAGACCAAAAAAATACGTATAGTATTTTTAGGATTTCTATTTGTTTTGGGGATTTCCGAACTACACGATATTAATATTTGATACCCGCGCCTTAAAGCTAACGAAGTGATAGTGATTGCTTATAAAGACTGCCGGGTTTCTGAAAAACAAGGAGACTAGACGATGATTGTACTTGCTATTTTGCTAGGAATAGCTGGTCTTGCTATTGGTGGAGGTGGAGGCGTAGCCGTTACTCGCAGGCAACAAGGCAAAGCAGCCGAAGAGGCGGAAAAAGAACTTCGAAAAGCTAAAAAAGAGGCTGCTGAAACTATTCGCAAAGCCGAAGAAGATGCCGCTCGACGAGTGGAAGAGACTCGAAAAGACGAGCAAAGACGCCGCAACGAACTAAAGGATATTGAGCAGCGTCTGCTCAACCGCGAAGAATCACTGGACAAAAAACTGGATGATCTTGATAAGCGTAGCGAGAACCTTCGTAAGGCGGAGTCTGAAGTCGAAGAACTCAAAAATGAGATTCGCGATATCCGCAGCAAGCAGCAGGATAAATTGGAGAAAATCGCTAAACTCACCAAGACGGAGGCTGCTGAAAAATTAATGACCATGACCGAACGCGATATTCGCGGTGATCTTTTGAATTTAGTTAATAAATTGCAAAACGAAGCTCGTGATAACGCCGAGGAATTATCGGCCATGATTCTAGCGACCACTATGGAGCGTATGGCTAGCGAAGTAACAGCTGAGCGCACAGTTACATCTGTGAAGTTGGAAGACGAAGAAATGAAAGGCCGAATTATCGGTAAAGAAGGCCGCAATATTCAGGCTTTGCAGCGAGCAACCGGCGTCGACATTATGGTCGACGATACTCCTGGCTATATTGTGCTTTCTAGTTTTGACCCGGTTCGTCGTGAAGTTGCCCGCTTGAGTCTTGAGATGCTACTAAAGGACGGGCGAGTCCATCCGGGACGCATTGAGGAAGTAGTCGAAAAAGCTCAAAAGCAGGTCCAAAAAGAAGTAGTTCGCGCTGGCGAAGATGCTGCGCGCGAGGTGGGCTTGGTTGGTATTCCAAAAGAAGTTTTGCAGCTGGTTGGCGAACTTAAGTATCGTACCAGCTACGGCCAGAACGTACTCAAACACTCGGTTGAGATGGCCCAGCTGGCCGGCGTGTTGGCCGAAGAACTTGGCGCCAATGTTAAGGTGGCGAAGTATGCCGCGTTAACTCACGATATGGGCAAAGCCTTGAGTCACAAGGTAGAAGGCAAGCACCACCACATTACCGGCGAGATGCTGCGTAAATATGGCGCTCCGGAAGAAGTTGCTTTGGCTGCCGAACAACACCACGACGACATGGAAGCAACCAGCGTAGAAGCATTGATTGTCCGGGTGGTTGACGCTATTAGCGGTGCTCGTCCGGGTGCGCGCAACGTCAGCGCCGAAAACTTCGCAGAGCGCATGAAAGACCTAGAAAACACCGCCCTCTCATTTGACGGCATTGAAAAAGCCTACGCTATCAGCGCCGGTCGAGAAGTCCGCGTATTTGTTAGGCCGAAGCAAGTCGATGATCTGACAGCTATCAAGATGGCTCGTGACATAGCAAACAAGATTGAATCTACCATGCAATATCCTGGCACGATCAAGGTTAACGTTATTCGCGAAACGCGGGCAATCGAATTCGCTAAATAAATGATCAAAGCTATTCTGTTCGATAACGACGGGGTAATGTCTAAGTGGTTATTGCCCCGGTTTAGAATGCGGCGGCTGGCTAAGCAGCTTAGGCAAGATGGAATCAAGGTTGGCATGCTGTCTAATGTCATCTGGGGGTTTGCGCAAGTTTATAAGTTAACGCGAGGCTATGACGGCTACGATTTAGTACTGCTGTCGTATAAAGAAAAAATGTCTAAACCCAATCCGGACTTTTATATGCTGGCGGTTAAAAAATTTGGCTTAAAACCTCACGAAATACTTTTTGTCGACAACCGAGAGGATCTACTTGTTCCCGCTCAAAAGCTTGGTTTCAAAACCCTGCACTCCAAATCGGCCAGACAACTGCTTGTAGATATCAATCATTTGTTAAGCAAAGAAAATAAAAGACCGCCTAAAAGACACCCGCATCTAATTGGGCGAGGATAGAGGACAACGCTTTCGCTTGCTCCACCGAACCTCCGACTATTGTCAGCTTCGCCGCCGAGTGGCAGACCGGGCCTTATCTCAAAGATAAAAATAAGCTCACCAAAAGGTGGGCGTATTTTTTATGGTCGGGGATAGAGGACTCGAACCTCCGACCTCGCGGTCCCAAACCGCGCGCGCTAGCCAACTGCGCCAATCCCCGTCGTCGGAATTTGCGGCTTTTCCTCGTTTTGCGGTTCCGCAAAAGCTTCGGTCTAAGCCTAGATTCCTCCTCTCAATTTAACAAAAATTGCTAAAGCGGATTTTTGTTAAATTGGTTTAAGAACTTGGCAAATTATAGCAAAGAACAGAGGTAATAGCTAGTCTAGCAACTTGCCTTTTTTGCCGTCGTTAGTAATTACTCTCCAGTAAAGCGTGGCAGTGAATACAGCGCTTAAAACCTTGGTTACAATCAAGAAGCCTAAGAACACTACGATTGGCACCAGCCAGCTGGCAAGCCGGGCTCCACCGTTATTTTGAGAATGACTAAGAGCTTTGGGTAGTAAGCTGACGCCGGCTAAGATCAAAATCAAAAGATAGCTGCCAATTTTTAGAACTAATCCTTCACGCCACGCTTGACCCAACGTTGCTATAGTGTGGCGGACGGTTTCAAATAGATCCTCTTCGTCTTCGGAGAGAATTGCCGGCGCCAGCTGAGCCATGCTGAGTGAGTACGAACTGCCAACGACGGCCGCGGTGCTTTTAAAAATTTTGTGTTTTTGGGCCATAACGCCAACCGGTATAAAGACAAAAGGAATAGAAAATATCCCAAAGCGGCTGATCTTGCCTTTATTCTTATATATCAACTTTAGGCCTTGTAAAAATGGGGTTGGTTGGCCGTCGAGTTCGGCTAGCACAGCGGCGCTTATAAGGCAGGTGAAAAAGGAAATTATAAGTGCGGTGTAAAGAGCAGTAACCAAGACAGCAATATAGTAAAAGACACTTTTTGTGGCTTGCTCGTCAAATGAGAAGATTGAATGATGGGCTGCTCCGTTGAAGGCGGCTAAGATCAGTGCGTTAATCGTCGGTACCGTAACCAGTACTACCAAAAAAACCATAACAGGATAGACGATTATGAAAATATCGCGGCGGAGCGATGACAGTCCCTGGCCACTTATCTCGCCGGCGTTGCGCACAACTCGAGTTACGTTGGTTCCATTTTTCTTTGAAAACATAGTGCTTAAGTTAGACTAATTCTACCAGCTTTTAGTAAGTTTAAAAAGAGAGTTCTGCTATAATTACCCCTGTTAGGTCGCCGAAAGACAGCCTACGGTTTCTTTTAGGGCTATAGCGGGGTGTGGCGCAGTTGGCTAGCGCGCAGCGTTCGGGACGCTGAGGTCGGAGGTTCAAGTCCTCTCACCCCGACCAATAAAAGCTGACCAATAAAATTTGGTCAGTTTTTATTTATTGAGAGTACAACTTAAACCGATAGGCATGAATAGCCAGTTGGCTGTTCATGTTTTCCTTGCTTGACCGCCTTGCGCAATTGCTTTAGCAATTTTGTCGCAGGCGCATGATAACTCAAGTCCTCTCACCCCGACCAAATCGTATTCTATTTTTGTTTAGGCAATCGCGATACAATAACGTTAATGCTAAACATTTTTCTTTGCCTTTTAATTCCTTTTTTAATCTTGGTTCTGGCAGAGTACTTGTGGCGCAAAAAGATCTTGCGTGGTGAACTGCAACGCAAACTAATTCACATAACGACCGGATGCTTTGTGGCTAGTTGGCCGTGGTTAATAAGTTGGCGCTCAATCTGGATTATTGGCTTGGCAATGGCTATTGTCGTGGCGTTGAACAGGGTGGTCACGGTGCTGCACTTTTCAGATCGCATAAACAGAGATAGTTATGGCGATTTATTTTTCGCTTTGACTATTTTCTTCAGTGCTTTATTTATAACTAATAAAACTTATTTTGCGATTGCTATTTTAATAATGTCGCTTTCGGACGGCTTAGCTGCCTTGGTGGGTAAAAAATATGGTAAGTCTAACAGCTACAAAATTTTTGATCAAACAAAGTCGATTGCTGGATCGGCTACCTTCTGGGCGGTGTCTTTAATTATCCTGGCAATTGGTTTATCTGGCCAACACTTAAAGCCGCATGAATATTGGTTGGTCGTGATTTTGCTTCCACCGGCGCTAACATTAATAGAAAACACTGTAATACTGGGTCTTGATAATCTCGCAGTGCCGTTAATAGCTCTGCTGGCCTTAAGTTCTCTGAACTAAGAAGCGCCTATTAAAATGCCGGCTCCAAAGACAATAGCTCCGCCCAACATTACGATGGCAAGTGAACGCCAAAGCGGCGTTTCAAAAAACTTATATCGAATGTAGCTAATTACCATCAGCTCTACACCCACGACAACGAAGGCCGTGATAATGGCGGCGTGGAAGTTGTGCAGTAAAAAGGGCAGAGTATGAAAAATACCTCCCAGGAAGGTCATCAAGCCAATAATAACTCCGCGTCTGAAAGGATGGCCGCGACCGGTTAAAGATCCGTCGTCGCTTAAAGCCTCGGCAAAAGCCATGCTTATTCCAGCGCCCACAGCAGCGGCTACACCGGTGACGAATGCATAGTGTGGTTTGTGGGTCGCAAAGGCCACGGCAAATATCGGCGCCAGCGTAGAAACGCTACCATCCATTAGACCGGCCAGGCCAGGCTGGACGGTTTGTAATACAAATTCGTCAGTATGTTTCTTGGCCATAATTATAAAAATGGGGCGAAAGATGGGACTTGAACCCACGGCCTCCGGAGCCACAATCCAGCGCTCTAACCAACTGAGCTACTTCCGCCACGTCCTCCCGTACGCCATTATCTCGTTTTGCCGCAGTAGCGTCAAAAACTTCGATTTATGGCTGCGGTCGTCCTCTCAATTTTGCAAAATCAGCGTAAGATGATTTTGCAAAATTGTAAGAACAGCCGCTTCTTCTGGCTCCTGCAAAATTTATACCAGGATGATTATAACAGAGACGGGGGGAATTATCGAGGGCGGTTTGAGTAGGCCACAAAATAATAAACAATGGCGACGATTGGGTGAATGAACACCATGCCGATGCACCACAAAAACTTTTCGTTATAGGACAATCGAGGATTTCTAAACGCGTCAAAAAACATCCAAACTTCAAAGGCGAGAATAAGGACCAGCGCAAAAATAATTAAGCCTAAAAATCTCATAAGCCGGCTATATCATAAGCTCTTAGGCTACGGGTACGACTTCGGCGACAAGCGCCAAGTGATCACTAATAGGAAGTCGGGGAGCTTCCACTCTCCGGAGCCGTAACCTATTTAGGGCAATGTGGTCAATCTGTCTGGTTGGAGCCCATGACGGATTTGTTGGCGGCCCCTCAATTACGTTAAGACCATGCTCGCTCATGCAGTCACGGGCTTCGGTGAGTTCAATATTGTAATCACCCATCAAAATGTGAGGACCGCTACGCTGTAATAAAGCTGTTGCTGCGCGTCCAAGCATTTCGCGATTTTTTCTACCCCCAGTATGAGTTACGCCGACAGATAGCTCGCAGCCTCGAATTGCCGTCGTGGCCATAATCATATTTCGTGGCTCCGGCAAAAATTCGATGCATTGGCCCATAAGCTTGAATCTTTGCCAATCGCCTTTTAATTTCAGTACCTCAACATTTCTAATATCGCCTCTTACCAATAGAGCATTGCCAACTCGACCTTTGCCGCGGTAGGTGCGCGTCTTAGCAAACACGTAGTTCATTCCTGTGGCTTCTGCAGCAATTGCCGCCAGATCAATCTTTTTGGAGCGCGGTACGCCTACGTCTACTTCCTGCAGTCCAAGAATATCGGCGTCGAGCTCTTTACAGGCTGCGGCTACCAAGCCGGGATAACCGCGGCCGTAATCACCTTTTGCTCCATGCTGAATGTTAAAGGAAGCTACTCGGATTGAATCTGCCCCTGTCATGAGGCTATATTATCTAACTTATATGCAAATTAATCAACTGTGGTACCCCCCGGCAAGATAGCGCCACGCTTCTCCGCTCACAAATGCTCGGAATAAATTCCTGCGCGTTTGTTCGCTGCGCCGAACTTGCGACTTGCGTCAGCTGTCGCTGCCGCGTCGCAAAACCGAATCTGTCAGAAGACCATAAAAATAGCCCAGACAAGCTGGGATATTTTTATGGTACCCCCGGCAAGATTCGAACTTGCGACCTTGAGCTTAGAAGTCTCCTGCTCTATCCAACTGAGCTACGGGGGCTCGTCGAAGCTTGCGGCCTTGTCTCGTTTTGCCTGCTCGGCAAAAGCTTCGACCTTGGCCTAGGCTTCTCCTCTAAAATTTGTGAGCAAGACAACTACTTGCCTCACAAATTTTGTTGCTACTGACTGGCCTAATGGCCACATCGTCTTCAGCTTATCGCTACTCCTCCTCTACCCCACAAAATAAATTTTGCAGGGAAACCCTAGCTCTATAGGAAAAAGAGCAGCGAGCTTGGTTTTGCTTAAGGCAAAACTCGGCTTTGCCGACGAGCGATGAGAAAAAACATAGGTTTTGTCTCATATTGGTGGTGCGGGATGGGGTAGTCGAAACCCCGTCTCAAGTTTGGAAAACTTGCATATTAACCGTTATACGAATCCCGCGCGTTAGGCGATAACAGAGGTGATTATAGCAGAATCCATCTGTCACTTAAACTTTTTAGGCGTACAATAAAACTAAAGGGGGATAAAATATGGATGAAATTTTGGTAGTCACAACAACTACTAACGACGTGCCGGGCTATAAGGTAGTAGAGGTTTATGGTGAGGTTTTTGGTTTGATAGTTCGAAGCCGAAACATGTTCAGTAACATTGGTGCTAGCTTTAGAACAATTTTTGGGGGCGAGGTCAAAGGCTACACAACT
Organism: Candidatus Saccharimonadales bacterium; assembly: GCA_035758565.1. NCBI lineage: Bacteria > Candidatus Saccharimonadota > Candidatus Saccharimonadia > Saccharimonadales (SeqCode) > Saccharimonadales bacterium (SeqCode). The sequence goes on from DASTXL010000002.1 coordinate 311,957, forward strand.
TTATTGAGCGACAGCCGCGAGCAAGCCGTCGAGCGTATGCGCGCGAGCGCCGCCGAAAAGGGCGCTAACGCGGTTATTGGCATGAGCTTTGACACGGCCGATATAGGCGGTGTTATGAGCGAAGTCGCGGCTTACGGTACGGCCGTCAAAATCAAAAAGGTTTAGGTTTCGTGAACGATGGTAATTTTAGCGCCTAGGCTGTTGAGTCGCTCGGCCAGATCTTCGTACCCTCTGTTTATCGTATAAATGTTGCGCAGCATTGAGGTACCGCTGGCGGCCATCATGCCAATCAGCACAATGACGGCCGGCCGCAAGCCGCTTGGGGCAACGATGTCTGCGGCGCGCCACCGGGTTGGTCCGTTGATAAAAATGCGATGCGGGTCGGCTAGTTCCATATCAACGCCAATCTTTTTCATCTCGGTGTACATTAGAGCTCGGTCTTCATAGACCCAGTCATGAATCATGGTACGACCTTTAGCCACAGCTGCAATTGGCACAAAGTAAGGCAAGTTATCTATATTGATACCAACGCCGCCGGGCAGGGGATGTAGTTTTTCTTCTGGAGCGTGCAGTTCGCCATTGTGCTTATAAACTGTAATGTCGGCCAGGTCTGTTTGCCCGTTTTCGGCTTTATAAAATTTACTGACGTCGTACTTTAAGCCCATATGATGCAGCTTAAGAAGTTCGAGGTCTATGAATTCAATCGGCGCTCGCTTAATAGCTATTTGCGAATTTGTCGCAACCGCAGCTGAGATAAAGGTGATAGCTTCAACCGGATCCTCGCTCAAAGAATAAGTGACGTTCTTCTTGATGTTTTTAACACCGCGAATTTTCAAGGTAGGCGAACCTATGCCGTCTATTTTGACGCCCAACTTCTGCAGGTAAAAGCATAAGTCTTGAACCATATAATTGCCGCTGGCGTCTTTAATGATAGTTTCGCCTTCCATTCTAGCGGCCGCTAGAATAGCGTTCTCGGTTGCTACGTCACTCATTTCGTACATAACAACGGGATTGACAGGCTGTCTTCTATTCACTGTGATTTCGTAATGGCCACTATGAGCTTCAATGCGTGCGCCGAACTCTTCCAGAGCGTAAATGTGTGGGATTATTGTTCTGCGACCCAGTTCGCAGCCGCCGGCGTAAGGTATTTTAAACTCTTTAAAGTCATGCATCAGGGCGCCGGCCAGCATGATAACAATGCGTGTTTTGCGAGCGGCTTCTTTATTCATTTTGTCTAAGTTAAGACGCGCTGGTGGTTTTATCTCGAGGTCGTTTCCAGGAAGCCATTTTATGTGGACGCCGATACTAGTTAAAACTTCTATAACGCGGTTAACTTCTTCAATCCTAGCCACGCGTTTTAGGCGAGTTGTGCCTTTGTTTAATAAGCTAGCGCACAATATAGCCACGGCCGCATTTTTTGAGGTTTTAACTTCTATTTCGCCGGAAAGCTCCTGGCCGCCCTCTATACGAAGGTTTACGGCTCCGCCACCCAAAGAGATTATTTGCTTGTTCAGAACATCGCTGATTCGGCCAACGGTCTCAATGCTCAAGTTTTGCTTGCCGTGCTCTATGCGGTTGACGGCCGATTGGCTGGTACCTAAACGCCGGGCAAATTCTGCTTGAGTCAGCCCGCGCTCTTGCCTTATTTGTGAAATTAATAAACCAATTTGCTCGTTTGTCTGGTGCATTTCTATAAAATTATATCAAATATGATATCTATGGCAAAGTATTTTTTACTGCAATTTTTGATTTAAATAACTTGATACAATGGTGTCATGTTATAGCTTACTCTTAAACCCCGGCAAAGTAAAAGTAAGCATGAGGATTTTAGAGATGGACGACAAGACGACCGCGCAGCTGATTGCTGCCGAAGAAAACAGAGAGAGGGAAGGGCTAGAGTTAATACCTAGTGAAAACTATGTAAGCCGCGATGTTTTGACGGCTTTGGGCAGTGTTTTCACAAACAAATACTCCGAGGGCTATCCGGGCAAACGTTATTACGGGGGGCAAGATTTTACCGACCCGCTAGAAACGCTAGCCATTGAGCGGGCTAAAAAATTGTTTAACGCCGATCATGCCAACGTTCAGCCACATTCTGGTGCCCCAGCTAACGTGGCTGTCTATTTTGCTTGGTTGGAACCTGGCGACACGGTTTTGGGCATGAAGCTTGATCATGGCGGGCACCTAACCCATGGCCACCCGGTTACTACCATGGCCAAGCTTTACAACTTTGTGCGCTATGGAATCAAAGATGTTGAGACGGGCGAAATAGACTATAACGAAATGCGCCAGGTTGCCCTGCGCGAAAAACCAAAGATTATCTTAGCCGGCTTCAGCGGCTACCCGCGCAACCTTGACTATGCCAAGTTCGCCGAAATCGCCAATGAATGCGGCGCTATGCTCATGGCCGATATGGCCCATATTGCTGGGTTGATTGCTGGCAAAGTTCTACCGAACCCTTTTGATTACGGTTTCCATGTCATTACCACCACTACGCACAAAACTTTGCGCGGCCCGCGCGGGGGTATGATCTTAACTCGTGGCAAGGTTGGCAACCCGCTAAGAAAAGTCGAAAAAACTCTGGAGAACCTACCAACATTAATTGACCGCGAAGTCTTTCCTGGTTTTCAGGGGGGTCCGCATATGAACAATACTGCGGCTAAAGCCGTTGCTTTTGCCGAAGCGCTCAAACCGGAATTCCACAATTATGCCCAAGCCGTTTTAGATAATGCCAAAAAACTAGCCGACGAGATGATGAGCCGCGGATTCAAACTGGTTACCAACGGCACGGATAATCATTTGATTATGGCTGACGTTAACACCAGCTTTGGGGTCAATGGCCGTGAAGTGCAGGATATTTTGGACAAAGTTGGTCTAAGCGCTAATTGCAACTCTATTCCGGATGATCCATTGCCTCCATTTAGGCCTAGTGGTCTGCGTTTAGGTACGCCGGCCATGACCACCCGCGGCCTTAAGCAAGAGCATATGGGCCAGGTGGCGGAGTGGATGAAGCAAGCAATTCTAAACCGCAGCGACGAAAAGAAACTATTGCAGCTAAAAAACGAAGTTAAAGAGTTTAGTTTGCAATTTCCGCTGCCAAGCGACAACTAATTGTTAGCTGTCCGAAAATACAGATATATCAGGTTGCCTGAACAAGTAAGTTAGCCCTACTTTTCCTAAAACGTTATTGAAGTCTCTGGTGGATCCATTCTCGTAGCCTAAGTACAGAGCTTGGCCGATGGTTTGCCACTGTGCTGTGTCTAGCGAATCTACTACCGCTTCTAAATCTTCATCAAAGAGAGCGCGCTCCTTATTAAAACTAAGTACATCTTCAGCCAAAACGGAGTTGATAATATCTATTCTGGCTTTGATCTCTTCGGCATGAAAAACATCAAGCGTATCTGCTTTTGATGAGCCGGAAGCATCAAGCTCGCACACAAGCGAAATAAGATTAAAAAAATCAATCGAAGATATCATTCTGGCAACGTCAAAACGCGCCAAATTAGCGGCCGATGGGTTTAGTACAAATTTTTCGACCTCAGCGGTCAGTCGATCGCGCGCTGAATCAAGAGTTTCGATTTGGCGGTCGATCATCGTTCCGCCCTGAAACTCGCCTTCGTTTATTGCCATTCAAAAAGAATAATTTTATAACAATGTTTTTGTCAAAGGTAATTAAGGCAACAGTTCCGGCTCTTGCTCAAGAATAATGTCGAACATCTGCTCGACTTTATCAACAATTTTAGACTTAAATTTCAGCAGATCAGCAGTTGATTTAGCGTGCTCATTTATTAGAACTAAAGCCTGTTTTTCGCTAGTAGCCATGCCCGTTTGCTCGTCGTGGTAACCACGGAAGCCAGCTCGTTCTACCAGCCAGCCAGCAGCTATTTTTACTCTGCCGTCGCTAGCTGGCCAGCCCTTAATTTCAGGATAATTTTCTTTGAGTCTTTCAAATTGATCAGCGCCAATTATGGGATTGGTGAAAAAAGAGCCGTTGTTGGCCACTATTGCCGGATCGGGCAACTTGGCTGAGCGAACGGCTATAACAGCATTGCGGATGATTTCTGGCGTGTAGTTTTGAACCCGATTTTGATCTAGGTAGGCTTGCAAGACTTCATAAAAGGGTGGGCGGGGGTTGGACTTTTTTAACTTCATGACTACGCTGGTAATAACAAAGCGACCGCGGTCGGTCGTCTTAAAACGACTTGTCCTGTAGCCAAAGCCGCAGTTCTTTCCAGAAATTGACCCAAAGCTACCTAATTTTTTATCGTACGCCGCCACCTCAACTAAAGTGTCTGCGATTTCGGCGCCGTAAGCACCAATGTTTTGTATCGGACCGGCACCAACACTGCCCGGAATTAAAGACAAAAATTCAAGGCCCGACAGTTTTTGATCTACGGTCCAGGCGACTACTTCATCCCAGACCTCGCCGGCGCCCACGCGAACAGTTGCACTATTTTCATCCTCATGCAAAACTTCTTTACCCATGATTTTATTAACAATAATCAGCCCTGGGTAGCCTTCGTCACGCCAGACAATGTTGCTGCCGCCGCCAATCATAAGGCAGTCCAGACCTTGGGCCTGGGCCCAATTCACCATTTCGACCACTTCGCGCTGGGAAGCAGCCTCAGCCAAATAGCGTGCCTTGCCGCCAAGACGCATAGTGCTATAACTAGCCAAGCTTACGTTCTCAAGAATATTCACTAATCTAATTATACTTCGCTATAGCAAATTGTGGGTGCTACAATGGTTCTATATGAGTAATACCGACTCAAAGGGAGAATACAAGCTGTTAGGTCAGCAGCTAAAGGCCTTGCGTTCACGAGTTAACGAAAGCTTGGCCGAAGCCAGTGGCGCCGTAGAAATTGACGCCCGAGAACTTGCCAGTTTTGAGCTGGGCGAGAAATGCCCGAGTGAAGATGTTTTGCTGCTTTTGATAAGTCACTTTGGCGCTCAAGATGACGAGGCTGTTAAGTTGTGGGAGATGGCCGGTTACGGATCAAGTAAGGTGCCTGTAGTCCAGATGCGAAACGAGCCCACTATCCAGCCGGTTCAAAACCAAGAAAACCGTGTATTATTTACCGATGTAGTTGATGTGGTAGTTAATAACTACGGCGTGGTTATGAATTTCCTGCAAGGCGGGAATCCTAATAGCGGACCGGTAACTGTAGCTAGAGTTGGCATGAGTCGTGAACACGCCAAAAGTGTTTTAGAAGTGTTATCTGCGACTTTATCGCAAGTAGAGAAACAAAATCAGCTGCATAAAAAACAAATAACCGATCAGAATAAGACAGTTTAGCGTACACTTGGTATAATTACCCCTGTCCCTGCCTGATTTCTGCCCGCGTAGCTCAGTGGATTAGAGCATCTGTCTTCGGAACAGAGGGTCGGCGGTTCGAATCCGTCCGCGGGTACCAAAATAAAACCTCCAGCTTGTCTGGGTTTTTGTTTTGGTAATTCTGCCCGGCAGAATTGAACCGCCGAGGCGGTGCGGCGTAGTGAAAATCGCGCGCAAGAATTTATTCTGAGCACGATTGAACGAAGAAGTGCTTGCTCAGAGAGCAAGTGTGCGATATCCGTCCGCGGGTACCAAAATCACTTATGAATATTGTAGACAGCGAAGATAAGATATCCCAACTTATTGAAGCCGACGATTGGATGATGAAGGTCTTAAACGCCGCATCCACACTTAATTTGCCGGACTGGTGGATTGGCGCGGGTTTTTTGCGGAACAAGATCTGGAATTTTATGGAAGGTAAAAGTCCAGAGCCATCGCGCGATGTAGACCTGGTTTATTTTGATAGCAAAAACAAAACAGAAGAGGCAGACTGGAATTATGATGCTAAAATGTCGCTTCTGTATCCCTTTGCGGAATGGGAGGTTCGCAACCAGGCCAGGATGCACTATGTGAATAATTTCGAGCCTTTTATGTCTACATCTGACGGAATTGCGCACTGGGTAGAAACAGCGACTTGCATAGGGGTGCGTCTGACTGGTAAAAGACTTGAATACTTATTTTGCTATGGCACCGCCGATCTGTTCGGGCTAGTAGCCAGACCAACACCTTACTTTAGTGCAGACAAAGAACTTCTCAAAAAATTCTTTTATCGCATAGACGAGAAAAATTGGAAAAACAAGTGGCCTCACCTGCGCATTGAGACTCACTGAGATTCGCCGCGAGCCTGTCCATCGCCTTTTAGCCAATCAAGACCAGAAAGCATTTTGCCGTAAATATCGTGCGTGAAGTCAAGGTTTAATAAAGATAGTTCGTCAACCGATGGGTCATTGTCTACAAAATCAACAAATGGAATATCAGAAATTACGGCAATAGGAGTTTGTTCGGCGCCTTCTCCCATTACGACTACCGCCGCAGCTGCCAACCCCTCAACCACACTAGCCCGTACATCGGTTTTGTTCTTTTTGGTGGCCAAAAAACCGCTATGGGCAATAGAAATTCCGCGCACACCGCGCATCAGCGGCGCGGTTGTGCTGTCGGTCAAAATAACTCCTATATTCTTGTGGCCACTTTTTTTACGGATAAATTCCCGGATTTCATTTGCTGTTTTTTGCGGATCCTTTGGCCACAAAATATAACTTTGGCTAAAGTCGGACTTATCGATACCGGCTTTTGGAATCAAAATGTTACGGGTGATTGTAAGTTTATGGGCCGCAGTTTCAAAAGGCAGATAATAATCAGATTCTCTTTTGATCAATTCAGATAAAGAAGTATCTTTAAATGGCACGAGTCGGTTTTCGCAGATCGATACTACCTTAGAAGTTATGGCGATTATCGAACGGTCGGTAACCTCCGGAAAAAATTTATCTAGAACCTCAAGAATGCTTAGGGTCTTAGGCCTGATGCGGTCGGTTTTGATAGCGGTAACTTTCATTTGCTACTCTCGGTTATTACTAGATCAAGCTTAATATCATGCGGCTCATTAGGAATTTTTGCAACTCTGCCGGCCTCGAAGGACAAGCCGACTTTTAGCGCCTCGTTCTGCTTTGCCAGAAACTGGTCGTAAAAGCCGCCGCCCCAACCTAGCCGAAAGCCACGGTTATCAAAAGCCAGTGTCGGTACGATTATTAGATCATATTGCCTCGAGTTTTGGTATGGTAATTTCCGAGACTTATTTTGAATAATCACGTCAACTTGAGGCCAACCTATTTTTAAAAAATCAAGCAACGGCCGAGTGTCTACCTCGTTAAGGTGGTTGATTGGTTGATAGCAATGCAGGCTTTCAATATTGTTCCAATCGACCAGCTTAATTAATGAATCGATTATGATCTCGCTTTTCTTGAGCACTTCGGCCTCCGGCATCCGAAGGCGAATGCCGCGCATCCTCTGTCGCAAGCTTTCTTTATCCACTGTGAAATTATATGTTCTTTGCTCGTTAAATTCCTAACGGACAAAAATATTTAAGACGCAGATACTTAGCGAGGTAAGCCTTAAGGAGACGACAATGCACGATAGAGAAGAAGAGGCTCGCAGCTCGATTCAATCGATGGCGTTGGTAAACCTAGTGCTAGGAGTCTGGTTAGCTATTTCGCCTTGGATTCTAAATTATTCAACAAGCGTTTGGAATCAGGTAATTTTTGGAATAGCGGTAGTAGTGCTTTCGCTAGTCCGACTGCTTGCTCCCGCTCGGCAGTGGTCTAGTTTCTTTAGTGGACTGTGCGGAGTTTGGTTGATAATTGCGCCATTTATTGTTGGCTATCACGAAGCGGCGGCTTACTGGAATGGAATTGTTGCCGGCATAATAGTGGCTTGGCTGGGTTTCATCAATAACACAATGTATGTCAGTCAAAGGCATCACCACGGTACAGCCTAAATGCTGCAGCTAAATAAGGCTCATTAAAGAGCCTTATTTTATTTACAAAAACAGGGGTGCATGTTAATATTTCACCTGTCCTAAATAAAAATTTGCGAGACAAGTAATTGTCTTGCTCGCAATTTTTAAGAGGAGCAACCTAGCCTAAAAACGAAGCTTTTGTCTATAGACAAAACGAGTTATAGGCGCAGGTTGCGACGAGGGCCATTAGCTCAGTTGGTTAGAGCAGCGGCCTCTTAAGCCGCGTGTCCGGGGTTCGAGTCCCCGATGGCCCTCCAAAAATAGAGCCGCACTTTAGGTGCGGTTTTGTTTTTGGAACGCTTAATCGAGCAAGCCAACTGCTTGGCTTGCGTGGGGCTCGAACAGGCGCAGCGATGTCGAACAATTCAGCGAGACCGCGAGCCGGGCCCGCGAGCGAAAAGCAAAGCTTTTCGACTTGTGGGTCGAAGTCCCCGATGGCCCTCCAAGCATAAGCGCTATAAAGGTGCTTAGAATTCCAGACCTTTCAAGTTAAGCCGAATACATTTGTTGCAATAGCCTCCACTATGTCCCTCCAGCTTGGTTTATGCTGAAACTTCTCTACTGCGAGGAGTTTTTTATTGCTATTCTTTGACTATGGAAACTTTTAAAGACTTACCTGTTTTACATTTTGCTTCACAACAAGACTGGCGTGCGTGGCTTGAACACAACCACGGTCAACCGCAAGGCGTATGGCTCAAGCACGCTAAGAAATCATCTGGCAAGGAATCTGTAAGCTACCAAGAAGCCCTTACTGAAGCGCTGTGCTACGGATGGATAGACAGTCAAAAGCAAGCGTACGATAAAGATTTCTTCTTGCAGAAATTTAGTCCCAGGAGACCAAAGAGTATATGGTCAAAGGTTAACGTAGCTAAAGCAAAAGAACTCATAAGTTCAGGCAGGATGCAGTCGGCTGGCTTGGCGGTGGTTGATGTTGCAAAACATGATGGCAGGTGGGACGGGGCCTATAATTCTCCTAGCGCGAGTTTGGTGCCGGAAGATTTTCAGGCTGCGTTAGACAAAAATCCTAAAGCCAAGCAATTTTTTGAAACGTTGAATAAAACGAATGTTTATGCATTCTGCTGGCGAGTCCAGACTGCCAAGAAGCCGGAAACCAGAATGGCAAGGATAGAAAAATTTATAGACATGCTGAATCGTGGCGAAAAACTTCACTAACTAGCAAACGATAAGGTGCGATAAGGTGATAGTATAGAGGAGTGAAAATTCTAAATGGCTCCGAACTAGCCGGATTTATTAAAGAGCGACATGCTCACCAAGTCCGCTCTCTGCGGGCTAACAAAGTATTCCCAAAGCTAGCAATTGTTCAGGCCAAAGACGACCCGGTAATTAACACTTACGTTCGGCTAAAAAAACGCTACGGCGCCGATATCGGCATAGAGGTAGAAGACTTTAAGGTCGCCCAGGCCGAAGCGCCTGATCTGATCAGAAAACTGAATAACGATGAGAGCGTACACGGCATAATTGTTCAGTTGCCTTTAAGCGACCCCTCTCAAACCGATGAACTAGTCAACCTGGTAGCTCCCGGCAAGGACGTCGACGCTCTCGGCAAAAACTCGCATTTCGATCCAGCTACTCCCATGGCCATAATGTGGCTTTTGGCCGGATATAACATAGAACTTCGCGGCAAAAAGATTTTGCTCATTGGCCGCGGCAAACTAGTCGGTGCGCCACTTGAAGTCATGCTAAAGAAGTCCGGCTTTGATGTGAAAGTTATAGATCGAGAAGTCGCGAATCTCAAAGCCCGCACCACTGATGCCGATGTAATTATCACGGCCACCGGTAGTCCGGCCATTTTATACCCCGACATGATTAAACACCGCGCTATAGTCGTTGATGCCGGCGTTGCCAGCGAAGACGGCAAAACGGTTGGCGATCTGGCACCCGAAGTTTATGAGAGGAATGATTTAACGGTGACGCCAACTAGGGGCGGCGTAGGTCCATTAACGGTTTGCGCGTTGTTTGAAAACGTTATCCGGGCTGCTTTAAAGAGGTAATCGTGAAAGTCGGAGTTTTTGATAGCGGAGCTGGCGGTCGCCACGTTGCCGATAGTATTAAAAAAGCCATGCCAGAGCTAGAGGTGGTATACAAGGAAGATCGCGACCACGTGCCCTACGGTGTCAGATCTATAGAAGAAATCCATGGCTTTGTAAAGCCTATCTTCCAAGAATTTGTCGGCGAAGGTTGCCGAGTGGTTGTAGTGGCCTGCAACACCGTTACCACCAACCTCATCCAAGAGCTAAGAGAAGAGTTCAAGGTGCCCCTGGTTGGCGTGGAACCGATGATTAAACCAGCTGCTACCGCCACCAAAACAGGTGTTATTTGCGTTTGCGCTACGCCTCGCACGCTGCAAAGCGCGCGCTATCAGGAACTTAAGGTACTATACGCCCAAGGTATAGAAGTCCTGGAGCCTGATTGCGGCGACTGGGCTCTAATGGTCGAAACCAATCAGGTCGACAGAAACCACATTAAAACTATTATTGATGACGCTTGTGCTAAGGGAGCTGACCAGATAGTATTGGGTTGTACCCACTATCACTGGATAGAGGAGATGATTAATCAGCTGTCAGCCGGAAGGGCAGAGGTGATTCAGCCGGAACCAGCGGTCATAAGGCAACTGGCGAGAGTTATTTCAACACTATGAGAACCGATTTTAAATATAAAGACATAGGTCAGCATGGCCACTCCTATAAGCAAGAGGTAAGTGACACTAATTTTGCCCCAAAACTAAAGCTGCCCAAAACTAAACCAGCTAACAGATTCCATAAAAAACGTACTATAAAAAGCACTACGCTGGTAAGGCCATAACGGCCTTTTTAAATTGATTACCTCGATCTTTATAATCTTTGAACAAGCCAAAACTCGAACAGCCAGTAGATAGCAGTACTATGTCACCGGCGTGAGCTCGGGCCTGGGCTTCGGCAACTATCTCAGGCATAGTGGTCAGTCCCTCGGTAATATTGGTGAAACCTCGATCGCGGAGGAGCTTGGCAATTTTTGGAGCTGTCATGCCGATAGCTATGACATGGCGGACGTTACTTTTAGTAACTGCTCGAGCCATTTCGTCGAACGAGGAGCCCTTATCATGGCCGCCCAAAACCATGATTTTAGGTTCAGAAAAAGCCTGCATAGCCACAATAGCCGTATCTGGGGTGGTGCCAAAAGAATCATCATAATAGCGAACACCTTCGAGATCACGCACAAACTCTAGGCGGTGCTCTAAGCCAGTGAATGAAGCTAATATTCGCCGAACAGCATCTAGGTTATCGGTGACTTGCAAAACAGTGGTTACGGCCGCGCAAATATTCTGAAGATTGTGCGCACCCAATAACTTAACATCTTCTTTATTAATGATTTTGGTCTTGCCTCCGTCAGAAACAATATCGCTACCGCTATCTACGAAAACGCCAGGCGGATGAAAATAAGGAATTTTATGCCCGGGCGAGTAGGCGGCAATCTTCGCGCTCAGCTTGTTATTGGGGAAGAATATAGCAATATCATCGGATTTTTGATGACGGAAAATATTAGATTTGGCCTCTACGTAATCATCTATGTCGTGATGCCACTCCAGGTGCTCCGGTGTAATCATCAGGCATACGGCTATATGAGGGCTATAGGGGAATTTATACAGCTGGAAATTAGCCAGCTCCAGCACCACCCAGTCGTCTGATTTAACTTCTTTCACGAAGTCTAAAACAGGTCGGCCGACATTGCCGCCAAAATGAACCGATTTGCCGGCGGCTTCAAGCATTCGAGTAATTAAGGTAGAAGTCGTGCCTTTGCCCTTGGTGCCGGTAACACCTATAACATTTTTGGTGGCTACTGTTTCAAAGAAGATGTGCTGGTTGGTGGTGGCTTTTTGCCAAAACGAATGGTCATCTGGAAACAGCTTCTCTAAATTCTTACGTGCTACAGGGGTGTATACGATTTTGTCGCAATTTTCTATATCATTTAAGTAACTTAAATCAGAGATATTGCCGGTGAGGCCCGGTGGCCTGCCCCCGCTCAGGTACTTAACCTTAATCTTGGCCGATTCTTCAGGAAAATCATCAAGAGGTGTCTCGTTAACAATCAAATACTCATGATTCGGGCCAAAATAATTAAAGGCGCTTTTTCCCTCTAAGCCCCAACCGACAATACCGATCTTCATATGTATTCCAATGTTAACCCTAATATCTTAGCTTAGTCTAGTTAAGACTCTTATGCTTGCCAACAAATACTGGTTGCTATACTCTAATTCTTGGCAAAAAAGTCGTAGCTATGAAGCTCCTTAACGCCAGTTGAGCGCACGGAAACCCCGTTCGCAGCTCCTTAAGGAATCGGACTAAAAAATTCAGCGCGGGGGAGGTAGCTTTGCGGGCAGTTAAGAGCCGTGGAGCCTAACGTCGTAGACACCAACCACACGCTGATGTAGCAGAGTAGGGCTCGCAACCCGGATCTCTGCTCCTCGGAGGGGCGACAGCTAACTTTCTGACTTTCTACGCCCGTCAGGGACAGGAGAATGATCAGTAGTGGGCTCGGTCGCCCCTCCAAAGGCTTAAAATTCCTTCCGGTAGGGGGTGAACTGACGGCATCAGTGACCCCCGAAAGACCCTGTCGGAGGGGATCTTCCTCGATGGGGCGGTTCTGTGGCGTTCCCTCCAGAGCTGCTGCTTGAAGGGACATCGAGGAAGCGCCGCGGTTCGTGGACGGGAGCTGACGCCACTCTCGTCCGCGACCGCGGTCTATAATTCGAGCTAGAGCTCGAGCAAGACCGCAGGTCGGCTGTAGCGAAAGCGACAGGGGATCAGACCCCTCCACCTGCTTCGTCAACGCTCGCCGGCCTGCGGCTCCAACCGTGAAACTAAAGTCCGATTCCTTTCTTCACACCACCCTATCAGGGTGGATCTTTGATTTATAGACCGCTTAACGCTTGTGCTTCATACTTAAAAGTGGTGAAAACTATTGACATATTTTAGTGCTTGTGGTAAAGTATTGACATCCTCGCTTCTTAGGCGATGAGGTGGAAATCTCTACGAGGCAATAAGGGCAACTTTAGAGCTTCGGAAGCCTTCGGCGGGTGAGGTGCAAGCTTAACAAATCGGATCATGAGAGTTCAGCTTGAACTCTGCCGCCAAGTTAATAAAAACGTTCAAGAGCTTATATATCGTAAGCTCCGTTTTTGTATTTGGCGGTTGTTTAGCTAGAGCTAACTTTTCGCATACATTTTAAGGGTCACCAAGTAGAGCTAGCGTTACAGACGATAAATAATTGTCGTTTGTAGCGCTAGCTCTCCACTCCGGAGCGCAAGCAAAAGAGTGCGGTGACCGGGCCCGGTCACCGCACTGTTCATTCGACCAGGAGGTGCACGATGGGCCACAAGTTGCACAGCATCAAGAGGTCCGCGGCCATCACCCTGGCCGTCGCGATCCTCGCCGTTCTCGGAGCCGTCGTCGCCATCGAGGCGCCGACGTCGCACGCTGCGACGGCCTCGGCCGCCCCGGCGTCCGCTCAGCACGTGATGGACTCCACGTGTCCGGTGCAGTTCGCTGCGCCGATCTACACCTGCGAGATCCAGCCGGTCGGGGTCAAGACGAACAAGTCGTCGAGCTCGACCTCCCACGTGCACGTCACGACGAAGAAGAACACCACCGTGACTCTCACGATGGTGAAGCGGTACGAGAAGATCAAGCACGTCCGCGTCGCCATCAACGGCGGCGCTCCCGTCAAGACGGGCTGCGTCGACCCGACGAAGATCAAGTCGTGGAACTTCCACGACGGCGACTCCTTCTACAACGCCGACAAGTTCCACCGCGAGCTCCCGGACACCTGGGAGAGCGGCTGGGAGATCTGCGGCGCCCATCCCGTGCGCAACTGGCACGGGCACCCCGGCCTGTACGAGGTGGGCAAGAAGAAAAACTGCCGCAACACGCCGATCGCCATTCCGATCCAGGAGCAGGAGATCGCCGTGCCGCAGAAGGTCGTCGAGATGACGAAGACGCAGTTCGTGTCGAACTTCGACCGCGTCGTCAAGAAGTCATCGACCTCGACCAGCACGAAGGACGTCGAGTACTACTGCCGCACCGCCGGGTACAACCCCGGCGTGGTGAACGGTCGCGAGGTCTGCTACCACGTGGTGCAGATCCCGGTCGGCACCACGCCGACGACTCCGACGGGCACGATCGTGTGCAGCAACATCGGCAACAACAACGGTGGCAACTGCAACACGAACACGACGACGACCGTGGTGACCACCACCACGACAACGCCGTCGCAGTCGCCGAGCTGCACGCTCAACCTGGCCGAGAGCAAGGGCAACCAGAACGCTCAGGCCTCGGTCAACACGACCGGCGGTTCGGCCACCTTCGTCCAGTTCACCTGGGGCGACGGGGCGACGGACCAGGGTTCGTTCGTGTCGGCGACGCACACCTACGCGACGCCGGCTCCGGCTCCCGCCGGGACGTACGTGACCTACACGATCACCGCTCGCGCGGTGATCGGCGGCAACTGGTTCGACTGCGGTCACCGCGACTACAAGGTCGCGGCACCGCCGACGAACCCGACGGGGACCAACCCCGACGGGCCTCCCGGTCTGCCGAACGGCTAGTCAACCAGGCAACGGCTGGGGCGGGCGTGAAGCCCGCCCCAGCTCGCGCCGATTGTGTGTGAAGGGTAATAAGCTCGCTGAACCAAAGCGAGTGGGGTGGAGCGCGGCTTTTTAAGTCCTGCGTTCACCCCTCTCTCAACCCAAAATGGATTCTCATGATCCGATTGTTTCTTAGGCTCGCCTCGGGCGAACATTAAAAATTTGAAGCGAACGGTTAGTCAAAAAATATTACAGATTTAATATGAAATTTAAGAAAGGATACAACTATGCGCAAACTTAGTTTTAAGCGACTTGGTCTTTATGCCGCTATTCCTGCTGTTATTGTGGGTGTAGCTGCTATAGTTTCTGCCGCTGCTACGTTTGGCCCGAGCCGCCCAACTTTTACTTGGGCAGACCCAGCTAACTACATCACTTTCAACTCCATCACGGATAATCCGACATGGGGTGATGAACGTCAGCTTTTGAAAACTCGTGATTTAAACTCTAGCACCAGTGCATATTCGACCTCTACTCAGGTTACTGATGGTGAAGACGTTGTTTTGGCTGTTTACTTCCACAACAACGCCGCTACCTTTCTTGGCCTGAGCGCAACCAACACCCAAGTTAAAATAGTTCTTCCAAGCGGCTCTGCTTCCACCCAGACCGCCACGGCCTATATCTCTGCCGACAATGCTAATCCAGCTCAAGTTTGGGCCACAGCCGAGTTAACTAACGCTCAGCCTTTCAGCCTTACCTATGAGCCTGGTACCGCCAAGCTTTACACTAACTACGTTAACGGCATCGCTTTGAGCGACAACGTTGTTAATGGTGGTACTCTAGTGGGCAGCAACGGTCCCGACGGCAAGGTTCCTGGTTGTGCTCAGTTTAGTGGCTACGTAACTATTCGCGCTAAGGTCCATGTACAACCAGTGCAACAAACCTTTAGCGCTACCGCCACCGCTAGCGCCACCGCCAGTGCTTCTGCCAAGGCTACTTGTCCGAACACCGGCGCAAGTGCCAGCGCTACAGCTAGCGCCTCAGCTTCTGCAACAGCCACAGCTACATCTAACGTATCTCAGGCCGACGCTCAGTCTAAGGCCCAGAACCAGGCCCAGCAACAGGCCAACGCCAACGCCCAGGCTAAAGCTAAAGCAGATGCCCAGGCCAAGGCCAACGCCTCTGTCAATTGTTCGACTCCGGTAACGACCACAACTTCTACACCTAAGCCAACGGCTTTGCCGAACACTGGTGCGGGTGACGTGGTTGGTCTGTTCAGCGGCATCAGCACTGTTGGCGCCGCCGGCCACTACATCGTTAATCGCCGTAACCGTCGCTAAGCCTTAAGTAGCTGATCTTGTGGATAAGCATTTGCGCTTTACGCAAGATTATGCTAGGGTGGGTTTAGTACGAAGAGTAATCGTGACTGACCGCTCTTAAAAACAAAATTTAGCCATTAATCCCTCGAACACGTGGTGAGGACGTGCCTCGGGGGATTTTTGGTGCCAGAGAGGAGTTAATGTGATAAAATCTCTCTGTTGTTTTAATCAGAAACATAAGACAAGTAATTGTCTTGCTTGTGTTTCTGGAAGGAGCAATCTAGCGCTAGGCGAAATTTTATTTATAAAATAGAGCAAGCGTGTAAATTGCGACGTGGTCCCATCGTCTAGCGGTTAGGACACCGGGTACCTTCACCCCACAAAACAAGTTTTGCGGGGACCCCGATCATTCCGGCAACAGGGTGAGAACTGCCATTTGGCAGTTCGCAAGGCCACAGGCGCGACGGCGCCGAGGAGGGCCCGACCGAATTTTCAGCAGAAAATTACGGGTGGGTCGATTCCGAATCGAACGTATACAATTAGTCGACAATGGTCCCATCGTCTAGCGGTTAGGACACCGGGTTTTCATCCCGGCAACAGGGGTTCGATTCCCCTTGGGATCACCACGAAAAAACCCGATTCTTGCAGTCGGGTTTTTTCGTTGGTCAAGCAGGAATTATCTGGTGCGCCGGGATGCTTTGCCGCCTAGCCGCCCAGCACGAGCGGCTTTTTCGCGATCGTTCTTGAAGTTGCCGCCGCTGGCCGAGCCGCCGCGGCTGGCAATTTCGCGCTGTTTCTTAGGGTCCATCGAAGCAAAGCCTCGATTACTCGTTCCGCTGCGCTGGCCAGCAGTGTCATCATCATCGTTGTTATTTGCCATTTAGGTCCTCCTCTCTTAGTGAACTCTAATATAGTCCAAAGCCTTTTGGCCGACTATAAACTTTCTAACGGTACGTGCGTAATGTAGTTAACAGCTCGTATTTTGGTAGTGCTTAAGGTTTTGTATACTTATAGTTAAGAAATGGTGGGAAAAACTTGAGTTTTAATAAAAAAACAATCCGTGATGTGGACTTAAAGGGCAAGCGGGTGTTGCTCAGAGCGGACTACAATGTTCCCTTAAAAGACGGGCTCATCCAGGATGATTACCGGTTGCGCCAGTCCTTGCCGACCATTAAATATATTCTTTCCAAAGAGCCGGCTGCCTTGATTATTATGTCCCACTTGGGGCGTCCAAAAGGCCAGCCGGATCTCAAATATAGCCTTCGACCAGTAGCCAGACGATTGGCCGTTTTACTTGGTCAGCATGTGGAATTTACCGGTGACTACCTGGGCCCGCCAGCATCAAACGGTCTCGCCAATCTAAAAAACGGCGGGGTGGCTTTGCTGGAAAACCTTCGCTTTCACCCAGAAGAGGAGGCAAATGATTCGGCGTTTGCTAAAGAAATTGTGGCTAGCACCGGCGCGGAAGTTTTCGTAGCCGATGGTTTTGGCGTAGTGCACAGAGCTCATGCCAGCACAGAGGCTATTACCAAGTTTTTGCCATCGGTGGCCGGTCTTTTGCTAGAAAAAGAAGTCGATACTATTACCGAAGTTATGGCTAATCCCAAACGGCCGTTAGTGGCCGTAGTTGGCGGCGCCAAAATCAGCGATAAAATCGATGTCCTCAACCGTTTAATAGAGATAGCCGACTGCGTAGCGGTTGGCGGCGCTTTGGCCAATGACTTTCTGCGAGCCCAACGAATTGGTGTGGGTGCTAGTTTGTGCGATGACGCCTCGCTTGGAATCGCTAAAACCGTTCTACTGCAGGCAGCGCGCACCGAACGTAAACGTAACTTTAAATTCTTAGTTCCTGGTGATGCGGTTGTGGCCAAAAAGGCTGACGGCAGAGCAAAAACTCGTATAGTAGACCTATTTACGCACAGCGTGGCCGACATAGAGAACTATCCTAAAACTCCCAATCAAAAGTCGCATACCATTCAAAAAGACGAAATGATTTTAGACGCCGGTCCGGTGAGTGCGGCGCGGATTGCCGGTGCTATAGACATGGCCCAAACCGTAATTTGGAGCGGAACGCTCGGAGTGACAGAAGTTAAGGGAATTGCCGGAGCTCGTGACCCGTTTGGCCACGGTACCCGAACTATAGTTGAAGCCATGATTGGCGATAGCAATACTCACGCCAACAAACCCTTTAGCGTGGTTGGCGGCGGCGACACGGTAGCTTACGTGGAGTCTCAGGGTTTGGTGAGCGACTTTAATCATGTTTCGACAGGCGGCAGTGCCAGCTTGGAGCTAATGGCTGGTCGCAAGCTGCCGGGCGTGGAAGCACTGGAGAATAAATAACCATAATCGTGTACAATAGGCTTAAGAGCGCTTACGCTTATGAGACAAACCTATGGTTTTTCTCATCGCTCGTCGGCAAAGCCGACCCATACACGGGCAAGCTCGCCGCTCTTTTCCTTTTATTAAAAACGAGTGGGCAATGAGGAAGATATTAATTGCTGGGAACTGGAAAATGCACCTGAATACTCATCAGGCCAGTGTTTTGGTGCACCGGCTCACAGAGAATATTCCGGTTCATAAAAACGTGGAAGTGGTTTTGGCACCTAGCATGCTGAGTTTGCAGCCATTGAGCGTTCAACTAGACCGCCGGAAATTCCGCTTGGCTGCGCAGAACGCTTATTTTCGTGACGAGGGTGCGTTTACCGGCGAAGTTAGCTTCACGATGCTGCGAGATCTAGTCCACTACGTCATCGTTGGCCATAGCGAGCGGCGTCATATCTTTAACGAAGATTTGCCGATGATTCGCGACAAAGTCGCAGCTGCCGTACGCAATGAAATCACGCCTATTCTGTGTGTCGGCGAAACCAAACAAGAAAAAGACGACGGCGAAACCAAACAGGTGCTGCACGACCAACTCATGACAGCTTTATCAAACCTGACAGCTGACGAAGTGGCGACCTCGGTTATTGCTTATGAGCCCGTTTGGGCTATCGGTACGGGCGATATTGCCAAAGCGGCCGAGATCCAACCAGTCGTTAACTATATCAGGGATTATGTTAAAGATATTTTTGGCGAACGGGCAGCTAGCGAGATACAAGTACTTTATGGCGGCAGCGTAGTGCCCGAAGTCATTCATGGATACTTAGACATAAAGGGAATAGATGGCTTTTTGGTAGGTGGTGCCAGCCTCAACTATCATGATTTTTCGAAGATTGTCGAAAATGCTTACCGATGGCAGAGAGACAAGGGCGGGGAGGATTAAATGGACGAACCTAAAGTTTTTGATATCTCTAAACCAAAGCCAAGTGCTGGAACCAGGCCGGTAATTACACCGGTTCCGACTCCAGACCCAATGGTTAAAACGAAAACACCAGCCCCCGCAAAAGTAGTGTCTAATGACGAACCGGCCGGTGAAAGCATAAAAGTTAACGTCACGCCGCCGGCGCCAGCTACTATACCTTCATCACCTGTTTCTGTTGATCCTGTACCCGAACCGGTGCCGCCAGCCGAGCCGATTGTTCCGACTACGCCTGAACCCGAGATAACCGATATTCCGGTGAGTCAGGCTCCAGCCCCAACGCCGGCTGCCCAAGCCAGCGTGCAACATATTGAGGCGCCGAGCACTGTTTCGCCGTCGCTGCCCGGAGTTAACGGAACTAGCTTTGATAACATTCCAAAGTTTGGTGAATTGCAGCCAAAAATTGATGCTCACCCGCTATTTTCTGGCAGCAAAGACCACCGTGTTAAAGTTCGTAGAACACCTAGATTTGCCTGGCCGCTAGCCACTCTGCTAGTTTTGATTGTTGTTGGCTATTTAGCGGTTGATGCTGGTGTGGTTCGCGGCTACTCTCACTTGCCCTTCCATTTCTTTAAAGAAAAGCAGGTTGCCGATACCCCGGCTATTACGCCGCCGGCAACAACGGCCTCGGCTTCGCAAACCCAAGCTTCTACCGATCCTTATGCTGACTGGTTGAGCTACCATTCAACAGCCTTTGGCTACAGCTTTAAGTTTCCTAAAGAGTTTGTATCATTTACTGCCCAAAAAACTGCCGATGCAAATATTACCAGCACCTTTGTGAGCACCAGTCCCTCCTCGGCTGTGGATGGTGCACAGGGCCCAATTACTCTTACTGATTACAAAACGGCTACAGTAGCCATCGCCACCTACAAAAATGGTCCTTCGATTGCTCTGCAAAACGGCAACTGGATAGTAACGACCGCGAATTCTCTCGATCCAAATAAGTACAAAGTTGGCGATACTTTCAAAGATATCAGTAGCGTTACTAACAATCAGCAGGCTGTTTACACATTCCAAACCAAAGACGAGTCTTCTCTAAGCTATAACATAGTCTTTGTTGCTAAGAACTCGCTGCACGAAATAAGTTTGCCGGGCTTTGTTACTTCTTCGTCCACAGATCAAAGTACCTACGACGCAATGTACAGACAACTTCGCGACAGCCTTGAGCTCACGCCTTAGCTTGGTAGAATAAGTTAAGTGCAAGATTTACTAGCTGAGCTTAATGATGAGCAGCGGCGGGCGGTCGAGGTAACCGAGGGCCCGCTTTTAATTCTGGCTGGTGCGGGTAGCGGCAAAACCAAGACCCTGACCCACAGGATTGCTTACATATTGGAGCAGCATAAAGCTACGCCTTTTAATATTTTGGCCGTGACATTTACAAATAAGGCTGCCGGCGAAATGCGCGAGCGCATCTGGAAGCTTACACAAGGTGGTAATGCCGGCGATGACATTCCGCGCGGCTTCATGCCTTTTATGGGTACTTTCCACAGCATTTGCGTGCGGTTGCTGCGTCAGGACGGCGAGGCCTTTGGCGTTCCGCGTAACTTCGTAATTTGGGATGAGGCCGACCGCCAAGCGGCCGTTAAACAAGCCGCTCGGGCGCTAAGTCTTGATGAAAAGCAGTTTCCAGCGCGCATGTTGAGCTCGTTGATTTCCAGCGCCAAAAACGAAATGGTTAGCCCGGCCGAGTTTGCAGCAACCGCCGGTAATACCCCAGCCGCCCAAGCGGTTGCCAAGGTTTATCCGGCGTACGAACGACTGTTGCGCGAGGGCGCCGCATTAGACTTTGACGATTTAATTAGCCGTACAGTACAGATGCTGAAAGATCACAAACAAATCCGCGACAAATGGCAACAGCAATTCAAGTACGTAATGGTTGACGAGTATCAAGATACCAACGCCGCTCAGTACCGCCTGGTGAAACTTTTAACCGGACCGCATAAAAATATTGCCGTGGTTGGCGACGACTGGCAAAGTATTTATTCTTGGCGCGGCGCCGACTTTAGAAATATTCTTAATTTTGAAAAAGATTATCCAGGTTGTGTGGTTATCAAGCTTGAGCAAAACTACCGTAGTACCAAGAATATCTTGGAGGCCGCCCATAAAGTTATAAGTCAAAACCGCCAGCGCAGTGATAAAAAACTGTGGACGGCCAGCGCCGCCGGATCTCCGGTACAGGTTTTGCCGGTTGCCAGTGAGCGGTCCGAGGCCGAAACTATTGCCCGCCGTATAAAAAACGCCGTTGATATGCGCGCTCGCAATTATCACGATTTTGCTGTTCTTTACCGCACCAACGCTCAGGGCCGCGCTATTGAAGAAGTTCTGCTCCACTACGGTTTGCCGTACAGAATTGTTGGCGGGGTGCGTTTTTACGACCGCAAAGAGATCAAAGATATTGTTGCCTATTTACGCTTAATTTATCAGCCGGACGATACGGCGGCCTTTGAGCGAGTAGTAAACGTGCCGACTCGGGGCATTGGTCCACGCTCTATAGAAGTTTTTAACGAGTGGCGGCAAACTAATAACTATTCCTTAAGCCAAGGCTTAGCTATGGTTGAGCAATGCGCTGAACTGACACCCAAAGCTCGGCTTGGCCTAGTTCAACTTGCTGATATTGTTGCGAGTTTTCGTGAGCAGATGAGCGAACAAATCCCATCGGTCTTGATTGACAGTTTAGTCAAAAGGTTGAACTATCTTAATTATTTGCAAGACGGTTCGCCGCAAGGGGATGCCCGCGCCGAAAACGTCCGTGAGCTTTTGAGCGTGGCTGCCGAGTACCAAGACGTGGGTCTTGATGATTTTTTGGAAGAGGTTTCGCTAATTACTGACCTAGAACGCGCTAACCAAGAACCCGACTCAATCGTATTAATGACTCTGCACTCTGCTAAGGGTTTGGAATTTCCGGTTGTTTTTATGACTGGCCTTGAGGAATCCATTATGCCTCACAGCCGAGCACTTTATGATGCCAACGAAATGGAAGAAGAGCGCCGGTTAATGTACGTAGGAATGACCCGCGCTCGGGAGGAACTATTTTTGAGCTACGCCACTGAGCGAACTTTGTTTGGTGGTCGCCAGCATAATCCGCCGAGCCGGTTTATTTCCGATGCTGGAATAACTTCGGTAGCCGAGCCGGTTTATGCACAGTCTGGCTTTGGACAAAGAAAGTTTGAATCATCTTCTGCTAATGATTACTCACCGCTTGCTCCTTCAAGTGATGAGCCGCGCTATGTGCCAGAACTTGAAGAAGGCGATGGCGTGCGTCACCAAATATTTGGCGTTGGCACGGTGTTGGAATTAGATGGCGATACGGCTACGATTTACTTCAAGGGCAAGGGTAGCAAGCGCCTAAACATATCTTTTGCCCCGATTGAAAAGTTATGAAATTCTTGGGAAGACTATCTTTTATTTTGTCGCTGCCGCTACTTAGGGCGTATTTGCGACGAAGCAGGCGGGCTTACGGTCTGATAGTTTGCGGCAACGAAGTTGTTTTGGTCAAAGGCTGGCTCGGTCGCCAAAAATGGCAATTTCCCGGTGGCGGTACGAGGCACGGCGAAACCTCACCAGAAACCATAGTTCGCGAAATCAAGGAGGAGGTCGGGCTAGACATTGATTCAAAGAGCCTAAAATACATCGGGAGTGGCCGCTGGCAGACCGATGGCCTCGGTCACGACTACGACCTTTATTTATGCAAGTTCCCCAGTAAGAAATCACTAAAAACCAGAAGACCCGAGCTAATAGGGGCCGCTTGGGTAAAAGTTTCGGACCTAGACGCTACAAATTGTTCATCAGAAATCATCGAAGCGTTGCATAAGGTTAATTTGTTATAATAGGACTGCTTTTAAGGTGTCTGTCATTGACCTTGCGGTGGGCGCCCAAAGAGTTATTAGCTCATGAGATTTATTCCAAGCTTAATTTCTAATCCGTTAAGTACGGCGCGCAAGTTTGGCCGCCATCATGTGCACCAACGGCCTTACATTGTGCCCATATTAGGTATTCTTTTGGGGATCGCTATCGTTGGCGGTGTAATTTTAAGTCGCCCGACGCAAAGCTTGCGTCCTAGTGATTCGCACGTAGTTTATTTGTCTGATAACGGCCAGCGTGAAACGCTTGATACCAAAGCCGCTACTGTTGGCGAGCTAGTGGGCAAGCTGCCTCTGCATCTTATGCCGCAAGATGTAGTGGAACCTTCGCTTGACACTAAAATTGTGCAGGATAATTTTAGGATTAATGTTTATCGCGCCCGCCCGGTAACGGTCGAGGATAATGGCGTAAAGACCGTGACGATTACCGCTCAAAAAAGTCCGCGAGTGGTTGCCGAAAACGCTGGTTTAACGGTTTACCCAGAGGACAATGTAAGCTTTGCACCCGGCAGTATTCAAGAGAATATTATCGGCGAGAAAGTAGTGGTTGATCCCGCCACGCCAGTACAGTTCAGTCTGTATGGCACCCCTCTAACAATACGTACCCATGCTAAAACAGTCGCCGCCTTGCTTGAGGAAAAAAATGTAAAGCTATCCAAAGGCGACACTGTTCAGCCGGCTGGCGATACGCCAGTTACGCCGGGTATGCAAATCTTTGTTAATCGCAACGGCACTACAACTATTACCGCCCAAGAGCAAATCCCAGCTCCGGTTCAAACAGTTCCGGACCCGAACCTAACTCTCGGCGCGACAGCGGTCCGCCAAGCTGGAACTCCGGGCGTTAAGGCTGTGACTTATCAAATCACTACTATCAATGGAGTCCAGACTAGCAAATCCATCATTCAGCAGGTTATTGTCAGCCAGCCAGTGGCGGAAATTCTGGCCCAGGGCACAAATGTTGATGTGGCGGGCAACAAAACTTCTTTGATGGCCGCCGCTGGTATTGGTCCTAGTGATTACGGCTACGTGGATTATATTGTCAGCCACGAATCCGGCTGGTGCCCGACTAAAGCCCAGGGCGAGGGTTACTGTCCGATTACTCCAGACAATTCCATGACGCCGAACGGCTATGGTCTTTGTCAGTCAACCCCGGGCTACAAGATGCAGAGCGCCGGCGCCGACTGGGCCACTAACCCAATTACCCAGCTGAGATGGTGTGACGGCTATGCTGCTGGCCGCTACGGCAGTTGGTATAGCGCCTATTTGCATTGGGCCGCTTATCATAATTGGTAAACCTTGAATGACAACCATCCGGTTTTCCTTCAACGCCGCTTTCGGAATGAATCCGAATCCGGCAATTGCCGGATCGCGGCTACTACCTTTCCCTTATAATTAATATAATGAACGATATTCCTAAGAAGTCTTTAGGGCAACACTGGCTGCGTGACCCTCAGGTTTTGGAAGCCATTGTGGATTTAGCCATGATAGAACCCGCCGACACAGTGCTAGAAATTGGACCCGGCCTCGGCACCCTTACTCATTATTTGGCTAGGCAGGCTCGACACGTCGTTGCCGTGGAGTTCGATGAGGTATTGGCAGCCAAACTTCCGCAAAGAGTTCAGGCAGCAAACTTAAGCGTGGTTCAGGAAGATATTTTAAAGTTTGACCTACTGAGTCTACCCGACCGTTATAAGGTAGTCGCCAATATTCCATATTACCTAACGAGCAACTTGTTGCGTGTTTTAAGCGAGTCATTGAATCCACCAAGACTTATGGTGCTTTTGGTTCAGAAAGAAGTCGCCGAACGGATTTGCGCCAAGCCAGGCCAAATGAGTTTGCTGTCGGTAGCGGTGCAGCTAGATTACAGCTGCGAGCTCGGACCGGTCGTGCCTGCCGACATGTTCGAACCGCCGCCCAAAGTCGATTCACAAGTGGTGGTTTTGCGGCAACATTTTCAGCCGTTATTCAAACAGCTTGATAGGCAATTATTTTTTAGAGTGGTTAAAGCCGGTTTTTCGGAAAGGCGCAAAAAAGTACGCAGCAGTCTAGCCGCCGGCCTGCATCTAGAAAAGGGGCAGGTAGACCAGATCCTTTTAAGCGCCGAAGTCAACGGCGATCTTAGGGCTCAGAACCTGAGCCTAGCGCAGTGGCACCGTATTTATATTGAGGTCGCCGCGATGCAAAGCCTTAGAAATTTTGTTACCTCCCCTGCTCCCCGCAAAAAAGCTTGACGTGTTAAGTAATTGTCCTTAAGATTAGTTCATAAATAAGGATAAACACTATGGCCAAAAGTAAGTTTCCTCCCCTGCTCCACTTGACGTACGTTTTACAACAAGCATCTGAAGAACTCCTACTTCGCGAAGCAGGGGTATCCTTAAGCCATGCCAGAATAATGAGCGGGCTAAGTCCTTCTATTGCTAAATCACAGCGCCAATTGGCGGTCGAGCTAAGACAAACCGAGGCGAATATTAGCCGCCAGCTGCAAGCAATGAAAAAATTGGGGCTGGTTAGCATTACCAAAAATAAAAAAGATGGCCGCCAGCGTGACGTCAAGCTAACGGCCAAAGGTTCGGGCAAATATCAAAAGGCCGAGGAACTGCTGGTTAAAGAACAAAGTAATCTGGTTCGGCTAGTCGACTTTGACGCCCAAAAACTACTTACGAATCTCTAAACGTACAGTTGGAAATTATTGACCTTTTGTGCTATAATAACAGTAGTCGAGGTGGTTAATTCATCCACTCGATGGAACTTGAGTTTTCAAATTTTCTAAGCCAGCGAGCGGCTTTGCCGACTCGAGCGCTTAGGAAATTTAGAGGAAGAACAAAGTCGTAAGTTGAAGTCTTGATATTCAAAACGAAACAACGGCGCAAGTTCTGACGAGGGGCTGATTTAAGCTCGACGATCGGACATTAACAAATTTAGATGGCAGGTCGGTAAAGCACTGAACGTTATCCGGTGCAAGCCAATAACTGGCAACAAACTTACAGCTGCTATCGACAGCGTTCTCGCTAGTCGCCAGCCAGCTTACGCAGCCTAATTTAGGTTGCCATCGGCTATTTTGACGCCAGATAGAAGTATCAGCCGGTGTCATATCATCTGGACGCTCTGAAGCTTTCGGTAATCCGCCGAAGCTTTAGCTAAGATTTCCTGGATTGCCACCAAGGTTTTTTGACCGTTTCAAGCCTTGGTTTAAGTATCCAAACGGCCTAAGCCTGTAGTCATCAAATTTGTTACCAATCGGACGCGGGGGCAGTACCCGCCAGCTCCACCAAAAACGCATCAGCTAGTTCGCTGGTGCTTTTTTGTTTGGTCTTATTTTCTATCTAGTGTTGCCGGCTGTCGTAAATTTATTTACTGCTTTTTGCTCGTAACCGGAGAATTATTGAACATTGAAGGGGGAAGTGTATGACATTTAGGGAGATGGTTAAAAAGGTCCAGCACTATTCCGGATTTTCAGATTCCGAGAGCAAAGACGCTCTAGAAATGATGGTAGAAAGTTTAGCTGTGCACCTAACGGAAGGTGAGCGCAAAGATTTTGCCAGCCAACTGCCGCAAGAACTTAAAGATATGGCGCTGAGCGTCGACGCTACAGAAGAAAATTCGCGCGAAGACATGGTTAGGCAGTTTATGGAAATTGAAGATATTGATGAAAGCCGCGCCAAAAAGCAAATACTATCCGCTTGGCGGGTGCTCAAAGATGCTTTGAGTGAAGGCGAAATTAACCATATCCGTGATCAACTGCCTAATGCAACGGTGGCTTTTTTGCACTAAAATAGGTTTATGAGTAAATATAAAATTGTTAATGCTAATGATGTTAAAGATGTTTACCAGGGCAGCAGCGTTCCTGGAGAATTTAGGAGTTTAACTAAAGACCTTGACTCCGACCAGCTAGCGGTAACCCTAATCCGGATCCCGCCTCACAGTGACTTTGAGCAAAGCACCGGCCACTACCACGATGACACTGAAGAGATCTACATCATAACCCGCGGCTTACTTACTATGCGTTTTGATGATGATATTCATCAAGTTGGTGCCGGTTCGGTGGTCAGGGTGGCGCCTGGCACCAAAAGATCACATCGTAACGAACACGAAGAAACAGTAGAAATGTGGGCGGTTTCACGCAAGGGTGGTCATGACGCCCACAAAATTACCGACTTTTGGAAAGCTTCCGACAAGGCCAAGCAAACGCGCTAACGCTTTTAGCCAACGGCGTGGTGGTGCCGGTGAACTTCGGCGATCTCTATGCCATCCCAAGTGGCCACTATGAAGGCCACGATAGCCGAAACAGTTTGATTCCAGATGACAGCGGTGCTGACATCAAAGGCATAGGCGGAGATAAATAGCCAGATAGCCGCTAAAGCAACTAGCCAGCTTGGCAGGTTGTTATCGGTGAACATCTGCACAAAACCCATCAGGATCATGAATCCCCCGACGGCCAAAACACTTGCCAGTGCCCAGCCTGTAATCGATATCCATATTGGCGAAAGTACCAGCCACAACCCTATAAGCATGGTTAGCACACTGGCTGTGCGTGATTGAGTTACTTCGTTCATATCTCCCTCCTTATCAGTTCCAAGCTCATAATAACTCTGGCTTGATAGCGTTTCAGTAATCCAAGGCACAGATAAAGGGAGCAAACGTTGGTCTTAAGAACCACTAGCTATATTCATCATCCAATCAACGCCAAACTTGTCAACAAAACTACCAAAGATATCACCCCATGGTGCCTTTTCTAGCGGTTGACTAATTTGGCCGCCGGCAGACAAATTTTCGAAAATTTCGCGCATTTTTGGCTCGTCGGTACCGCCCAAACTTAACGAAACCTTTTTAGTTTGCGGACTGGCTTGTGACGTGTCGGAGGCCATGAGCTTAACTGCACCGTCATCCAAACTGGCGTGCATAATCCAGTCCTCGTCGCCTTCCATGCCTGGCACAGACGCCTCGCCGTAAGTCGTGTAATTTACTTCGCCGCCAAATATGGACTTATAAAATTCCATGGCTTCGCGGCAGTTACCCTTAAAAAATAGGTAAACATCTAAATTAATCTGGTCCATAGGCACCTCCTTTTTACCTAAGCAATCATAAACTTTTTGTTTTGGTTTTTCTATGACACAAGTCGCTCTTGGGCCCTCGGCAGTGTTAATATAGTGAGGTAACGGAGCGCTTATATATGAAGATGCAGCTAATCGAAAAAAAACAATTGCAGAGTTCGGTTTATTCATTTGTCTTTCGACCGGACCAGCAGGTAACTTGGCAGCCAGGCCAATACATGCACTATGTTCTAGCCCATCCGGACGCTGATGATCGCGGGATTGAGCGATGGTTTACTATTTCGTCAGCGCCTTATGAAAAAAACATTATGATTACTACGCGCTTCTCTTACGAGAAAAGCAGTTCGTTTAAAAAGGCTCTGACAGAACTTAAGGTTGGCGATGAAATTGAAGCCGATGGACCAAAAGGAAGCTTTACTTATAAAGAGGGCGACTATCGGCATGTGTTTATAGCCGGCGGTATTGGAATTACGCCGTACCATTCTATGCTCGCTGAGCTGGCTCATGAAAATAAGCCCGCCAACACTGATCTTCTTTATGCCAACAATGATGATAATTTTGTGTTTGGCGATGAGTTAGCTGCCATTGCAGCGCATGACCCCACGCTGCAAATTAAAAAATTTGTCGACAAAAGAATTTCAGACCAAGATTTAGCGCCGTATGCTAAGCAGGCCAACGCTATATTTTATCTATCGGGACCGCGAGCAATGGTCGAAAATTACGAAGAAGTGCTAAAAAACCTTGGCGTCGAAGCCGATAGGGTTATGACCGACTACTTCCCGGGTTATTAGCGAGCACTGAGCCCTTAAGCACTCTCCAGATACGCGCCACAGTGGCCGAACCAAGCAGTCTAAGTTTGTTCGGCTAGGTGTTTTTCTAAAGCGTCGAGGTCGGTAACCCTCACGCCGCCGTATGTCATTATTACGTATGGTACGTGGCGGATATCTCGGCTCACGGTCTCACGGCTCAAACCCGTGCGGTTAGCAAGTTCTTGCTGACTTATTCGATATATGTAAGAGCCATCTTCTTCTTTCTGGCCAAAACGCTTAGAGCCAACCACTATCTCAAGGGCTAAGCGATTGGTGGCTGAGCCACTCATTAGGTAAACAGTTTTTTCAAATAGGCTGTCTATCATACCAAAGTAAAGGCCCAAAAGCTCGTACATTAAATCAGGGTTTTGCCTGATGAAATCCAAAACGTCTTCAACTGGGGCCCGATAAAACTTAACTTCGCCGATCGTCTGATAAAAATACCTATTGGATCTTCTGCTAATTGCCCAGCCCATAGGAAAAAAATTAGGTGGCTGAAAGATGTGAACTACTATTTCTGCTCCAGAGGGTGCCACGGCGTATTGGCGGATATAGCCCTGTTGCAAATAAAAAATGCCGGTGGGGTCTTCACCGGCAAAAATCATGATCTGCCCCTTGCCGACAGACCGCAGCGGGTATGCCGAGAAGAATTTGTCGACTTTCTTTTTTATTCGAGCGTCCATAGGCAGGACTCCTATTGCAACTATAAACCCGTGTTTATGCCTAATTCAACCCTTTGTGACAATTGTCACAATTAAGCTTAACCAGTCTCATGAATTTAATTTACGGAACTGAAAAAAACCTTAATTATTGTCCAAGACTGGAGATTTGACGCATAACTTTGTGGTACATGCTATGAGACTCAGCTCGCTTATGTCCAAGCATGTAGCCGGTGCCGAATAGCGCAGCCGCAGCGCCTATGCCAACGCCAACACCCATGCTGCGTCGGTTAGTGTTGATTTTATCTTTCGCTTTTTCTTTCATGTCGTTCATTTTGGAGCTAGCGTTATTGTCCATGTTAGCATCCAGCTCTGCTTCAATTTCAGCCATAGTTTATCCTCCATTACATTACATACCCATTAAACCGCTAAGCGACTGTCCGCTCAGTCGGATATCTAACAAAGCGGCTGCCTGCTGTTAGACTTCTGTTTTTAAGCCTGCCATAATTTGAGGGATGATAAGGCTGGTACGGATTGTCCGCAATGTGGAATTTAGCGAGCTTTTCGATGATTTTTTCATTACGGCCATTACCACGATCCTGCTAATCAGGTTTTATTTAAAGCTCACGGGTTACCCGGCAATTGGTGGCTCGACCTTGCACATATCTCACCTACTTCCCGGCAGTCTTTTGATGTTGGTAGCGATCCTGGTGCTGCTGGCCGCGGTCAATCGGGCAGCCAGGAATTTTGCCGCCATAGTGGCCGGCATAGGCTTTGGGCTTTCTTGGGACGAGCTCGGAAAGTTCATTACCAAAAATAATAATTATTTTTTTCACGCCACGCCCGGATTAATTTATTTGACCTTTATACTGCTTTATTTAATTGTTCGATATAGTGCCAGTCGCCGCTTTACTCAAGACGATTACATGGCCAATGTTCTAGATATTATTAAAGATGCCGCCATCAAAGATTTGGACACACGGGAATATCAGCACGCCCAAGAATTGCTGGCCCATGTTTCGCCGAAGCATGCCTTGTATACTCCGACCAAGCAAATGCTTGAAAGAGTGCGCCCCAACCCCGACAGAGAGCCGTCTCTTCTTGATAAATTTATAAACTGGTTCAAAAAACCTTTGCGTATGATTATTGAGCAGCCGGGCTTCCCATCATTGATAATCAGCATAGCTATTACCTACGGTGTTATAAGCGTGGCGGCGGCTATTTTCTTTTTTGCCGGTGCCGCCATCGACAACGTCAGACATCTGCCGGCTATTTTAAGAGGCGACGAAGCCGATGCGGTCGGTGGTTTGTCTGCTCTTGGCGCCGCAATCTGTTCGTTAGTCGCGACCTATAAATACCGGCATGGCAACCACGCTCGGGCCTATCGGTTCTTTGAGCTGGGTCTGCTCATAAATATTTTTATCGGCCAGGTCGTTTTGTTTTTCAAAAGCCAGGAAATTGCTCTTGCCTGGTTGGCTGTTACGCTCTTTTTGTTAATAAACCTCAAAATGCTGGCCGAAGAAGAGCGCCGCTCTTCGGCCAAAATTTAATTTTTACTCCAGCCGTCCTTCCAACCCTCTATAAAACTGGTCGCTAATTGACGGATCAAGTCGGGCTTTAGTGGCTTCTTTGCGGTTTGAACTTTTAGCACAGCGTTTTTTCCGCCGTAGCGCGGACGCATTTTTTCTGGATGGTTTTCTAAATAAACTCCCAGACCAGCCGCTCCTAAATAAAGAATTTGGCCCGAATAAAATATCCAAAGCAGCAAGGCTATCAACGAGCCGGCCGCACCAAAAGCGCTAATGGTGCCGTTGCGACCGATTATCAACCCAAGCACATACTTGCCAATGACGAAAAACACAGCGACCATTAAAGAGGCTTTAAATAATAATCCCCAAGCAATCTTTACTGCAGGCAGCGTACGATACAGCAACATCAGCAGAAATCCCAAAATTATTATTGATCCAAAACCATCTAAAAGATGGAATAAAAAACCGGCAGCCTGGCTGCGGCTTAGATGACTAGCGACAGCCGAGATGATAACTGATGCAATCAGAGACACAATTAGCAGAAAGCAGATAACCCCAACTAAGCCAAGCGATACGACTTTCTGGCGAACAAGCTTTTTTCTGCCTACAGACGGTCCGACTTGTATGCGCAGGATGTCGTTTAAGGCTCGCTGCAGCTGGCCAAAAATGCCGATCGCCCCCAATACCAAACCGACGCCACCAATCCAAAAAGCTATGCCAGTTTTGCTGCCCAAGCCCTGGCTGGATAACGCGCCGCTAAGCAAATTAGTGGCGCCGCGACCAATCAGATCATTCAGCTGGCCAAGCAAGTGCTGCCGAGCAGCGGAATTATTTACTATTAAGCCAACAATGCCAAGAATAATAAAAAGTAAGGGACCCAAGGCAAAGACCGTGTAATAAGATAGCGCGGCCGCGTGATTAGCAACTCCGTCTTCGCTATACCGTTTAAGCAGCCTTTTAGTGAAGGCCTTCATGTTCGGCTTATTTGGCGACTGATTTTTTAATTTTTTGGGCGGTTTTTTTGGCCACGGTCTTGCCAACCGCTGCTAGAATTTCGCCGCCTCTTCCCGTGAGGTCGGATACTTCGTTAATGCGCTCCTCGATACGGCGTTCGATATTGTTGACCTTGGCTCTAATTACAAAGACCGCTATTACCAGGGCCGCAATCAAAATAAGAATGATTCCCATAAACACGATTCCGATAATGTAATACGCGGTTTGCAATCCTGGCATCAAAACCTCCTCAGGTACTTGATTTAAATGATAAACAGCTTATAAAAAGCGCTCTGTAAAAGATTTAACGCTTGCTTTTGTAGCACGCTAACGCTGTAAAATTTCTGCCAATTTTTTGTAGCCCAGGCCACTAGCGAACAGTTAAAAAATCAACTTGAGCTGAGTATTTTTATTGACTGAGCGAACAATATGTTGAGGAGTAATCTTACGTTGCGGCACTTTAAGTGCTCGCACCCGTACAACTAGGAAAGGAGGAGGAGTGGGCAAACACCGCTTTGCTTTGCTCCTGGCGACACTCGTCGTCACCGCGGCTACTGTGGCTGCGTTCGCAGCACCCGCGTTGGCTTGGTCCGCGCCGTCCGGCTCGGGCAAGGCCACGTGCAACCAGACGTCCGGCAACTACGACGTCACGTGGACGATCACCAACACAGAGTCTGAGGACTTTGTGGTGGACGCGTCCAACCGTTCGGCCATCCAGCCCGGCGATTCGGTGCCAGCAGGTGGCCACCGGGACTTCCCGGACACGCTGCCGGGCAACACGACCGGCACGACCAGCTTGATGGTCACCGGCGGTTACCACGACGACGCCGGACCATACCCGGTCACGGCGAGCGTCACGACCGACGGCAAGTGCGCAACGCCGCCGTCGAAGTGCACCGACAAGTCGGCGACCAACTACGGCCAGCCGGCGCCGTGCACGTACCCGCCGACGCCCAAGTGCACCGACAAGTCGGCCAGCAACTACGGCAGCAGCGCGCCGTGCACGTACCCGCCGCCGAGCTACTGCCAGGCGACGCCGTCGGCTGATGTCGGCGTGGTCAAGACGGCTGACAAGTCGAGCTTGGCCATCGGCGACATGGTCACCTACACGGTGGATGTGTTCAACAACGGTCCGTGCGACGCGCCGAACGTCACGTTCAGTGACGTTCTGCCGAGCCAGCTCGAGCTGCTGAACCCGCAGGCGGTCAGCGATTCCCGCTGCAGCATCACGGGTGGCGTTGGATCGCAGACCATCAACTGCAACTTCGGCACCGTCGCGACCGGCCAGCACATCAAGGTGACGGTCGCGGCTCGCGCCGATACAGCAGGAACGGTCAGCAACAAGGCCTGCGTCGGCACCACGGTAGCCGACTGGAACGTCGGCGACAACCAGTGCTCGACGTCCACAGTGACGGTCACGGCGCCCCCACAGGCCACTCCGCCGGCGGTGACGCCGCCGACGAAGCCGAAGCCGGCTCCGAAGCCCAAGCCGAAGCCACCGGTGGTCAAGCACCACCCCAAGCCGAAGCCGGCTCCGAAGCCGCACCATCCGAAGAAGCATCCGAAGCCGCACAAGCCGGCGGCACCGAAGTACACGCCGTAGCACCATGCGGCGGCTGATCCTTATCTGCGTGCTGGTGGCGGCCCTCGTGGCCGCCGCCGGCGCCGGTGCCGAATCCAGCCGCCAGCAGGGTGGCATGATCGGCACCATCCGGATCCCGGTAATCGGCGTCAACCTCCAGGTTCAGCAGGACACGGGGGAGCTAGAACCGGGATATTACCCGATGCACTACGGCGGCACAGCCCTGCCGTGCGACCGCGAAACGGTGGCGATTGCCGCCCACCACGCTACGCATGGCCAGCCGTTCGGGCGGTTGTGGCAGCTACATGCCGGTGATGTCATCACTTTGGTGATGAAGTCTAAGGCCTGCAGTGGCATCTTCCGCTATCGGGTAACCGGCCAACGCGTCTATCCCTGCGGCTCTGCCTTCTACACCTGTCCGGCGGCCGACGCCGGGTTCAGGAACATGGGGCAGAACAAGCTGATCCTGACGACGTGTGACGACAACGGCTTCGTCCGTCGCTTCGTTTACGCGTACGCGATCAACTGACTGCCATCTTGGAGGTCCGGGCGGTGGGCGGCGCTCCTGTCCACCGTTTGCGCACCACCCCCGGTGCGCACACCGGTACCGCAGTCGGTGCGGACCTCCTTTAAAGACTCCTTTACCGCAAGGTAGGGGAGTGTACGGGTGCGCCCTAGGGGTCAGCCTTGGCTGACCCCTAGGGGCTCACTCACCCTTTTATAAAAATATATTGCCAAAACAGTTTATAAAGGTGTATAAAAGTACACATGGTTCGAGCAATGTTTACAAACAGCATCATTATTCAGCTCAAGTTGAGTAATGCTGTAGTTTGGTAAACATCCGACAATAACAATCAGGAAACCAACCAACCGAACTACAGCAAGAAGTTCGGTTTTTTGTTGACTAGGCCCAGGGGCAAAGTCAACCGAAAGGCAAACCATGTCCGAATATCAACCTTATGAAACTCAAATTCCACCTGAATGGGCGGATTTGATGGAGTCCCAGGCCCAGCCGGATGGCGCTGCCGAGGTCCAGAACCTTTTGCACCAGTGGTGGCTTTATCAAGGCGATAGTCGACTAGAGGATATGCCTAGCGGCCGGACGAACTGCGTAGGTTTTACTATGGTGGGCTCAAAAGAACTGCAGGATAGAGGCATTGAGCATTTTATAGGCGTAGCTAACGGCCACGCTACGGTTGTTGTGCCTGAGATAAACGAACGTGGCCGACCAACATTATTACTACGCGACATGTTATCCCGCCGGCTAAATCAGGACTTGCTTCCGTCGGTCGAGAGATCAGAAACTTCTATAGGCGACCTGGGCCGGTTGATTGCCGAAACTGGCCGCGCTCAACTATTGGTCGATGGACGGAGGATCGCCGCCAATGCCAGTGGCTATGATTTTTTAAGGAACGGTCCCGACCAGGTATTGATGATTCATCCCTGGTTAAGTTTTGGCCATCATTCCCCCAACCAGAAAACCAAACTTATCATGAACCTATTATCTCCCGAGCAGGGTCGTGAAGTCCTTATGCCCTACGGTAAGTTTATTGAATCCGTCAGGGAGAACGACACCCTGGCGGCCAGCGAAGCCTTGTTGCAGATGGCCGGATGCTATCCTGATACTGATGTTCGCAGTACGCTTCAAAAAGAAAGTTCAACCGCGCCAACCACCAAGATTGTTAGAAAGCTTATTAAAAATCTGGCAACCGCCGGCGAATTTGAGCGCGCCCAGGACGTAACTAGCGCTTTCTTTGATAGTTTCAGCGGCGAAGACACCCGGGTTGAGGAGTGCAGGGCGGACTGCCTGCGATATATCGGCAGGGCCATGCGGCATTCCAGGGATCCGCGGAACTGGGTGACCGATCAATCCAGGAGACTGATTGAGGAGGCCCGGAGTGTTTACGCTACCTTGGCCGATCGACCGCGCGCCTACAAATCGTCGGTTTTGGGCAAAATGGCGGTCTGCGATACGATGCTGTCTGAGTTTTAGCGAGACGGGATTTCGCCAATATTACCGTTGACTGGTTGCGCTAAAGCAGACTAACCTTAGTAAGTGGTTATATCAAAAGCAAAAGATTCGTTGAAAAAAATTCAACTGCTGCCGCGCAAGAGCTTCGGGGCTCTGACGAGCGGTGATGTAGAGGCGGCCCGCAGTTACATTAAGTCTTATTGGCCCAAGCTTGTCCGGTTTCACCCCAAAGATGCTGACACCTTGATCGGGCTCCCCAACCCATACCTAGTGCCATCTTATGAAAAAGGTATGGAGTTTGACTATAACGAGCTTTATTACTGGGATAGCTACTTCATGGTTCAAGGTCTGCTGGACGAAGAGCACAAAGAACTGGTACTTGGTGTTTTAGAAGATCTGCTCTATTTGTTTGAGCGCTGCAAAATCATTCCGAACGGCTCCCGGACCTATCTAATGGGCCGCAGCCAACCGCCGCTTTTGACTAGTTTTATTATGGATGTCTATAAGGCTTACAACCTCGACAAAAAATGGTTGAACCGCGCCATCAAGATTGCCCAGACTGAATACCATACCGTTTGGATGGGTGAATCCAAACCAAATGCCCGCCTGATCTACCGGGGACTCTCTCGTTACTATGATATCAACTACCTGCACGATCTTGCCGAGGCGGAAAGCGGCTGGGACATGACGCCGCGCTTTAACCGCCACGCCCTTAACTACTTGCCGATTGATCTCAACTCTTTGCTTTATAAGTACGAAATCGACTTTGCCGAAGCCGCCGAGATCTTGGGTCGCAAAAAAGAAGCCTTCAAATGGCGACAAGCCGCTCATAACCGCATGGATACTATGAACACGCTTATGTGGAGCGAACTGCGTGGCCTATACTTTGACTTTAACTATGTAAAAGAAAAGCGTGGTAATGTCTCTAGTCTGGCCGCTTACTATCCAATGTGGGCCGGGTTGGCGACTGAGCGCCAGGCTAAAAAATTAGTTGAGAGTCTTAAAAAATTCGAACAAAAGGGCGGTTTGGCTACCACAGACACCACGCCGCTAGGCCAGCTGGTACCGGGAGCTTTGCCGACTCAATGGGCTTATCCAAACGGCTGGGCGCCGCTGCACTTAATAGTTATCCGCGGACTGGAGCGTTACGGCTATCACGATGAAGCCCGGCGCATTGCTCTTAAGTGGCTCAAGACCAACAACGACTGGTTTATAAAGCACGGTATTTTCTTAGAGAAGTATAACGTTGCCCAGCCGGCTAAGCCGCCAATGAAGGGTTTATATCCCAGCCAGACCGGTTTTGGCTGGACGAATTCGGTATTTGAAAGATTAGCCCAAGACTACTTAGATAAATAAATGAGTAAAGTTAGCGCCGGTTTGCTAATTTTTAAAAAACCTGACAATAAATTAAAGGTACTACTAGTGCATCCTGGCGGACCGTTTTGGACCAAGAAAGATTCGTGGGGAATTCCCAAGGGCTTAGCCGGTGAGGGCGAAGATTTGCTCGCCTCTGCTCGGCGCGAGTTTGCCGAAGAGCTAGGAGTGCCGTCGCCCGCTGGCCATGCAATTGATCTGGGCGAAGCCAAACTCAGTGGTGGTAAAATTTTGACCTGCTTTGCGATAGAAAGCGATTTTGTCGCAGAATATATTAAGAGTAATACGACTACTATTGAGTGGCCGCCACGTTCTGGTAAGCAGTTAGAAATTCCCGAGATAGACAGGGCCAGGTGGTTTGATGCCGCTAGTGCCGTAAACAAAATGCATAAAGGCCAAGAAGTTTTTATTCACCGGCTGGCGGATAAGTTAGACTTAAGCCCAGATAAGCCGATAGACGCACAGGTTTCACTGTTCTAACAGATAAGCTACAATATATTTGATGTCCAATTTTTATCTCACCACCTCTATTCCTTATGTCAATGGCGAGCCGCATATCGGTCACGCCTATGAGTTTATTGCCGCTGATGTTATTGCCCGCTACATGAGGCAATTTAAGACACCGGTTTTATTCAGCACGGGCGCCGACGAACACGGCGGTAAGATTGCCGAGAAAGCCGCCGAGCAGCACCTGACACCCAAGCAACTGGTTGATAAAAACACTGCTGCCTTCAGCGAGCTCTTAAAGGAGTTGAATATCAGCAACGATCGCTTTATTCGAACCACCGACCCGGGCCATGTTAAGCGTGCCCAAAAAATCTGGAAGGATCTTGATAAATATATATACAAAGGCTCTTATGAAGGTTGGTATTGCACGGGTTGCGAGACATTTTACCCAGAGGCCACGGTCAAGGCGGACAAGGGCGTTTGCCCCTTGCACGACCGCCCATACGAAAAGCTTAAAGAAGATAACTATTTTTTTAAGCTCAGCGCTTTTGCCGACCAAGTCAAAGAAGCTATCGAAACCAACAGTTTGCGAATTTTGCCAGAAAGCCGCAAGCACGAAATCCTAAATGTCATTAAATCTGGTTTAGATGATATTTCTATCAGCCGGCCCAAAGACAAAATTAGCTGGGGAATTCCTGTCCCCGGCGACGTTAGCCAGGTAATGTACGTTTGGTTTGAAGCGTTGATGAACTATATAACCGTGCTGGGTTATCCAGAGCACAAAGACTTTAAAGAATATTGGCCCGCCAATGTCCAGATAATCGGCAAAGATATTTTGCGCTTTCACGCTGCTATTTGGCCGGCAATGTTGATCGGCTTAGGCTTGGAGTTGCCTAAGGTTTTGTACGTCCACGGTTTTATCACAGTTAACGATACCAAGATGAGCAAATCGCTCGGCAATGCCATTGCGCCTAAGCAGATAATCGACAAGTACGGCGCGGACCCGTTTCGATATTTCTTTATGCGCCACATTTCGAGCTACGAAGACGGCGATTTCTCGTGGGATAAATTAGACGCTGCCTATAACAGCGAGTTAGCCGATCAGCTCGGCAATGCCGTTAGCCGCGTAGCCGCTATGATTAACAATTACCAAAAGGGCGTAATTGGTGATATCCCAGAAGCCGAGCACGACATCCGGCAGTATAAAGACGCCATCGAAAACTGCCGTTTTGACCGTGCGCTCGAAGAAGTTTGGGAACAGGTCCGTGGCCTCAATCAATACATAGAAGAAACTAAGCCCTGGGAAATCGCTAAAACCGGCGATAATGATCATTTGCGTGAAGTTTTGAGCGCCTCGGCTTCCAGCCTGCTCGAAATTGCCGGCTTGCTTACTCCGTTCATGCCGGATACGGCGGCCAAGATCCAAGAAATTTTTGGTAGCGGCGTATTAAAGCCCTTAAGCGCTCCGCTGTTTCCTAAAACCGATACTAAAGCCCAAGCCTAAGGAGTCTTAATGGAGTTTGTTGATACTCACTGCCACATACATTTTGACGATTACGGCGTTCCCGCCGAGAAAGCAATCGCTGACAGTATTGTCGCGGGTGTAAGACGCATGATACTAGTAGGCTGCACGCTAGCCGATAGCCAGGCGGCCATAGCGTTTGCTGCCGCGCATGACAATATTTGGGCAAGTGTGGGCGCCCATCCGCACGATGGCGCCGATTTTCTGACCGACTCTCGCGCAACCGACAAATTAAAAAACTTGCTTAAGCAACCTAAAGTTGTGGCTATCGGCGAGATCGGTTTAGATTACTACCACGAAAACAGCTCCAAAGCCGACCAAGAAAAATCACTGCGAACTCAGATTGAGATTGGTTTAGAAACCGGACTGCCGTTTATTTTCCACGTCCGCGACGCCTTCTCTGACTTTTGGCCAATCTTTGACAAATACCAGATTAAGAGCGGTGTGATTCACAGTTTTACTGCCGGGCCGAAAGTTCTTGATCAAGCCTTGAGCCGCGGCCTTTATGTTGGCTTAAACGGCATAATGACTTTTACTAAAGACACTTCGCAGTTAGAGGCCGCTAAACGCGTGCCGCTCGACAGGCTTTTGCTGGAAACTGACGCGCCGTTTTTAGCGCCCAAGCCGCACCGCGGCGAAATTTGCGAGCCCAAGCACGTTCGCGATACGGCCGAATTTTTGGCCGAACTCAGAGATCAGTCATTAGAAGAGTTAGCCGAACATACAACCGCTAACGCCGAGAGGCTATTCAACCTAAGCTGATTGACCGATAAATATAAATATAGTATAATATATAAGGCTTTACTGAGGTAATACCGGTAGGGCAGAACTTTATTTTTTTGCTACAACTCCTTTGGAGGCGACAGCTCCTACTTTCCAAGGACAGTCCTTGGAAAGCTTGGAAACTTGAGAACGGCGTTTTGCGGCTGATTTTTTGGCTGCAGTACGCCGTTCTCATACAGGTAAGCTTGCCGCGTTCCTATACGCGGATAGACAAGTCAGCCTGGCGGTGTAGTACAAGGAGGTCAGCCAGCAATGGCAAGCCTTTACGACATCACCAAGGGCGAAGCGGTCGAACTCGACCGCGTTCTGTCCCAAGCAGGGTTCGACGCCGACATGGCGCGAGCCGCCATCAAGAGCCCGGATCTCGTCGACGTGATGGTGGCGGCTCTGCGCGAGCGACTCCAGCCGTCAACGGGTGTCGTGCTCGACCTGCGGGCCGAGTTCGACCCGCAGCGGCAGATCGCGCAGATCGCGTCCCTCAACCACAGCCGCGGCAAGCGCAATGGCTGGAAGTTCGGCAAGTCCGACTTCGCCAGTCTGCCCGAGCCGCCGGCCTGGCCCGACGACATGCGGCTGCCGATGATCGGCCTGACACCGACGCTCGACACGGTCGGCCGGACGTTCGAGGAAGCGCTCGGCTTCCTCGGGCAGGTCCACTCCCCGCGCTACTGGCGCTGGGATGGGCTGAAGTCCGATCCGGACTATCTGCGCCTCATCGGCGGACACGAGTTCGAGCCGGGCACCCTGCGTTGGACCATCATGGATGGTGCGGCCTACTGGGAGCCCGAGCGCGGGCGCTCGCTGGTCGAGGTTCGCGAGCGGGCGGCCGAGAAGAACGAGACGCTCGCCAGCCACCACGTCTACTGGAACGGTGGTCACTACAAGACCTGGCCACAGTCCATGAACGGGACGACGGTGCCGTACGCGGACGCCGCGGCCTACGAGGCCACCGTTCCCGGCGACGAGCCCTGGGCGCACTGTCCGTACCTCGACTGGGGCGGCGTCAATCGCGGGGTCAGGGTCGGTGCCGGTTGGGTCGAGGGCTCCAGCAGGGACTGGGCCGCGCCGCTCGTCCTGGAGTCGTAGCGCTGGGGACTTGGTCCCTGAGGGCTTGGAGGTTCTTGGAATTCGTTCCTTGGACCTCCGGCCCTCCCCTCCGGGCACGTCAGCCCTGCAAATCATGCGGGCTCTAGCGTGCCCGTTTTCATACCCTAAAACTTGTTATAATTCTCTGGGAAAGTAAGTTAATGAATCCGTGGTTCACGAACCCGGAACTCTGAGATCTGTCGGTTTTTGCCGATGCTGCCCGAGCTTGCTTTAAC
This sequence comes from Candidatus Saccharimonadales bacterium, assembly GCA_035758565.1. Lineage (NCBI taxonomy): Bacteria > Candidatus Saccharimonadota > Candidatus Saccharimonadia > Saccharimonadales (SeqCode) > Saccharimonadales bacterium (SeqCode). The sequence continues at coordinate 352,901 of DASTXL010000002.1, forward strand.
TAAGGTTAGGCAGGGAATGCAGCGTAAAAATCGAGCACTCCGTACTAGCTGCTAGCGACTTATAAATAGTTGCGAATGAATTAAAAAATCGGGTACGCCTGACTTTTAATACTAACGGAAGGCAGCTGGCACTAACTGGTTCCCGGCAACGAGCCCTGGACGAACTGTCCGTACCTCAACTGGAACGACATCAATCGCAAGGTCAAGGTCAATGCCAATTGGGTCGAGAACTCCAACAGGAACTGGGCCGCGCCGCTCGTCCTGGGACTGCTTGAGAGACGAATGGGGACTATCCTTGGAAAAAGATAGGAAAAATCTAGTGATTTTACAAAAAATCTCTTTGCTTCTTCCAAGGATAGTCCCCATTCCAAGATTATTTAATTGATTTCAACCAGCCGCCCAGCATGCGGCCGATTTGGTGCAGTTGCGATTCCAGGTCTAAGTACTGCTGGTTGGAAATGCACTGGCAGTCTTTAGCTAGCCTAATTAAAACTCTCAACAGATCAATTTTGGCTGAAACAGTCTGTAAATAACGCGATTTGAGCGTTGGTTGATTGGTCGCCGCGGCCGTCATCACGCCCTCCAGGGCGGACAACAATTGATTCTGTAGGTTGGCGCCCAGGCTGTAGCGCTGGCTTTTAGGGAACTTCAGAACTAGCCCGTGCAAGTTCTGATAAAGTTGGTAGAGATTATGGACGATGGGAACATCAAGCGGACTGCCGTGCAGAGGAGTCTTTTCCCCGCTTGCGGGGGGGGTCTTAGCAGAAATTCTAGACATTTAAGTCCAAGTCTAGCATCTTTTGATCGCATAACTTCAGCTGAGAATCTATTTGAGGCGTGGAATAAATTCCGTCGAGGTAAGCGCAGCCGCCTGGACGTCTTGGAGTACGAACGCCACCTAGAATCCAGCGTCTTTGAACTTCAGGCCGAACTTAAAAACGGCAACTACCATCATGGCGCCTACGAACCATTTACGGTCTGGGACCCTAAGCAAAGGCGGATACACAAGGCCGGCGTGGCGATCGGCTGGTGCACCAGGCGGTTGTGAATGCCATAGAACCAATTTTCGAGAAACAATTTATTTACGACAGCTATTCTTGCCGAACGGGCAAGGGCACTCATGCCGGAGTGGCGCGGCTTAGACGATTTTTGCGCCAGGCCAGCCAAAACGATAGCCGCAAAGTCTGGGCTTTAAAATGCGATATTTCTAAATTCTTCGCTTCAGTAGAACACAATAAATTGCTTGACTTGTTAAGTATAAAAATTACAGATGAGCGGACCTTAGATCTCCTCCAAGAAATTATCAATAGCTTTGAAAGCTCGCCGGGGCTTGGTATCCCTTTGGGTAACCTGACCAGCCAGTTGTTTGCAAATGTGTATATGCATCAATTTGATTTTTTTGTTAAGCACCAACTTCGTGAAAAGTATTATGTACGTTACTGCGACGATTTTGTAATAGTCAACGAAGACCGACAACACCTTTTAGAGTTACTATCGCCGATCAGGGAATTTTTACAAAGTGAGCTTGATCTGGATCTCCATCCAGCCAAAGTCTCTATTAGGAGTTGGAATGAAGGCATAGATTTTTTGGGCTATGTGCTAAAGCCGCACGCTACATTACTACGCACAAAGACCAAAAATCGGATGCTGCAAAAAGTGAATCGCCAAAACTTAGCTTCTTATTTGGGTGTTTGCTCGCACGCCGACAGCTACGAAACCAGGCAGGTTTTGGTATCAAAGGTGTGGTAAAATAATAAACTGATGAAAAAGTCAATTTATCTGGATTATGCTGCGGCTACGCCGATGGACCCCGAAATTTTGAAGGCCATGGAGCCTTATTTCACCCAAGACTTTTACAACCCTAGCGCCACATATTTGGCCGGTCAGGCCGAGCGCAGTGCTCTTAACGAAGCACGGTCTGGCGTCGCTTCGCATTTAGGCTGCCGGCCGGCCGAAGTTATTTTTACTGCCGGCGCTACCGAGGCGAACAACCTAGCCGTTCAGGGAATCATGCGGAGCTTTCCGGAAGGCGAGGCACTAATCAGCTCGCTCGAGCATGAGTCGGTACTAGCACCAGCAAAATTGTTTAACTACCAAGAAATTCCAGCGACAGGGCAAGGTATTGTAGACACCTTGGCCCTAGAAGAAATGCTAAACGATAAAACGGTGCTAGTTAGCGTGATGTATGTGAACAACGAGCTGGGAACAATTCAGCCGCTGCGTGAAATAGCCGAATTACTTAACAAGTTAAGGAAAAGTCGGTTGCTAGCCGGCAATAAAACACCAATCTACTTACACACCGATGCCGCCCAGGCCGGCAACTACCTGGATTTGCACACCTCGCGTCTCGGTGTTGATTTGATGAGCATTAATGGCGGCAAACTTTACGGTCCTAAGCAAAGCGGTACTCTATACATAAAAGCTGGAGTAAAGCTGCAGCCTCTGATCGTCGGTGGCGGCCAAGAATTTGGCTTGCGCTCCGGCACCGAAAATGTAGCTGGCGACGTAGGGCTATCTAAGGCCTTAGATATCGCTCAAAAAATGCGTGGTCAAGAGTCAGAGCGGGTAATGAATCTTAGGCAGCAGTTTGAGCAAATGATTTCAGAAAAATTCCCCCAAGCGGTTGTTAACGGTTCAAGCAAACATCGGGCGCCGCATATTATCAGCGTTACATTTGCTGGCGTTGATAACGAAAGATTAATGATGCAACTAGATGAAGCAGGAATAATTTGCGCGGTTGGCAGTGCTTGCAGTGCCAGTTCTGCTGAGGCGTCGCACGTTCTATCGGCCATTGGCTTGTCGCCGGAAGAAGCTCGGTCGACCTTGCGGTTTAGCCTTGGTCGCCAAACTACCGAAGCAGACATCCAAAAAACAGTCAAAGTTCTAGCCGACTTTCTTAATTAATGCTCGC